>JAFGRN010000002.1 GCA_016935115.1 Candidatus Omnitrophota bacterium | reverse complement strand
ATGATCCGAAGTTATAGTGAGCACATTGAAAATATCAGGTCTTTTGAGAAGGATAAAAAGGGTTAAAAAGAACCGAGGATGTCGCAGCAGTATTACTGTAGGCGTCCTCCGAAGTCTCATACAATCTAAGTGTTGAAGGCGTAGGAGGATGAGGCCACTTCCAAGTGGCCGAGTTCCGCAGGTTCCCCTTTTTATCCTGAACAAAAGACCGGCCCTGCAGCTTTGAGTGCAGGGGAGATATTTTCAGTGCGAACATAACGAGGATTATGGCTGACGATGGGAAGATAAGGAGGTGAGGATATTTTTGCCTTCCGACTTACTTCTTGCGCTATATATTATTATTATGATATAATCTGCCCCTATCAGGAGGTACCCCGATAATGAAGATTTCCGTAATCGGATCCGGTTATGTAGGCCTGGTCACCGGCGCATGCTTTGCCGAACTTGGCAATACGGTCATATGCGTCGATAATGATAAAACAAAGGTCAAGAAGCTTAAGTCCGGGATCATGCCCATCTATGAGCCGGGGCTATCCGAACTGGTCAGGCGCAACGTAAGGAAAGGCAGGCTCTTTTTCACCACTGACATAAAAGAAGCGGTCAGGAAGTCGGAGATCATATTCATAGCCGTTGGCACCCCTCCAAGGGATAACGGCGAAGCGGATCTTTCATCGGTAGAGCATGTTTCGAGAGAGATAGCGCTCTCTATGACGTCCTACAAACTTGTCATTGAGAAGTCCACGGTGCCGGTCAATACGGGCGAATGGGTTGAGCGTACGATAAAGATATTTAATAAGCGCAGGGTGAAGTTTGATGTAGCTTCGAATCCGGAATTCCTGCGCGAAGGCACGGCGATAGAGGACTTCATGAACCCCGATCGCGTGGTGCTGGGAGTGAGCTCGAAGAAAGCCGCGGACATTCTGCGCACCCTATACGGCCCGCTCAATGCCCCCATACTGGTTACCGATATAAAATCCGCCGAGATAATCAAACACGCCGCGAATTCGTTCCTTGCCATGAAGATCTCGTTCATAAACGCTATCTCCAATATCTGTGACAGGCTGAATGCCGATGTGGCAGAAGTGGCGAAAGGAATAGGCCTCGACAAGAGAATAGGCGATAAGTTTCTCAATGCCGGGCTCGGTTTTGGAGGTTTCTGCTTTCCGAAGGATCTTGCCGCCTTTATAAGAATATCGGAGAAGGCGGGTTACGATTTCGGGCTTTTGAAAGAAGTTGAGAAGATAAATGAGTCCCAGAAACTGGCGCTCATAAGGAAGATAGAGGGCATAACCTGGAACCTCCCGGGAAAGACGGTCGGCATACTTGGGCTGTCATTTAAGCCGGATACAGATGATCTTCGTTATGCCCCGGCGCTTGATATCATTACCATGCTGCGCCAGCAGGGAGTGAAGATCAAAGTGTATGATCCGATCGCGATGGGTAAGGCCCGCCGGATATTAAAGAAGAGCGTTAAATTCTGCCGGGACGCTTATGATACGGTTAAAGATTGCGATTGCCTGGTTATCGCCACGGAATGGAGTGAATTCAAGGAACTCGACCTTAAAAAGGTCAAAAGACTTATGAAACAGCCTGCCATGGTAGATGGCAGGAATATATACGAACCTGCGGAGGTCAAGAAACTGGGTTTTACATACACAGGTATGGGGAGGAGATAAGTGATAGACGGCGTTAAGGTCAAGAAGCTGAGGGTCATAACGGACGATCGCGGGAGGCTCATGGAGATACTCCGGTGCGACGATGCCATCTTCGAAAAGTTCGGCCAGGTATATATGACGACAGCGTTTCCGGGCGTAGTCAAGGCATGGCACTACCATAAAAAGCAGGATGATAACTTCACATGCATATCAGGAACGATGCGCCTGGCGTTATTTGATGCCAGGAAAAAGTCGCCCACTTACGGCGAGGTGAATGACTTTGTTATCAGCCCGGAGAACCCGATGCTGGTGCATATTCCGAAAGAGATCTATCATGGTTTCAAATGCGTAAGCGATTCCGAAGCGGTAGTAATAAATACCGTAACCCTGCCGTACAACAGCAAAGATGCGGATGAGTTTAGGGTCGATGCTTACGAAAACGACATACCCTATGACTGGAGGAAGTAGCCTATGGCAATGAAAGGGGTAATATTGGCCGGCGGGCTTGGTACCAGGCTCTCACCGCTCACCAAGATAACGAACAAGCATCTATTGCCCATATACTGCAAGCCGATGATATACTATCCGATCCAGACGCTGGTAGACGCAGGGATCCGGGATATCCTGATCGTAACGGGCGGATCGCACGCGGGAGAGTTCCTGCGCCTTCTGGGCGACGGCGCCGAGTTCGGATTAAAACACATAAACTATACCTACCAGGAAGGCGAGGGAGGCATAGCGCAGGCTCTGGGGCTCGCGAGGCATTTTGCCGACAATGACAAGATCGTGGTGGTCCTGGGGGATAATATCATAGAGAAGGGCATCTCCGGCCAGGTCAGGGAGTTTGAAAGACAGCCGCGGGGCGCGCGCATACTGTTAAAAAAGGTCGACGACCCGCACAGGTTCGGCGTGGTAGGTTTCAGGGGGAAGAAGATAGCTTCGATAGAAGAGAAGCCGAAAAAACCAAAGTCCGATTACGCCGTCGTGGGGATATATATGTATGATTCCAGGGTATTCGATATCATAAAGACCCTGAAGCCGTCTCACAGGGGGGAGCTTGAGATAACGGATGTAAATAACGCCTATCTTAAGCGCGGCGAACTGGAATACAGCTATCTCGACGGCTGGTGGACCGACGCGGGGACTTTCGATTCCCTTTTAAGGGCAAATAATCTTGTGGCGAAAAAAAAGGCTAACTGCAGGATATGAAGAGACTCCTCGTTACGGGCGGAGCCGGGTTTATCGGTTCCAATTTTATAAGGTACATGATAGATAAATATCCCGATTACCGGATCGTGAACCTGGATAAGCTCACGTATTGCGGAAATCTCGAAAATCTGAGAGGCATAGAGAAGCATAAAAATTACAGTTTCGTGAAAGGCGATATAACGGACGCGGCTTTGGCCGGGAAGCTGGTGCGCGATTCAGACGTGGTCATCAATTTCGCGGCCGAATCGCATGTCGACAGGTCTATAAAGGATCCGGGCGTATTTGTGCAGACCAATGTGTTCGGGACCCATACGCTCCTGGAAGCGGCAAGAATGTCCGGCGTGGAATTATTCCTCCAGATATCCACTGATGAAGTATATGGCAGCGTTGAGCGCGGATATTCTAAAGAGACGGACCTGCTGGAGCCGCGCAGCCCGTATTCGGCCACAAAAGCCGGTGCCGATCTTCTGGTGATGTCTTATTTTACGACATTCGGACTGCCGGTGGCCATCACGCGCAGTTCGAATAATTTCGGGCCCTACCAGTATCCAGAAAAGGTGATACCGCTCTTTATTACAAATCTCATGGCGGGCAAGAAGGTCCCCCTCTATGCGGATGGAATGAATATTAGGGATTGGCTGTACGTTACGGACAACTGCGAGGCGATAGATACAGTGCTTCACAAAGGCTTGGCGGGTAATATTTACAATATTGGTATCGGAGGAGAGACGACAAATCTTGAGCTTACGCGGATGCTGCTGGGAATACTGGGTAAGGATGAGAGCTCGATAGAGTTTGTGAAAGACAGGCCGGGCCATGATAAGCGCTATGCTCTCGATATCTCCAAGATGAAAGCGCTCGGTTGGAAACCGCGTTATGAGTTTGCCGCCGCGCTTAAACTTACTGTTGAGTGGTACAGGAATAATAAAGCATGGTGGGGCCGGTTAGTAAAGTGCCGAAAAGATATAAAGTACTGATAACCGGTTCGAGCGGAATGCTCGGAGCGGATCTTTGCCGGGAGCTCAGATCCGGCTATGATGTGGCCGGGCTCGATCTCGTAAGAGGTCCCGGATTGGCTCCGGGCAGGTTTTACAGGGCCGATATTACCGACGCGAGATCCGTCGGAAATGCCATAGCGCGCGCCAGGCCCGACGCGGTTATCCATTCGGCGGCATGGACGGATGTCGATGGCTGCGAACTTGACCGCAAAAAGGCTTTTGCGGTAAATTCGGCCGGAACGAAGAATGTCGCGGCCGCCTGCAGGAAGGCCGGATCGGTCCTTATCTATATCAGCACGGACTTTGTTTTTGACGGAAAGAAGAAGGGCCCTTATTCGGAATCCGACAGGACGGGCCCACTGAGTGTCTATGGCCGGTCAAAGCTCAGGGGCGAAGAGTATGTTGCCAAAATACTGAAACGATACCTGATCGTGCGGACGAGCTGGTTGTACGGGAAGCGCGGGAAGAATTTTGTAGATACGATAGCGGCCAGAGCAAAAGCCGGACAGCCATTGAGGGTAGTAAAAGACCAGGTCGGTTCCCCGACTTATACTAAGGACCTGGCAAAGGCCATACACGCGTTGTTGGGCATAATTACGAACGACGATCCACGATTTACGATCTACGGCATTTATCATGTTTCGAACTCCGGCAAGGTTTCATGGTTCGGATACGCGAAGTCGATATTAAAGATTTCCGGGATGAATACGAAGGTCCTGCCTATAAGTTCGCGGGAACTTTCGCGTCCGGCCAGGAGGCCGGCCATGTCGGTGCTGGATAATTCGAAGTTCCGTAAATATACAGGTTATGCGATGCCTGGATGGAAAAACGCGTTAAAAAGATATCTATTAAACTGATCGTCATTGCGAGGAAGCTGTAGATGGCTTCCTCGCTGACGAAGCAATCTAAAAAGAGAGGTTTCATGCTGAAAGAATTGAAGAAGAGGATACTTAGCAGGAAAGCAAAGATAGGTATAATAGGCCTGGGGTATGTCGGGTTGCCGCTCGGAGTGACATTCGCGAAAGCCGGATTCAAAGTCCATGGAATCGATATAGATAAAGGAAGGGTCGCCAAGATAAAGAAGGGGGAGTCTTATATCCTCGATGTGCCCAGGTCCGAACTTGCGGCGGTGACCCGCAATAAGTCGTTTGAGGTGACGACGGACTTCAGCGTGATAAAGGCGCTCGACGCGGTCATAATATGTGTTCCCACCCCGCTTTACAAGACCAGGGAGCCGGATGTCTCTTACATAGTCTCAGCCGTAAAGAAGATAAAACAGTACATGAAACCCGGCCAGATCATCGTGCTGGAATCCACGACTTATCCCGGCACTACCGAAGAGGTCATGCTGCCCGTGCTGGAAGAGGACGGTTTAAAGGAAGGGGAAGATTTCTATCTCGCTTTCTCTCCGGAGCGCGTCGATCCCGGTAACCCGAAATATGATACGAAGAATACTCCGAAGATAATAGGCGGCATTTCGGCCAAATCGACGGAAATGGCCAGGGCCCTCTATGAACAGGCGCTCGAAACCGTTGTGCCGGTATCTTCGGCCAGGGTCGCGGAGATGGTAAAACTTCTGGAGAATACTTTCAGGATAGTGAATATAGGGCTGGTTAACGAGATACTCCTTATGTGCGACAAGCTTAAGATAGATATCTGGGAGGTGATCGACGCCGCGAAGACTAAGCCGTACGGTTTTATGCCGTTCTATCCCGGCCCTGGCGTAGGAGGCCACTGCATCCCCGTCGATCCCATATACCTTTCCTGGAAGGCCCGTGTCCACGGCTTCGAGGCGCGCTTCATAGACCTTGCTTCGCACGTGAATTCAAAGATGCCGCAATATGTGGTGCGCAAGACTATAGAAGGCCTTAATTCAGAGAAGAAAGCGCTTAACGGATCCAGGGTGCTCATTGTCGGAGTGGCCTATAAGAAAGACGTGAAGGACCTGCGCGAATCCCCGGCCCTGGAGATAATAGAGATGCTGGTGAATAAGGGCGCGGACGTTTCGTATTATGACCCCTTCTTCCCGTACCTTAAAATACACAATATCAATCTCCACTGTTCGAAATTTTCCAGGGGGACATTCAGGTCCGCCGATTGCGTCATTATCGTGACCGACCATACGGCGGTCGATTACGATTTCATAGTTAAGAACTCGAAGCTGATAATAGATACAAGGAATGTCCTGAAAAATACCGTCAAGCGCGGCAAAATAATAAGGCTTTAAAAACATGGCTAAATATCTCGTTACCGGGGGCGCGGGTTTCATAGGTTCGAATATAGTAGAGGAGCTTGTCCGATTGAAGGGACTGTCCCCAGACGGTAGTTTTCACAAGGTGGGGACTGTCCCTAAAGTCGACGGAATTACAGTCCTCGACAATTTTCTCACCGGCAAGATGGAGAACCTGGAACCATTTCTTAAGCATATCAGGCTTATTAAGGGTGATATACGCGACAGGAAGGACCTCGAAAAGGCCCTTAAGGGCGTGGATTATGTGATCCATCAGGCGGCTCTCCGTTCGGTTCCGAAATCGGTCGACGACCCTTTCACCACCAATGATATAAACGTCCGCGGCACGCTGAATCTTCTGGCCGCCTCGCGCGACCATAAGGTAAAAAGGGTGGTATATGCATCGTCGAGTTCGGCATACGGTGACGCAAAGCACTTCCCGCAGAAAGAGACGGATACGCCTTCGCCGATATCTCCTTACGGGGTGGCGAAATTAGCCGCGGAGCACTACTGTATCGTATTTGCCAGGACATTCGGCCTTGAAACAGTTTCGCTCAGGTATTTCAATGTCTTCGGCCCGAGACAGAATCCGGATTCGAAATATTCTGCCGTGATCCCGGCGTTTCTCTTTACCATGGCCAAGGGCCAGCGGCCGGTTGTCGAATGGGACGGGAAGCAGTCGAGGGACTTTACATACGTGGGCAACGTCGTTGAGGCAAACCTGAGGGCCTGCGTAACGCCCGGCATATCGGGAGAGGTCTTTAATATCGCATGCGGCGCGACGACACCCATCATAGGCATAGTCAATGAGCTCAATAGGATTCTCGGTACTGATATAGAAGCAAAATTCGCTCCGAAGAGAAGCGGAGACGTGCGTAAGACGCGCGCCGATATATCGAAGATGAAGCGGCTCCTTAAGATAGGTAAAGTCACAGGGTTCAGGGAAGGGCTCGAGCGCACGGTTGAGTGGTTCCGGGTGAATAAGAAATAGGATTGCCATGAAGATCCTGAAATATATCTGCAAGAGCGAAAATTTCATAATATCCCTTTTTTATTCCCTTGCCTACGGGATCATGCTCTTCAACGACGGTGTGTATATCGACGGGTGGTGCTTCTACCATGTGGCGAAGCCGGCCATAATGAACATGACGAAGTCATATGGTAACCCATGGGATGGATACATCTTCTCCTCCATTTTTTCCTTTGATTCCCTGATTATACCCAGGCTGGCAGTATTTTTTTTATTTCTTCTGTCAGCTTTGTTCCTGAATAAAACGCTAAAAGAGATAAAAGAGATGGATGATGGCTCCAGACTGTCCGTGGTTCTATTATTCGCGATCCTTCCTGTAAATTTTGCCCGGATAGCTTTATGCGCCTTTACGTACGCGATAAGTTACTTCGCATTCTTCCTGGGCCTTATGTTATTTTCCAGGTATTTTAAGACTCGCGGTATCATGCTCAGGCTGGCCACCCTTCTCATATTTATCATTTCATTTTGCACCAATTCCCTGCTTGTTCTCTATATGGTATCGATTATTCTTTTCATTCTGTATAAAGAAAGAGGCCGCATCGGGACGCCGGGAGAATTTATTGTCGGTATGTTGAGATACACGGATTTTCTGGTGATAGCGCCGGCTTTTTGGATCGCGAAAAACGTTTTTTTAAAGCCATGCGACTTCTATGCCTGGCATAACAATATTGCTTTGAGTTCCGTCTTATCCGCGCCGATAAGATCGATACAGGCTTTCAATGACTCCTTTGTCGCCGTAATTAACAACGCTTTCAACATGTTTCTCTCAAACGCGTGCCTGTGTATCATCTTTGGTTTTGCCGTATTTCTGTTCTTGTCAAAAACGGTAATTGCGGCAGCGCTGAGCGGGAAAAGTGATATAAAATTATTTTTTCTGGGCCTCATACTGTTCTTTGCCGCGGCATTTCCGTATCTTGCGGTTGATCATATACCGAGGTTCATCGATTGGGATAGCCGTAATCAGCTCTTACTGCCTCTGGGATTCAGCCTGGCTCTATATTATGGGATGAGGCTTTTCTGCAATAGGTTGAGATGGGGTTCTCATGCTCGCCTTTTTTTATATTCGCTGATGATAGCGTTATTCATTTCGGTGAATTTTAAGGCCTATGTGGACTATCAAAAGGACTGGTTTAAACAGCTGTCTCTGGTCGAGAACTTCAGGGCCAGCAGCGTCATGAAAAATAATACCACCTTCATATTCGACGATCAGGCATCCGATATGAATGCCATGGGAAGGTTTTACAGGTTCTATGAATATACGGGGCTGATGAAGCTTGCATTTAACGATGAGACGCGTTTCGGAATGAGCCTGGATATGTATAACAAGCTGGACTGGAGCAGGTACTTTATCGATAATAAGCGTTTTATAGAACTCCCCGAGTACAATATCAGCGGCTACAGGCCAAGAGATCCGGAATTCAAAGTCATGATAAAGCCGGGCTCCTCCGATCTTTCGAGGATGTATAAAGTGATCAGGGCTTTATATTATAAGTTATTCGATCATGTTAAATTTAAAAAGATCATTGTCGGCCTGGTGAAGCTGGAGTACGTTCGTCTGTGAACAGCCTAACGTACCCATCTGGAGATAAAAAAATAATGAAGCAGGTATTTGTTAGAAACGCATTTAGCTGTATTTTGATTGCGCTGGTAGTGTTATTCATAGGGTTTTCGTTATCCTCCGGTATGGTTACCCGCGCCCTCGAGGTGATTTCAGACAGAACCATGGCGGGTATTCAGGTGCGCTTTCTCCACCATATTTCAAATCTCGAGGTAACAGCCAAGCACTATTTTTTAGTTCCGACAGGCAGTTATTTGAAGGAACTGCTGATGGAACCGATACCCCTTGCGATGCTGGCGCAGATCCTGGCTAACAGCGTGTTTAATATCCTGTTCCAGCCTGTGTTTATAAGCCCGTTCACCCCGCAGGTTGTTTTGAACCTGGTGGCATTTCCATTTTTTCTGTACGGGGCCGTCCGGTATTTCGGGAGGACCTGGTTTTTATTGATTATTTTCATCATGATTTCATTTCAGATCGGTATATATGATTCAGTGGTCGAAGCGCTCATAAGACACGGGATGCCATGCGAACTGATATATCTTTTGATTGGCGCAGCCGGATTAGCGGGCTGGATTACAAAAAACTCATAATCATAGTCTTTCTGCTGAGGCTTATTATGGCTTCGGCATACGATATCTACGTCAATGTCACCGGTGAAGACCCCCTGGTGCCGGACGGTATTTTTTATTCGATGAAGGGCAGGTACATCGATCTTTTGCTTCAGGGATATGGGAAGGATTCTATTTCCTGGGATCTGGTGCCCGCCGATAAGAAGGTTCAGGCGGCATTCTTAAGCGTGTTTATGACCCATCAGGGAAATCTGCCGCGCATCACAGGCGAGTCTATTGTGCATGTGTATATGATAGGGGTAATATACCTTGTGCTGGGATACGCTACCATATGGATTAGGATCCTAAATGTGTGCTTGAGCATATTGAGCGTATACATGCTTTTCAGGGTCGCGAAAACGTATTTTGGCGACCTGGCAGCAAATCTGTTTCTTTTGTCGGCTCTCTTTTTGCCGACTCAATTCGGATACTCGATCACAATGTCCCGGGATTTTCTCCGGTTGTTTATAGTTTCGTTTATGATATGGGTAGTTTATAACGTGGGGGGCATATGGCTAAAAAAATTAAGATTACGCTTATACTGTTAGGTGTTTATCTCATTGTATTCTGGATCGGATTCAAGGCGGGAACCATATATTTAAGAATGCAGAACAAGGTGCGGATTGAGCGCATACAGGTTCCCGTCCCCCACCCGGAGCCGCCAGTAGTTAAGTACTTTGTGCTCAGGAAGTATAATAATGGCAGTTACAGTGATTTTAATATTACCGAGATTGGTTCGGGAGACGTCATTATGAAGGTGTATAACAATGAAAAGCTGCGGCCGTTACTAGAATCGCTGAATATCGAAATATATGATAAAGAAGGCGATAGAATATATTAATGGAACATAAGAAGAGAGTTCTCATAACAGGCGGCGCGGGCTTTATAGGGTCTCATCTCTGCGATCTATTCCTTGAGAAGGGTTTCCGGGTTGCCTGCATGGACAATCTCATCACGGGGAAGCTGGAGAATATCAGGCATCACCTGAATAGCAGGGATTTCGAGTTTATCAGGCATGACGTGTCGGATTATATTGACGTCAAGGGCAGGGTGGATTACATCCTGCACTTTGCCTCTCCCGCCAGCCCGGCGGATTACCTGAAATATCCGATCCAGACCCTCAAAGTCGGCTCCCTTGGCACGCACAATGCCCTTGGATTGGCGAGAGTAAAGAGGGCCAAATTCCTGCTGGCTTCGACGAGCGAAGTCTATGGCGATCCCCTGGTTAACCCGCAGCCGGAGAGTTATTGGGGCAATGTGAATCCCATAGGCCCGCGCGGAGTCTATGACGAAGCCAAGAGGTTTGCCGAAGCCATGACGATGGCATACCGCCATTATCACAGGCTCGATACCAGGATCGTTCGCATATTCAATACCTACGGGCCCAGGATGCGCCGCAATGACGGCCGCGCCATACCTAATTTTATATGCCAGGCTCTGGCTGGCAGGCCCATTACAATATACGGGACGGGCCGGCAGAGCAGGAGTTTCTGTTACGTGACAGATCTTGTCGATGGCATATACAGGCTCATAATGTCGAAAGAGCATGAACCGGTTAATATAGGCAATCCTGATGAAATGTCTCTGTTGGAACTTGCGGGATTGATAATAAAACTGGCTGACTCAAGAAGCGAGATTGTTCATAAAACCCTGCCAATAGATGATCCTAAGGTCAGGTGTCCGGATATATCAAAGGCGAAGAAGATGCTTCGTTGGAAACCGAAAGTGACACTGCGGCAAGGCCTGTCGAAGACAGTGAATTATTTTAGGTTGTAGTATATCCAAAAAATTAGCCCAAATAAAAAAGAATAAGGGAGAGATTAGCCATGGTTATTGATATACGCGATAACGGGGAAATCAAGAGCGTGCCCGCCAGGGATATTTCACTGGTGATACCCATATTCAACGAGAGAGAAAATCTAGATGTGCTTTACAGGCATATAAGAGACGTTCTGGACAGATCTTATGATGAGTACGAAATAATATTTGTCGATGATGGCAGTACGGATGGCAGTTTTGAGTATCTGGAAAGACTGAGCCGTGATGATAAGAAGGTGAGGGTTATAAAATTTAGCAAGAATTTCGGACAGACAGTGGCCATGATGGCTGGAATACAATCGGCCACGAAGCATGTTTTAGCGACCATGGATGGTGATATGCAGAATGATGCCAGCGATATACCGGCTTTGACAGCGAAGCTGGAGGAGGGTTTTGACCTGGTGTGCGGCTGGCGACGTTATCGCAAAGATTCATTTATCATGAGAAAGATCCCGTCTTATATCGCTAATAAGATGATTTCGTGGTTTTCAAAGGTCCATCTGCATGATTATGGCTGTACTTTAAAAGTCTACAGAACAAAACTCATAAAATCCATCCATCTCTACGGTGAAATGCATCGTTTCATACCTGCGCTTGTCGCTATGGAAGGCGGTAGGGTTACGGAATTATCCGTAAAACACCATCCCAGAAGAAAAGGAAGATCCAAATATGGCATAAAAAGAGTTCCGAGCGTTATTTTAGATTTATTTGTGATAAAGTTCATGTCCGACTATTCTGTAAAACCGATACATTTCTTCGGAGGTTTCGGCATAGCAAGTATCGGGCTGGGAACGGCGGTCGGGCTGTTTTCGTTGTACGAACGTTATATAGTAGGTTTGCCGGGCATAAATCTGCTCCCCCTTATGTTATTGACCATGCTGTTAATATTACTCGGCACGCAAACCATTTTAATAGGCCTCCTGGCCGAAATGGATAAAAGGTCCTATTATGAAATTCAGCAGAAAAAGACATATATTATAGACATGGTACTTAATTAAATTACCGAAATGAAGGTACTTTTAATCAATCCTCCGGATGATTTAACGGCCATTATAGGTGGTGGCGCGGCGTTTATTTCCAATCTTGAACCGCTTGGCCTGCTCTATGTCGCAGCTGTGGCCAGAAATGCGGGGTATGAAGTATCGGTCATAGATGCCTACGCGGAACGTTTATCAGCCGAAGGACTTAAAAGGCGCATAAGCCAAATAAATCCGGATGTTATCGGATTTACCTCTTTTACCTCGAACGGCGGTTTTTTATACAATCTTGGCAAAGAGCTCAAGACTAAAATGCCAGATGTTCCGATCATATTTGGGAACATACATGCGAGCGTATACGCAGAGCAGTATCTCAGGAACCGATGCTGTGACGTCGTGGTCCATGGCGAAGGAGAGTACCCCTTCTTAGCACTATTGGATTCTATTGCTAAAAGGCATAAATTACATGATGTTCCCTCTATCTCTTTTCTCGATAACGGAAATTTTTTAACGACAACGCCGCCGGCTGTAGTCGAGGATCTGTCGAGATTGCCGTTACCGGCCAGGGACCTGGTGCCCCAGCATCTATATGATATCGGAGCCGTCAGCAATTTTAAGTTATATAGGACACCCCACGGAAAAGTCAGTAAACATATGTGTACCTCGCGTGGCTGCCCCAACAGATGCACGTTTTGTGTCGTTCACGATAACAAACGGCAAAGGTTCAATCCCGTTACCAGGGCTGTGAATGAGATGGAGCTCCTAGCCGGTAGATATAATGCCGGCTATATATTTTTTATGGATTCCTTATTTATAAGCAACAAGAAGCGCATTCTTGAAATCTGTGACGAAATAAAAAGTAGAAAGCTGAATTTTAAATGGGGATGTGAGGCGCATATCCGTTTTATTGATGAAGAACTGGTGACCGCTATGGAGTCGGCGGGTTGTGTTGATATGAATTTTGGACTTGAATCAGGTGTCCAAAAACTGCTTGATGGCGTATGTAAAGGTATATCGCTGGATAAAGCGGAATCCGCGATAAGAACGGTTAAGAAATATACAAAGATCAATGTCGGTGGGCTATTCATTTTAGGCTTGCCTGGTGAATCTCCAGTGGATTCGATGCAGACCATCCGGTTTGCCAAGAAGTTACCCCTGGACATGGCGCAGTTTTCCATATTAACTCCTTATCCGGGATCTTACATATTTGAGGATTTAAAGAATAAAGGAAAAATTGATACAGGCATCAGGACGGATGGTTCTATAGACACGTCCGTATGGTTAAGGTATTCCGCTTATGTTTCATATACTAAAAATGAGCCTATCTGGGTAACTCCTGAACAAACCGGTGCCGGCTTGAAAGAGACGCAGAAAAGAGCTCTTAGAAGTTTTTATTTTCGTCCAGGCGCTTTCTGGAGACAGTTGAAACGAATTCGCCTTTCCGATTTTATGACAATCCTAAAGGCTTTTTTTGATTCCTTTTTCTGACAGCATAGATTGGGAGGTTGCTATGAAGCCATGTCCGAGCTGTGACAAAAATAAGATCGATGAATATAGCTACGAGGAAGGATCTATATTGATATGCAGAAATTGTGGGCTCCAATGGGCTAGATATACCGGTCGAGTTGAAAAAAACACCAGCCTTATTGATTCCAGGGAAGGACTTAGCAATAGTATAACCAACTATTACATGAGTTCCGGTAGCATCACATCCTCAGGATGTTACCCGCCGTATAGATCATTTTTTAGATTTTTGGAAACGATCAAACCTGGCGGTTCCCTGAGAATTTTAGATATAGGTTGCGGAAACGGGGTATTTTTACAGGAATGCCTTAAGCTTGGTCATGATGTTACAGGCATAGAGGCAGATGATACGATGAGAGAGATTATTCCGCCAGGACTTCAGAGCAGGATTATCTTCAGTCCTGTGGAAAAAATCAGCGCATTTGGTCAGCCTTTTGATGTTATTACTTTTTGGGATAGCTTTGAGCATTTAGCCGACGGATTTAAATTATTGAACAGGTTAAGGGCCTATCTGAAAAATGACGGCATTATTTACCTGAGAGTCAACAATAACTATGATATCTTCAACATTGCGGCTTATTTTATTACCTGTTTATTCCCGTCGATGGGCAAAAGGATGCTTAAGTTATGTTTTGGATTTCCCCATCATGCCTGGAATTTTTCTAGGACTGGCATAAGCAATCTTCTGGACAAAAACGGATGGCAAGTTGTTTCATATGGTTTTAGCGATACTCCAGCCTCACGCTTCACAAAGAATGTGTTATTACGTTGTTTGATAGAATTGGCTTATTTGTTTAATAGGATGATCAGAGGTGGAAAGATAGGGGAGTACTATATAGTTCCAGGAGTAAAGGGGGCGGCGTTAAGATGCTCGTAGATGATATAGGACTTTTAGAATGTATTGAGTGTCGCGGTGATTTAGCCGCGGTATTTTGTGAGTTCGAAAACAATATGATAAATTACGGTATTTTAAGGTGTGGAAGATGCGGCAGGGAATATCCGGTTATTGACAGTGTTGGGGTATTTTTTCGTAAAAATGTTCTTCCGTATTACTTGAGTAAGCGAGAAAAGTTTTGCATGGAAAAAATGGGCATAAAGACAGATTTTTGCGGTAAAGCGGAAAACCTTGAATGCGGGCAGAAAAAACAACTTCTCGTAAGCAAGAATTGGGAATATCAGTGGGAGCATGTATCAACTTTTGATTCCGACGATTTTAATCGAGATCCCGAAGACTTGTTCGGAAGTGCCGTTTTTTGGAGATTTATCCCTATCACGAATAAAAAAGTTGAGGGAAAGGTAGTTTATGTAGCCTGTGGAGGCAGGGGTAGGGAGGTTTTTCACATAGCGAAAGTCGGACCATCGAAAATTATCATAAATGAGATCGGTGCGGAAATTTACTCCATCCCAAAACTAATACCCGAATGGCGGCAGAATATGCTGTTGTTGAGATGCGACATCTGCCGCAGTCCTTTAAAAAACGAAATGGCGGATATAGCGATATGCGATCATGCGCTTCAACACATTCTGGACCATAAGCTGGGTTTTTCGCAATTGGTCAGGGTCACAAAATCGGGAGGGATCGTCGGTATCTGTGTGTATAGCCGTGAAAATAATTTTATTATGACCAAGATTATAGAGCCCTTAAAATATTTTCTACATAAAGTCCCGTTGTCTGTTCAAAGAATTATCTCTTTATTGCCCGCCGCCGCCATTTATTTATTGATTCATCTCTTTTATTTACCTCTGTGCCGCGTTTCAAAAAAAACCGCCCAAAGACTTCCACTATTTGAACATATGATGTTCTGGTCACATAACACTTTTAAAATTCTCTGGCTCTCCTGTTTTGATCTGATACACGCGCCGATATCACATCATTTTACCGAGCAGGAGATAAAGCGCTTGGTAAAGCAGAATGACCTTAATATTGAGCGACTTGTAAATACGCATAAAACTCTTTGGTCGCTTGTTGCGACAAAAAACGGTAAATAACGATTTTAAACAGGATCGCAGTAAAGGCATGAGCGTGAGATATATTGATAAGACCACAGAATCGAATGTTCTAATCAGAAAATTAGGTATTTTTTCGGTGATTTTGCTTTCAATGGCTACTCTAGTCCGCTCTGTATACTCTGGCTGGTTTTTACCGCTTTTTGTTATGCCTATATCGGGCGACGGAATCAGAAACATTTTCAGTGGTATTAACGGTTATTTTCTTCCCGGTCCACTGAGAACAGTATCCTGCTCACTTTTAAATCATCCATATGTATCAATGACGTTTTATTATTCCGTCTTTCATCCCTTATGCATGACAAACTTCCTGGGTTTTACGCTTATCATTTTTACGTATATAAGCGTGATTTGCATTATATTGTTATCGCTTGGCATGTTCGATTTATACGATCGCAGGGGATTATTTGCCACACTGTTGATTGTTGTTATTTTTAATTGGGCACCTTTTTATGATGGGGTATTGCAGGGTTTTCCGGCTGAATTTATCGAGATTTTGGGAATTGTCTTCGGATTCTACCTGTTTTTGAAGGGGAAACCGATATCTGCGGGTATTGTGCTCGGATTCGTCTCAACGATAAAAGTACTGCCTGTAATCTTTCTTTTTTATTTTGCGTATAAAAAGCAATTTAAGCTTGTTATGGCCGCCATCATAACAGGTCTTATTCTTAGTGCCGTAATATTATGGAGGGAAAATCTAAATCCGGAACTGCTTAATTCTATAATCACGTCGATTGGGAGAAATGCCGCCTATGGTCATGATACCAGGGATGCCGGACTGAACGCATTCATTCACTTTGTATTCCATCGTTCCTTTGGCGCAGATGTGCTTATTAAAATACATTATGCTGCTTGTCTTTTTTTGGCCCTATTCTTCATGGCAATCGAGCTCAGAATAAACACGAAAAAGAATAGATATCTCTTTGGCCTTGCAGCGGTTTCCCTGGCAATGTTTCACGTTTCGCCTCATACAACCGAGATGTACTGGTATATTCTTCTTTTACCGGCTATCATTTTTAATATCTGGATGCTAATGATATATAGGGATAAAATATTTGGTGTTACGTTTATATTTTCTTACGTTTTTATGCACGGATTTTCATTGCTAAGTATATTTTTCAGGATTTTCAGGCTTGTCAGCCATTTTTTCAATGACCATATAGCATATGCCGATATGTATTTAAATTTTAATAAGCATGGCGGTATTTTTATAGGAGTTTGGTTGCTTTATTTCTCCACTTATGGGTTGGCTTTGAAATATCTAGTTAGAAACAAAAGGGTAGAATGAAAAAACTCGTGCCCATACTTGCAATATATATACTCATAGGATGGACTGTGCTTATTTTCCAAAATTTCAAATTATTTTTTATCGAGTTTCCCGGTTATGATAAAAAACAAATTATGGATACAGGACGACCGAAGCCGCAGGAAATTCCTGCGCAAAACAGTTACGATAAACTCGCGGCCATGCATATAGCCTCGGCTCGGTATAAAGATGCCATTAATATGTTGATCCGTCTTCTTGAAAGTGAAGCAAGATATAATGACAATATAGTGATTAAGAAATTTCCTTTAAATGTAAACGTTAATCCTTTGCGTTGTTGGCGGTATTTACACGCAATTGACTCATTATCCCTTATATTTCGATTGGGGGAGAGATTGAACATTCCGGAATCGGAAATGCGTAATATTCTTTCAGAGTACATGGAAGGAGTAGACCATCCAGAATCTCTGCAAGAGTATGTGGTTGCTTTGGAGTATAGACTTTCTTTCCGTCGCTTCGAGGATATTGATGAATTGTTTAATCGATTTAGAAAATATTTACATTCAAATCCCTGGATTGAATACCATCACCCTTTTCTTTATTATTATCCCTATCTCAGAGGTAGATTTTTGCTGTTGAGCCATGAATATAGAGAAGCGGAGCAATATCTGGGATTGGCCTTGAAGTTCCGGCCAGAAAATAATGGGATAGCTTATTATGACCTCGTAAATGTTTATCTGAAAACAAAACAGGATGAAAAGGCCAGGCTGGCTGTTAATTCTCAGCTAGACAGGCCGCGGGATACAGCAGAATTTATGTTTTTTAAAAGTTTACGCCGGTAATGATATGGGCATAAAAACCGCAAAGACAGATAGATTTCTCAGGGACATATTCGCTTATTTTTCTATCGTTATCTTCGTGCTTTGGGTCAGTAGTGTCATCGAATCTTTTATTCCTTTGGATTCAAGATGGTTGATGCTTGCGTCGCAGGCTTTTTTTGTCATTAAAGTTACGTTTGTTGCCGGATTGATAGTAGTTCCTATATTACTGTTTTTAAAGGATCCACTGCTCATAAGGATTGGGTTGGTCACGATTTTGATTATTTTGATCAGAGTATTACTGGTAGCGGGAACTTATGAATAATACGAAGATTGCACTGGTTAATCCTCCCGGCACATACGAATACATACGCGACTACTATACCTCCCTGATAGCCAAAGCAAATTACCATTATCCGCCGATAGACTTTGTCTGGCTCAGCGCGTCGCTTGAGGGTCCGGTTAAGGTTTTCGACGCGATAGCGGAAGGCCTTTCGCCTGAGAAACTTCTGGATGAGGCAGCTGAGTTTGCTCCGACCCACATCTTCTGTCTTGTATCAGGGCTTTCTCTCGAAGAAGACCTCGCCCTTATCAAAAAGATGAAGGAGCGTACTAATGCCGTGATAATAGCCATGGGGGATATATGCCGGGTCGCGCCCGGGATAATATTTTCAAAATCACCGCATATTGACGCCGTCCTGAGGTCTTTCGCTTGCACGGATATTATGGGCATATTGAGGAACGGCCGGCCCGCTGGGCAGTATCCGCCGGAATGGGTATTCCGTTCCGGAGCGGAATCCGCCTGCGGGGAACTGAAGAAAGAATCCGGCAATATCAGGATAGGCGTGCCGAAGTGGGAAATTTTCCGGCTCAAGGCTTATAAATTTCCATTTGCCCTCAATGCGCCCGTCGGGACAATATTGACGGATTACGGATGCCCGTTCAAATGTTCTTACTGTTCGATAGGCACGCTCGGCTGGAGGGTGAGAGAATCGGATGAGGTGATAGATGAGATAGATCTGTTATACGGCCTGGGAGCCAGGGAGATACATTTCAGGGACCAGACATTCGGTGTGGATAAAGAGAGGACCATGCTTATAATGGATCATCTGAAAAAGAAGCGGCTGACATGGTCATGTTTCACGAGGATGGATATTGTTTCCGAAAAATTACTCGCGGCAATGAAAGAATCAGGGTGCCACACAGTCATCTTCGGGATAGAGTCCGGGGATTATGAATTGAGGCATAAATACGGCAAGGGTATAAAAGACGATATCGTTATCCGGACATTGAAATTATGTTCCGGCATGAATATAAGCACCGTCGGGACTTTTATTATAGGGCTTCCGGGCGAAGGGGAGAAAGAGGTCATGAAAACTATAGAATTCGCAAGAACCCTGCCGCTCGATTACGCGTCATTTAACATAGCCGTCCCGAGGATGGGAAGCGCCCTGCGCTCGCCGGACGGGGAAGGGCTTCGCACTAAAGAGGATCCGGACATAGGCTATAACAGTGATGCCATGGGTTTCATGCCGAGAGAAAAGGCGATAAAGCTGGCATCGCTTGCAACGCGCAGATTTTATGTAAGGCCTTCATATATAATGAACAGGCTCTCGAAGATAAGGTCTCTTTCCGTCTTGATAAATGAATTCAAGATAGGGCATAATCTCCTGTTCGGGGCATATTCATACAAAAAGAAGAGCTGATAGATGGAAAGTCTCGCGGTTTTCGATAAAACTTGTGAAAAAGCCCAGGATCTCATGGGCCTCGAACCTGTCCCCGGAGATTTTCTTATAAAGAAGACTCTCATGGAGCTTCTCCTGGCGCACGTTGACATAAAACCCGAATGGACGGGACTCGAGATAGGCTGTGGCTCAGGCTTCCAATCAGCCTTGATGAGCGGCAAAGTCAGGAAGCTGGTAGCCACAGACATGCCTTTTTTAAATCTTGCGACACATTCTATGGGAATATCCGCCGCAGGCAGCCTCTTAAAGAAGTCGGGCGCTGAGAATGTGAAATTGGCATCATGCTCTGGGGAATCCCTCCCGTTTCCCGACGGAACATTTGATTTTGTCTATTCCATAGCGGTGCTGGAACACATAGATAATAAAGAGAAGGCCTTGAAGGAGATGTTCCGAGTATTGAAACCCGGCGGAATCGTGATATTCTGCGTGCCCACTTATATAGCAAGCCTGTGCGCTTTCCCGCATCTCTTTCTGTACATGGCCAGGCGTATGGCGGATGTAGCGGCCGCAAAATTATTCCGCAAGAGCGCGTCCGGGCCGGGTGATAACGGTCGCCCGTCTGGAGATATACTGGGAAGTTTCAGGAAGAGCCATCCGTCTTTTCCGCTTCCGGAGCCGCATGGCAGTTACAGGAATATATTCCAGGAATTCAACCAGCAGCTTCCGTGGAATTGGATGAAGCTTGCGCGGAAAAGCGGAGCCGCCTCGATCGATACATTCGCGCTTCTGTTCCTGCCATTTAATATCCTGGAAGTCTTTTCCACAAGGGCGATAGCATGGATCTATGCCAGGACACGATACCTGCACTACATTCTCGGCAGGACGCTGTTTCAGTATTTTTGCTATTCCTGGTGCGTTGTTGCTAAGAAATAGCCTGAAAATGCTAATTCGTTGACAATCTGCCAAAGGCACGGTAAAATCACTACTTAACGTGCCAAATCGCAATATATTAAGATATATATCAATATAACATGCTAAAGGAAAAGTGTATGCGGAATATACCGCTTTTGGACCTGAAGGCCCAATATCAGGGAATAAAGAATGACGTGAATAAGGCTGTAGAGGCTATTTTCAATAGCCAGAGCTTCATATTAGGCGCCGAGGTAGTGGCCCTGGAGAAGGAGATAGCTTCATATTGCGGAGTTAAATATGCCGTTGGAGTAGCCTCCGGCACCGATGCCCTGAAGATAAGCCTTCATGCCGCCGGGGTCGGCCGCGGCGATGAGGTCATAGTCCCGTCATTCACATTCATGGCTACCGCGGGAGCGGCATCTGAGCTTGGAGCGATACCGGTCTTTGTGGATATAGATCCGAAAACATATACGATAGATCCGTCCCTTATAGAAAAGAAGATTACCGGTAAGACAAAGGCAATAATACCAGTGCATTTATACGGCCAATGCGCCGATATGGACAGAATACTGGAGATATCCCGCAATCGTAAAGTGCCGGTGATAGAAGATTGCGCCCAGGCGATAGGCGCCACTTATGGCGGCAGGAAAGCAGGATCATTCGGCCTGGCCGGAGCCATAAGTTTCTTTCCCAGCAAGAATCTCGGCGCTTTTGGCGACGGAGGAATGATAACTACACAGAGTGAAGAGTTCGCCGGGCGCATTAAGGTATTGCGCGTACACGGAAGCGCGGTCAGGTATGTGCATGAGGAGCTGGGATACAATTCACGGCTGGATAATCTGCAGGCTGCGATCCTGAGGATCAAGCTAAGGGCTCTCGATACGTGGACAAAGGCAAGGCAGGAGAACGCGAAGTTCTTCGATTCCGAATTATCGAAAATAAAAGGCGTAGTTGTGCCGTATCTTACCGCTAAAAATACCCATGTTTATCATCAGTATGTGATAAAAGTGGATAAGGCCAGGAGAGACGGATTGATAAGTTATCTCGAGAATAGCGGCATAGAGGCCAGAGTATATTATCCGATACCTCTTCACCTGCAGAAATGCTACAGGTCTCTCGGCTATAAGAAGGGGGATCTGCCTAATTCGGAAGACTCCGCCGATTCCACCGTGGCTCTCCCGGTATATTCGGAATTGACAATGCCTGATAAGAAATACATAGTTGAAAAGATAGCGGAGTTTTTTAGGAAGGGCGTGTGAAGGAATATATAAATTTTAACAGCTACCTGTTTTCGGAAGAGGAAAAACGGGAGCTCGTCGATACGCTCGATTCGGGATGGCTTACTACAGGACCGAAGACAAAGCGTTTTGAGGAAGACTTCGCGAAGTATATAAAAGCCGCCAATGCAGTGGGGGTTACTTCCGGAACTGCCGCGCTTCATCTTGCGCTATTGGGATTGGGCATAGGAGCGGGAGATGAGGTCATAACGACTCCCATGACATTTGTCTCTACCCTGAACGCGATAGTCTATACTTCGGCAAAGCCGGTGCTGGCCGATATAGAGCCCGATACTCTTAATATCGATATAGCCGAAATTCGGAAGAAGATTACAAAGCGCACAAAGGCGATAATCCCTGTCCATTATGCGGGACAGCCATGCCGCATGGATGAGATACATGCTATGGCAAAAGAACATAAGCTGTATGTGGTAGAAGACGCCGCCCATGCCATAGAGACTGAATATAAAGGCAGGAAGATGGGATCGTCAAGTAATGCGGCCTGTTTCAGCTTCCATCCGATAAAGAATATTACGACCGGAGAAGGCGGGATGGTTACTACGGATGACCAGGCGTTTGCCGACAGAGTGAGGGTAATGAGGCTTCACGGCATGGATAAGACGGCATGGCGCAGGTATGAGAAGGGCCAGTTCAGGCATTGGGATATGGAATATATAGGTTTTAAGTATAATATGACCGATATCCAGGCGTCGCTCGGTATCCAGCAGCTTAAAAAGATAGAGGATTTCTGGAAGAAGAGGCAGGAATATTCCGGGCGCTACGATAAACATTTTAAGGCAGAGAAGAACATAATAATGCTTCCGCCTCCGGAGGCCGGCAACAGGAATGCTTACCATCTCTACCCGATAAGGGTAAAAACCGAGAACCTGAAGATGACGAGGGACGAGATTATAGACGCTATCCAGGCGAAGAATATCGGCGTAGGCGTGCATTTCAGGGCCGCGCATACATTGACATATTATAAAAAATATTTTAAATCCGGCAAAGGAACTTTTCCGAATGCCGAGTATGCGTCCGATCGCCTCATATCATTGCCATTATATCCTAAGATGACGATCGATGATGTTGATTATGTAGCCGGGTCTGTTAAAGAGATAATAAAGAAAGCCGCGGCTTGAGATTAGCGGCTCTTAAGGAGAGAGGCAGATGAAGATCCTGATCCTGGGGGTGAATGGTTTTATCGGCAGCCACCTGACCGAGAGAATACTGCGCGACAAGGACTGGGAAGTCTATGGCCTCGATATCAGGTTTGATAAACTCGGGAGCGTCATAAGGCATCCCAGGTTCCACTTCGTAAAGGGCGACATAACCGTGAATAAGAAGTGGATCGATTACAATATAAAGAAATGCGATGTGGTCCTGCCGCTCGTGGCCATAGCGACTCCGGCAACGTATGTCAAACATCCGCTCAAGGTCTTCAATCTCGATTTCGAAGCGAACCTCGAGGTTATCAAGAGCGCCGTGAAACATAATACGAGGGTAATATTTCCTTCGACCTCGGAAGTCTATGGCATGTGCACGGATGAAATATTCGATGAAGATAAATCCAATTTCATCGTCGGCCCGATAAACAAGCAGAGATGGATATACAGTTGCTGTAAACAGCTTCTCGACAGGGTGCTGTGGGCTTACGGCTTCGAGAAAGGGTTCAATTTCTCTACATTCCGGCCGTATAACTGGCTGGGCCCGAGGCTTGACAGTATTAGCGCCACAAAAGAGGGTAGTTCCCGGGTAGTCACCCAGTTCATAGGCAATATACTCAGGGATGAGCCCATGAAACTGGTGAACGGTGGCCACCAGAAGAGATGTTTCCTGTATGTCGATGACGGCATAGATTGCCTCATAAAGATAATTGAAAATAAGGGCGGAGTTTGCGACAGGGAGATAATAAATATCGGCAATCCGGATAATAACATAACTATCAGGGATCTTGCCGCCAGGATAAAGAAGATATTTGAGAGGCATCCGCTCGTTAAATCAAAGGTATTGAAGAAGAAGGTCAGGATAGAAGATATTTCTCAGGACCGGTTCTATGGCGAAGGTTACCAGGATGTGACATTCAGGGTGCCGTCTATCAAAAAGGCCAGGACGCTTCTTGGCTGGGAGCCGAAATACGACGTCGATACCGCGCTTATGAAGACAGTGGACTATTATATAAGAGAGTATATAGAAGATAAAAAGCGCTGCGGTAAAGAATTACGGTAGATGCCGGGAAGGCAGGTGTTACCATAATGAAGCGTCCAAGGATATTGCATGCTCCTGTCATAGTGATCAACCAGCAATGGGTGATATCGAGGGCCCAGAGGGAGCTCGGATACAGGAGCGACTTCATGGTCTTCAATGCGGACAGGAAAGAGCTCCGCGTAAGGGACTGTGATTATAATTTTCATTTCGATCGCGGCGATATGTCCTTCCGTCCAGGCAGGATCCTCGGGACGCTGAAGTTTCTGATCCGATTTTCCGTTTTTTTTATTTCAGCCCTCTTCAAGTATGACGTCTTTCACTTCCATTCGGAGTCTTTCTTCGGAAGCAGATCCTCGCTGGACCTTATGATACTCAGGCTTTTCAGGAAGAAGATAGTGTTCCAATATTGGGGGTGCGACATCCGGCTTAAGACGATATCGCAGCTCTCCGAAGATCACAGTACCTGCGATGACTGTATCAGGATATGCCAGAACTCTCGGAAGCTGCGCGATAATCTTACGCATGTCAAATACGCCGACTTCAGGGTGTATGGCGGTTCCGACGCCATAAGGATGGTGCCGGACGCGCTTTATATCCCGCTTGCCATAGATCTTAAATACTGGCATCCGTCGGAAGTCATACCTTCCGAGCACCGTCTGCCGGAAGCCAAAGGCGCAGTTAGGATCCTGCATCCTTTTGAGAATTCGAAAGCCAGGGGGGATCAGAAGGGGACCAGATTTATAAAAAAGGCTGTCGAGGAGCTTAAGGGGGAAGGATATAATATAGAATTTATTTTTGTCGATAATGTGCCGTATGAAGCTATGAAATATTATTACCAGCAAGCGGATATAGTGGTCGTCCAGCTTCTCATGGGCACCTACAGCGGCGTGTCGGTCGAGGCCATGGCAATGGGCAAGCCGGTCGTCTGCTATCTGAATAAGGACGCGCTAAGGCTGCTTCCGAAAGATAATCCGATAGTGAATGCCAATCCCGAAAATATAAAAGAGGCGCTGAAAGGGCTTATTACCGATAAAGCCAGGAGGGTCGAGCTTGGCATAAAGAGCCGCAGGCATATTGAAAAATATCATGACGCGCTGAAACTGGCGCAGGAGTATATAGGCCTTTATAACAAGGACTGGCGCTGAGACTTCATGCGTGCGAATGACGATCCATTGAATGTCAGGATGAGAAGGGCGAATGAGGCGGACTGCATGGACCTCTTCAGGTGGAGGAATGATCCGATCATGAGAAGGAACTCTATATCGGGCGACGCCGAAGTATCCCTCGAGGATCATAAGAGATGGTTTGCGAAGAAGATGAAGGATCCCCGCTCAAAGCTATATATAGGCATAGCAGGGGACAGGAAGGTCGGGATGGTGAGATTTGATGCCGGAGAAGATTGCGCGGTGATCAGTGTGAGCGTCGATCCCGCGTACAGGGGGATGGGCCTTGGCTCAAAGATGGTCGGCCTGACCTCGGCAGGGGCATTGAGGGAATTTGGCAAGCCGATAGTGGCCAGGATAAAGAGCGATAATATGGCTTCGATAAGGATATTCGCAAAGAATGGTTATAACATTAAGGACAGTGCAAATGGTGTGACGTGCATGTGTTTCGACGGGAAGAGTCATGAATGAAGGCCTTTTGACCAATACCCTGAAGAAGACGGGCAAGCATTCCCTCATCTACGGGATAGGGATGTCATTCACCGCCATATCGGGTACAGTGCTCGTCCCTCTCTACACCAGGTTCCTGAGCCCGTCCGATTATGGAATTTACGCGCTGATAGGCATGATATCCAGCCTGCTCTTCTTCCTGTACGATTTCGGAATGATAAACGCGATATTCCGGTGGTACTATCAGTACGAGCCGGGAGAGGCCGCTCTCCGGAGAAGAGTGATCAGCACGGCTTTCATCTTCCTGTTTTCCCTGGCGGCGCTATTTACGCTTGCTTTGTGGGCCGGAGCGCCACTCATATCAAATATTGTGTTGAGCGGCGCAGGATTTACATGGCTTATAAGGCTGATGCTGATAGGCGTCCTGCTCCAGTCTCTTACATGGGTGCCTTTATCGATCCTGAGGATCAAAGGGCGGGCCGTTATATTCGCGGCTATAACAATGTCTGGCATTGCAATAATGATAGCGGCGAATTATTTCCTACTTTCAATCGGCAAGGGGTTGGAAGGCGTCTACGAGGCTTTTATAATAGCCTACTTATTTATGGCCGTGGCACTCTTCTTCGTTACACGCGGGGAATACGCGGTGGATTTCTCGATGAAAGAGCTTAAGGGAATGCTGAAGTTCGGGTTGCCATACCTGCCGGTGCTTCTCTTTTCCTGGGGGATAGATTTTTCCGACAGGTACCTATTGTCCCGGCTCTCCACGCTCCAGCAGGTGGGGCTCTATTCAGTCGGGTACAAGATAGGACAGGCGATGTATCTCGCGATCAAGGCATTTACAATAGCATGGGTACCACTCATGCTTTCACTGTCACAGGAGAATCGTGACAAGGCTCAGAAAATATTTGGAGGCGTATTTACGTACTTCATGTTGGCGATAGCATTTCTCTTTCTGTCGGTATCTGTATTCAGCAGGGAGATAATACAGATATTTACTTCGCAATCCTACCAGGAGGCCTCCAAAGTCATACCCTGGATAGCTTTTGCGTATCTCCTGAACGGGATATATATATTCATGCTTTGCAGCCTCATAGTCGCGAAGAGCATATATGCCCAGCCGGTGATACTTCTTATCTCGGTTGTCATAAACATATTGCTCAATATCCTCTGGATACCGAAATTCGGCATGATGGGTTCCGCCGCGGCCACAGTGGTGAGTTATTTTCTTGTGGCGGCGGCTACATATATCACCGCCCAGAAGCTCTACCCGATCCCGGTTGAGTGGAAAAGGATGGCGAAGATAGCCCTGGCAGTTACGGCGACATATGTTATTGCCATGGCTGTGCCGTGTCCGACGCTGGGCCTGGCCATACTGCTTAAAGGCGCCCTCATGGCAGTCTTCTTCTATGCATTGTATCTTGTCGGTTTCTTTCACCCGAAGGAGATCGATAAGCTGAAATTAATGTTTTTAAAAGAGCGGAAATAAGAACAAAGGGGTAATCGATATGAAACCTATAAGTGTGGTAATTCCGGCGTACAATGAATCCAGGCACATCGCGACGGTGATAGGGGCCGTTACGGAATTCATGAAGAAGGAAAGAATAGAATATGAGATAATAGTCGTCGACGATTTTTCTACCGACGACACCGCGCAGTCCGCGGAGCGGGCGGGGGCTACGGTGATCTCGCATCCCATGAACAGGGGTTACGGCGCGTCGCTTACAACCGGCATCAAAAAGTCCAGATACAATGATATCCTTATCATGGATGCCGACGGGACCTATCCGGTCCCCGAAATAAAGAAACTTCTGCCATACATAGGCGATTTTGACATGGTAGTGGGCGCCAGGCAGGGTAAACATTATCATGGTTCCCCGGTGAAGAGGATTTCCCGGGGGATATTTTACCTCCTCATAAGCTATGTCACGGGTGACCATGTTCCGGACGCAAATTCAGGTCTTAGGATATTCAGGAAAGATGTAGTAATGAAGTTTGAAGATGATTTCTGTTCCGGATTCTCTTTTACCACTACCATAACGCTCGTCCTGCTGTGCAATAATCGTCTGATAAAATTCGTGCCGATAGATTATCAGCCGCGTGTCGGAAGTAAGTCAAAGGTGCGTTATTTTCGCGATACGGCGAGAACATTCCAGATATTGCTGCAGACCGTGAGCTATTATATACCGCTTAAGGCATTTTTGCCATTTACCATCATATCGCTCCTGCTGTCGCTTGTCTTTACGATCCTGTACTTTGCGAAGGCAGGCAATATTTTCTACGGGTTGTCGGCTGTAGTAACCTTCCTGTCATCTATGGCCTTCCTCGGCCTGGGGCTGATAGCTTATTCGATAGTAAGAGGCAAGAAGGGCCTCTGATATTTAAAACATGCGTAAAATATTGATCATATCGGTACTGGGCATATTAACGGCCGGAATATTTATCATGTTCGGTTCTCCGGCAATGGGTCCGGACGCCACGCAGTATGACAGGATCGGGTATAACCTGGCCTGCGGCCGCGGCTTTTCCCAGAGCGAGAGCGCCCCGTATCTTCCCACAATGTATCGGGAGCCGGCTTACCCGGTATTCCTGGCGGCCGTATACAGGGCATTTGGGCATAACCCGATACCGGTGGTTTTCGTACAGATTCTATTGCATGCCATGACAGCTGTAATGGCGTATTTTATAGCGCGGCATATCTTTTCGGAAAATGCCGCTTTTCTGTCGGGCATAATGGTCGCCGTCTTTCCGACGCTGGCGAATACGGCGTCATACATACTCAGCGAGACCCTGTTTACATTCGAATTATGCCTGAGCGTGTTATTACTGCTGCTGGCGTTGAAGCGCCAGACCGCCCTGCGCTTTGCCGTGTGCGGCGCGGTATTCGGATTATTGACATTGACGAAGACCATAGTACTGTTCCTGCCGTTTGCCATACTTGCCATGGTTTTCATATCGCGCATTGTTAAAAAGGCGGAAATAAAGCGTTTTGTCGTATATAGCGTCCTGCTTATCGCTGTCTACATGGGAATTATTTCCGTCTGGCCGATAAGAAATAAGATGGTCTTCAATACATTTTCGATGGCCTCGCGGGGAGGCATGGTCATCTGGTCGCGGGCAGAGAAGATAGACGATTCTCCGAGGGAGCTCATGGCCACTGTAACGTGCAGCTTCTCCGAATATCTGGGGAAGAAACTCTTTCCCGATATAATCACCGTATCGAACAGGTACTTTTTTAAAGACCTGGAGCGGGAAATGGCGCTGGAGGATGAGTACGCGAAGCAGGGTATGCCGCCGGGAGAGATAGACAAGAAGATGGCGGGAGAAGCCTTCCGGAAGATATCGGAACATCCGTTCAGGTATCTGGGATATACCTTCATAGAGGGAATAAAAATGACAGCTTTTACATACACTCCTCTTCTGAATGAAGAGAGCGTCACCAAATATTTTTCAAAGACCCGAAACGGGGAATTGGTCCTTGCGCTTATGAAGGGCATGAGCAGATCGATCGCTTACATACTGATCCTGCTGGTATTTATAGCGATGATAAAGAACATATATATCTGGGATCGGTGGATAGCCCTGGCAGTCATAATACTGTATGTAAACCTCATGTACTCTTTACTGGACGCCATAGGCAGGTACGCGGTACCGCTGATACCTCTGTATTGTATCCTTGCCGCTCCGGCTTTTTTTGATCGTAATAAAAGGGAAAAGCATGAGTAATATGAGGGCCACGTATCCGGTATTAATGGCCGTGATCTTATTTGCCTTTGCGATGAGGCTCTATCCTGTCCAGGCAAGCCTGCCCTATACCTATTGGCACGACGAGAATAATTACGTTGAAGATGCCCTGCGCATGGCCGGTGGAAATCTCAAGCCGTTCTCATATTCTCACGGTGGCCTATACCAGCTGGTCCTGGGCATTATCTATGGATTATACTTCATCCTTCTTAAGGTGTTGGGTGCTGTTACCTCGCCTGCATCATTTCTTGTAGGTTATCTGCGTGATCCTTCGGTCTTTTTTATATTGGGCAGGGTGATTTCTATCCTGTGCGGTACATCGCTTATATATCTTTCCTATGCGATTACCGCGAAAATCTTCAACGCAAGAGCCGCGCTGATAGCGGCGATATTTACAGGATTCTCTTTATTGACTTTTCAGATGTCAATTTTTGCGCTGGCCGATGTGCCCGCTACCTTCCTGTTGGCATGCGCTTTTTTATGTGTGGTTTTGAGTATTCAGAAAACCGGAGACCGCAGCTTATATTATGCCGCGTCCCTTCTCGTCGGGCTTGCCGTAGCGGGTAAATTACATTGTGTTTTCGGCGTGGCGTTCCTTTTTGTCGCGGCATTTATTAAATACAGGGATGAGCGGCTACGATCGGTTGTTGCGCTGGTCCGGATGCTCGCGGCTGGCTCGGCCATGGTAATGGCGGGATTTTTCATCGGCGTGCCTTCCGCGCTTTTTAACATAGGGGCCGTATACCAGGATACCGTGGTCAGGATAGGAGGTGCGCACATTACGGTCAATCCGAACAAGCACAGGTGGCTTTATTATTTTACCAATCATATGAGGAACGGGTGGGGGGTTCCGCTGGAGATATTATCGTTGTGCGGTATGGGCTACGCTCTTTACAGGCGAACCAGATGGGACTTGCTTCTCGTTGTTTTTCCGATATCGCAATATCTTATCTTCATGAATATTACAGGTTTTGCGTATCACATCATACCGCTTAGTTTTTTCGTATTTATTCTGGCAGGGCGTTTTCTCGACGAACTACTTTCCGGAATACTTTTCAGAAGATCAATTTTTTTTGCGACCCTGGCGGCCGCGTTAATAGTTTTTCCATCATTCATAGATTCGATAAAATTGATCAAGGTAGTGGCAAGTCCCGATACGCGGACGATCGCAAAATCATGGATAGAGGATAATATAGAAAAGGAATCAACAGTACTCGAGGAGGGATGCCTCTTTGGGAACGCCATAAGTTCTCCTCAGCTGGCTGGCAATGTGGAGAGCGTTAAAAGGGATTTTGACGGGGCCGTCGCCATAGGCGGCAGTGGTTCGCTGCAGAAGGTAAAAATGGCATATTATGACGAACTATACGCGGGGAGTTCTTTGTATGATGTCGTAAAAGTCGACAAGCTGAAAGAATCGGATATACTTTCGAATGACCCGTTATTTATCATTACAACGTCCAATAACGACGATACGTTTGTAAGTTATGAGATGCGTTATTTCATAGAAGAGGGATACTATGAGAGCCGGAATGCGATGAAGAAGACACTTGCGAAAAGATACGCGCTCGAAAGATCATTTGCTCCAACGGTGGAGTTTACCTCGTTCTTTCCGCATTTTATGGATCGGGATTACCATGCACTACGTTCGATCAGCCTGGCGGGATCAAAGAGCGTTATCAGAGGCCCGCGTATAGATATCTACAGGAGAAAGCTTTAAGATATGAATGTGACGCTGATATACCCCCTGCTGTCGCGGAGAAGGGTGATGGTGGATGAGAATAAGCAATTCTGGCCGCCTCTCGGGCTGGCATACCTCGCCGCGGTGCTGGAAAAGCACGGGCACAATGTCGAAATACTCGACAGGGATGTCCTGCTACGCAAGAACGGAATGGATTTCGAAAAGCTTGACGAATTGACCCTCGCCAGGATCAGGGATTTCAGGTCCGGCATTGTAGGAATAAGCGTAACGACCCCCAATATGCCGGATACCGCGCACCTTGCGGACCGGATAAAGGCCTCTTTGCCTGGCACTATGGTGGTGCTGGGCGGGCCGCATGTCACAGGAGAGCCGTATCTTACATTAAAGGAAGTGCCCTCCGCCGATATCTGTGTAAGGGGCGAAGGGGAGCAGACCCTGCTGGATCTTGCCCTGGGCAAAGAACTTAAGAATACAGACGGCATAACATTCAGGAAGGGAGAAGAAATAATCTCGACTCCGGAGAGGATTCCCGTCGGCAATCTCGACGACATACCGTTCCCCGCCAGGCATATCCTTGACATGAAATTTTATACAAGGCCGAGCAGGTTCACTTCGAGAAATCTTAATTTAAGGACCACTTCGATATTCACCGCGCGGGGATGCCCCTACAGGTGCAGTTTTTGCGCTGGCCCCCTGGTATTCAGCGGTAAGGTAAGGTTCCATTCCACGGGCAGGGTCATAAGCGAGATCGAAGAACTTATCGGGAAATATGATGTGGAGGCCCTGTATTTCGCGGAGGACATGTTCCTTGCGTCAAAGAAGAGGGCCGAAGAGCTGCTGAACCTCTTTATTGAGAAAGGCATAAACAGGAAGATAAAATGGATAGCGCAGGCGAAGGCGAGTGTTATTACGAAAGAGTTCCTGGAGCTCATGAAAGAGGCCGGCTGCGTCGGAATAGAGTATGGATTTGAATCAGGTTCACAGAGGGTCCTCGATCTCATGAACAAGAGGCAGGTTGTTGGGGAGAGCTTAAGGGCCGCTGAATTAACGAGAAAGGCGCGCCTCCGGTTCCAGGCGAATATCATAACCGGTTATCCCGGAGAGAGAGTTGATGATTTCAAAGAGACGTTGCGGTTCATAAAAAAAGTCAGGCCCAACATGGTGGGATTCAATATATTCATGCCGCTCCCGGGCACGCCGAGCTATGAGGAATTAAAGCGCGATGGGAAACCTCTGCCCAGATGGGAGGATGTAGGGGACCAGGAGGCCTCCTATGCCAATTACGCGGATATGCCGACGGGTATGTTTGAGAAACTTTATCTCGAAGCCAGACTTAAAGTGATACTTCCGATAAACCTCAGGAACTTTATAAAGGACAATGCCGCGCATCCGGTAAGGCTTATTAAGATAGGGCTTACCCAGTTTGGCGGAGTGCTTGTCAAAATATTCCGTATGGCAAGAAGGGTCTCTCTCCTCGGGAAAAATATGGAAAAGGCCGCATGAAGGCGCTCTTCATCTCCTATAACGGACTTCTCGAGCCGATCCTGCCGTCCCAGGCAATTCCCTACCTGAAGGGCCTTGCCGAGCGGGGATATGAATTCATTCTTCTGACATACGAGAAGAAGGGGGATCTCGACAGAGTAGGCCGTAAAGGGCTCCGTAAATTAAAAGAGGGCCTTAAAAAATACGGTATCGATTGGCAATACCTGCGGTACCATAAAAATCCGCCGGTTTTATCGACGATCTTCGATCTCTTCATGGGCGCCATACGCGTATTCTTCATAATATTTTCAGGGCATGTGAAGATAGTGCATGTCAGGGGAATAACGCCCGGCATTGCCGTAATGGCTGTTTCGAAGTTTCTCAGATTCAAGATACTTTTCGATATGAGGGGCCTCCTGGCGGAGGAATATGCCGCCGGAGGATTATGGGAAGAAGGGGGGCTGCGGTTCCGCCTTGTGAAGGCGGCGGAGAAGAGAATGCTCATGAGGGCTGATGCCGTTACGGTTCTTACCCGGAAACATCTTGACCTGAACAGATCTCTCGACTACCTTGTTTCCAGGAATATACCCATGGATGTGGTCCCGTGCTGTGTCGATACGGGGAGATTTGTCTCCGACGAAAAAGATGAGGCTGCCGTAAGAAGCGAGCTGGGTATAGGCGGCAGGTTTGTCCTGATGTATCCCGGCAAGATAGGAACCTTCTATTTTATGGACGAGATGCTGGCATTTTTTAAATACATGTCGGTGATGCTGCCGGATGCCGTATTCTTCATAGTTACAGCCGATGAACCGTCGCTCTTTCTTGGACGGGCAAAAGCGCTCGGAATCGCCGCGGACAGGATCTTGATAAAAGAGAAGGTACCTTATGAAGAGATGCCGCGGTATATGCGAATGGCGGACGCGGGCATATTTTTCATAAATCCGCGTAATAAGATAGGATCCTCCCCGATAAAGATGGGCGAGTTTCTTTCCTCGGGCGTGCCCGTGATAATAAATCCCGGTATCGGAGACACGGAAGAGCTTGTGCGCGATAACAGGGTGGGAGTGGTGGTGAACAGTTTCACGGAACGGGAATTTGGCGCCGCGCTGGGTGAATTGATTGAGCTTAAGAGGGGAAAAGGCCTTCTCAGGGAAAGATGCGCAGCTACCGCCAGGAAACTCCTTTCAAATGAAGCTGCTATAACCGGATATGCCGCGATATACAGGATACTATCTGTTTGATTTTGCTTTATAAAAAAGGAGTTTTACGATATGAAGAAAGCGCTCATTACGGGTATTACGGGCCAGGATGGGTCCTATCTGGCGGAGTTTCTGCTTGATAAGGGTTATCATGTTTACGGGGTAATAAGAAGAACCAGTCTGTTTAAACGGCACAGGATCGAGCATCTTTACCTTTTTGATGGACAGCATAACGACCGCCTGAAACTCATGTACGGGGATCTTAATGACGCAAGTTCATTGAACAGGATACTGGAGAAGGTAAAGCCGGATGAAATTTACAATTTGGCGGCTCAAAGCCATGTGGGAATAAGTTTTCAAATGCCCGAATATACCACAAATGTAAATGCCCTGGGAATCATAAGGCTACTGGATGCCATAAAAGAGGTAAAATTAAAGACGAAGTTTTATCAGGCATCGAGCAGTGAGATATTCGGGAGTTTTCCCGCCAAATCGCAGAGCGAGGCGACACCGTTCCATCCCAGGAGCCCGTACGCCTGCGCCAAGGCGTTCTCTTTTTACATAACCCAGAATTACAGAGAGGCCTACGGCATGTTCATATGCAACGGGTTTCTTTTTAACCATGAATCTCCCCGCAGGAGCGAAAATTTTGTGTCGAGAAAGATAACGATGAGCCTGGCGCGCATGAAGTTTGGCCTGCAGAAGAAGCTGCTTTTGGGCAATCTCAATGCCAGGAGAGACTGGGGTTACGCGAAAGATTATGTTGAGGCAATGTGGCTAATGCTGCAGCAGCCGAAGCCCGACGACTATGTCATAGCTACCGGGGAGAATCACAGCGTGCGGGAGTTTGCCGAGCTGGCCGCCAAAGGGATAGGGATCGATCTTATATGGAAGGGCAAGGGCCTTAATGAGAAAGGCATCGACCGGAGGACAAAGAAGACCATAATTGAGGTGGATCCGGACTATTTCAGGCCCACGGATGTGGAGACTCTGCTTGGCAATCCCGATAAAGCTGTCAAGAAACTGGGTTGGAAACCTAAAAAGACCCTGTTTAAAGAGTTGATCAGGATGATGATGGAATCGGATCTGAAACTCGCGGAGCACGAGGCCCTGGGCAGGAGGATGGGAATCAAGTATGGGTAGGGAGATCAGGAGATGCCGGATATGCGGCAATGAAGAGCTGATCAGTATTCTCGATCTTGGTAACCAGGCCATGACAGGCTTTTTCCCTAAAGACAGGGCCGAGAATGTTGAATCCGAGCCGCTGCAGTTAGTCAAGTGCATCGAGAACGGTAGTGATGACCGCTGTGGCCTGGTTCAGCTCAAACACTCATTCGATGTCATTAAGATGTACGGGCCGAGCTACGGTTATCGCTCGGCCCTAAACAGCTCCATGGTGGAACATTTGAAGAGTAAGATCAAGAGTATTTTCAGGATAGTTTCGTTAAATCCGGGAGATATGGTTATAGGCATAGGAAGCAACGACGGTACCCTTTTGCGCGCTTATCCTGAATCGGGGCTTGTGCTTGTGGGAATAGATCCGGCAGGGAAGAAATTTAAAAAATACTACCCTCCTCATATACGGCTTATCCCGGATTTTTTTAGCGCCGGGATCGTGAAGAAAAATTTCGGCGGGAAAAAGGCCAAGGTCATTACCTCCATAGCCATGTTCTACGACCTGGAATCCCCTCTTGAATTTATGAGGGAGGTCAGTGATATCTTATCCGATGACGGCATATGGGTTTTTGAGCAGAGCTATATGCCATTAATGCTGGAGATGAACTCTTATGACACGATCTGCCATGAACATCTGGAATATTACAGGCTGAAAGAGATAAAGTGGATGATGGACAGGGCCGGTTTGAAGGTGGTAGATATCGAATTCAACAGCGTGAATGGCGGCAGTATGTCGGTTACAGCCGCAAAGAAATCTTCCGTGTATTGTGAAAAATCGGATCTGGTGGAAAAGATAATAAGAGAGGAAGAGAGAAAGGGGTTAGGGAATCTGAAACCGTACGTTGATTTCAGGGAACGTGTCTTCAGGCACAGGGATGAGCTGTGCGGACTGATACGGGGCTTGAGAGATAAAAATAAAAAGATCATTGGTTATGGAGCATCGACAAAAGGAAATGTGATTCTGCAATTTTGCAACCTTACGGAGAGGGATATCTGCTGTATAGCTGAAATTAACGAGGATAAGTTTGGGTGTTATACTCCGGGGACGCATATACCCATTATTTCCGAAGAAGAAGCAAAGAAGAAGAAACCGGATTATTTTTTGGTTCTGCCATGGCATTTTAAGGCCAGTATCATAGCGAGAGAACAGGATTACCTGCGCTCGGGGGGAAAGTTTATCTTCCCGATGCCTGATCCGGAAATCGTGGAAAGATGAAGAGAGCCATTGTGGTGGGCTGTGAAGGCCAGGACGGCAGGCTCCTTACGGGCCTTCTCATGAGGAAGAAGTACGAGGTCTTAAGCATAGATAAGGGCATTGCCAGATCGACCGGGAGGCTGCGATTCAAGGCGGTGGATATAAGCTCCGCCAAAGATGTCCGGCAGGCCGTAAAGAGATTCAGGCCGGACGAGATATATTATCTGGCCGCTTTTCACCATTCGTCCGAGGATGCTCCTATAGAAAACCTGGAACTGTCAGCGCAGAGTTACAAGGTCAACGTCTTTTCGCTGATCAATTTTCTTGAGGCTATAAAAGAGGCCTCACCCGCTACCAGGCTGTTTTACGCCGCATCGTCCCACATCTTCGGCAATGCCAGAAGCCGGATCCAGGACGAGAATACGCCTATAAATCCGGTTTCCATTTACGGGATCACCAAAGCGGCGGGCCTTTTCATCTGCCGTTTTTACAGGGAGAGGTATTCGGTCTTTGTCTCCGCGGGGATCCTGTATAATCACGAGTCATCTCTGCGCGGGGAGAAGTTCATATCCAGGAAGATAATAAAGGGCGCGATGGATATCAGGAAAGGCAGGCGAAAAAAGATAGTATTAGGCGACCTCAGCTCCACGGAGGACTTTGGATACGCGCCGGACTATGTAGAAGCGATGCATAAGATACTGAATATCGCCGATAGCGGCGATTTTATCATCGCCACCGGCAAGGGCCATTCCGTGCTGGATTTTGTAAAGGTAACTTTTGGATTTCTCGGGCTGGATTGGAAACAGCATGTCAGGGAGGATCGCAGGGTGCTGGCGAGACAGAGGTATCATCTCATAGGCAATCCCGCGAAATTGAGGTCGATGACCTCGTGGAAGCCGTCTGTCGACTTCAGGGGGATGATAAGGCTGCTTTTGGCCGAGGAGGGGTTTTTAGGCAATGAGCGATAGGGCCCTGGTATTTATTCCGACGTACAATGAGAAGGAGAATGTCGGGAAGATATGCTCCGAGATAATAGCCCTGGGCATAGACCTCGATATCCTCTTCATGGATGATAATTCACCCGACGGTACCGGCGCGGTAATTGATGAGCTCGCGAAGAAGCATAAGAACGTGATGGCGCTTCACAGGCCGGGCAAGATGGGCGTAGGCAGTGCCCACCTGGACGGCATAGAGTTCGCGTATGATAAAGGGTATAAGAACATCATAACGATGGATTGTGATTTCGCGCATTCCCCAGCGATCCTGCCCGATCTTATAAAAATTTCCAAAGATTACGATATCGTCGTGGGCTCCAGGTATATTATGAATAACAGCATAGAGGGGTGGAGTTTGTTCCGCAAATTTATGACATTGACCGGACATTTTCTTACAAAGCACTGCCTGGGCATAAAGTATGACGCTACGGGGGCGCTGCGTTTTTATAAACTGGACAGGATACCCAAGGACGCATTTAAATTGGTACGTTCGAGGGGTTATTCTTTTTTCTTCGAAAGCCTTTACATATTGAGCGTGAATAACTTTTCCATAAAGGAACTTCCGATAATAATACCGCCGAGGATGTACGGCCATTCCAAGATGAACTTAAGGGAGATCCTTCACAGCGTGAACCATCTTGTGCGCATCTACCTGGGCGTATCGTTTAACAGGAAGTTCTTCACGATCAATAAATCCGCGGTTGCGAAAAAAGACGCTGATAACGGCTGGGACTGGTACTGGGAGAGCAAGAATGACGCCGGGGGGCTTCTTTACGATATGGTCGCCGCGTTCTATCGTAAAGTGATCATACGACCGGGCCTCAATCATTTCGTAAAGAGGTATTTTAAAGAGGGGTCGAAATTGCTCCATGCAGGCTGCGGGAGCGGACAGACGGATGCCGGGATCCTCCGGATGTTCCCCGTAACCGCCCTGGACAACTCTTTTCCGGCATTGAACATTTACAGGAGGTTTAATTCGGCAAAAGGGGAAACGGTTAACGGCGATATCCACCGCATGCCTTTCCGCGAAAGCTCTTATGACGGCATCTATAATCTGGGAGTGATGGAGCATTTTACCGAAGAGGATATAGCAAAGATACTTTCGGAGTTCCGCCGTATCCTGAAGCCGGAAGGTAAGGTAGTGATATTCTGGCCTCCGGTATTCGGCATAAGCGTGATATTCCTTAATTGGCTCCGCGCGTTTATGAAAAAAGTATTCGGAAAAGAGATAAGGCTGCATCCGGATGAGATAATGCTTGCCAGGTCTAAAGAGCAGTTGTGCTCGATATTCAAAAAAGCGGACTTCAGGGTCATAGAATGTTATTTCGGCATCATGGATTTTTTCACTCATGTAGTAGTCGTGGCTGAGAAAGATAAGCTATGTTCTTAGAGGAAGCATCTGTCATGTCCGATGTGTCAGGATACAGGGAGAAGTTATGTCCGGTCTGCGGTTCCAGGCGTTATAAAGTGCTGTATCCGGATACGCTGGGAAAAGAGATTCCGGAGTTCGGTTATGATTTCGGGCCGAAACATAATAAGACATACCGCATAGTGCAGTGCCTGGATTGCACTCACGGCTACGCGTCATCCGCTCCGGCGAAGCTTTGGGAAAATTACGAAGATGTGGTGGATCCTTCATATCTTGCCAATGCGAAAGAGAGATTGATAACAGCGGCCAAAGCCTTAAAAAGGATCCGTAAATACCAAAACGGCGGGCGATTATTGGATGTAGGGTGCTCTACCGGCGATTTCCTGCAGGCCGCCCGTGAATTTTATGATGTAGAGGGCCTTGAATTATCGGGGTGGGCATCAAAGATAGCGCGGGATAAAGGATTGAAGATCCACAGCTGCCTGCCGGACAACCTGAAAGCTGACAGGCAATATGATGTTGTTACGCTATGGGGCGTTATAGAGCATTTTGGCGACCCAAAATATGAGGTTGAAAGTATATGCAAGCTGATAAAGCAAGGTGGATTGGTTTGCCTGTGGACCGGGGATGTCGATTCGTTTCCGTCCCGCCTGTTAGGGAAAAAGTGGTGGTGGATTCAGGGGCAGCATATCCAGTTTTTCACGCGCAAGTCCCTGGCAAAACTTATGAGCGATAATGGCTTTGGAGGCGTGTATTTCGGTATGTATCCCTATGTAATGAGTATGCAGGCCATAGCCAAATCCCTGGAGCGTTATAAGGCGCTGGGCATTGTCAGAAATATTCTCAGGCATCCTTCAATAAAAGATATCAGTGTGGAGATATCTCTGCCGGGCGAGATGTTCGCCATCTTCAGGAAGATCTGAAGAGATATCAATTATCCTTGATTTGCCGGGCCTTTTTGTTATATTGATGAAAACAGGATATTCAGACTAATGATAATCATAAACTCCAGCTCTAAAAACGGATTGAAGATGATACAGCCGTTCTTCCCGAACGTCGTCCCGCTGGGTATAGGATACCTTATGGCGGTGGCCGAGCGTGAGAATATGCGCATGGAGCTCGTCGACCAGCAGATCGAGGAAGATGTGGTAGGCGCTGTGAAGAAACTCGTCGGAAAAATGGAGCGCCCGTACATATTCGGCTTTAGCGTGCTGACGGCCGCATTGAAAAGCTCGATAGAGGTATCCAGAAAGCTGAAAGAACTGTATCCCGACTCCGTGATCGTGTTTGGAGGGATACACCCATCCGCGCTTCCGGAAGAAATACTCTGCCACGGCCATATAGACCTCGTCGTGATAGGAGAAGGCGAAAAAGCCATGCCGGAATTATACAGGCATGTGAAGAGCGGCAAAGACTACAGGCACCTGGATAATATTGCCTACATGAAGGACGGGAAGATGGTCAGGAACAGGCAGTCAGCGCTCCCGGAGGATATTGAAAAGATGCCAGCTTTTCCATATCACCGTTTCGACCATAATAAGTATGACCTGGGGATAATAATGACTTCCAGGGGATGTCCGTATGACTGTATATTCTGCAGTAACAGGGTGATAACCGGAAAGAGATACAGGTTCAGGTCAGCGGCATCGATCATGGAGGACCTGAATACCATACACTACAAGTATAACAAGGACCACATATCGTTCTGGGACGATAATCTGCTTGTCAGTAAAGACAGGATAAATGCGCTTCTCGCCGAGATAAAGAAAGCGGGATTCGATAAAAAGATAAGCTTTACCTTCCAGGCCAGGGCCGACAATGTCGATAAAGCAATCTTAACGGAGATGTTCAACTCTGGTTTTAAGAGTATATTCTTTGGCATAGAGACTGCTTCGGACAGGCTAATGAAGGTATTGAAGAAGGGCGAGAGCGTGGAAGATTGCAGAAGGGCCGTGAAGATGGCCAAAGATATAGGCTTCATAGTCGGGGCCACCTTCATTTACGGAATCCCGGGTGAGACGCATAAAGACAGGATGGATTGCACCGGCCTTGCCAGGGAACTGCGGCTCGATAGTGTTCGCTACAATAACGCGACACCTTACCCGGGGACGGAACTCTTCAATATAGCGAAGAAAGAAGGCAGGCTGAACGTAATAGGCCTTTATGAAAATTTCAATTCCGTCGCCTGTTTCGTCGAGAACCCGTTCAGAAAGATCCCGCTTTCATATGTCCCGGCAGGCACATCGGAAGATGAAATACGCATGGATATATTGCTGAGCTACTTCCGGTTCTATTTCGATTTTGGAAAACTGTCCAAGATATTGACCAAACGCGATGAATTAGGATGGTTTCATATGGGTGGCACCATCATGGAAAAAGCCAGGAAGATACCCCATCTTCTGGTTCTAGCGGGAATAATGCTGGTCAAATTCTGGCAGCTCTTTCTCTACGTATTGATCGGGAACATGAAGAGGGTCTTTCATACGGTTCGGTAGGTCCCGCCTTATACTGCATAAAGCCCGGGCAGGCTCAATCAGGCATAATATATCATAATATTAATAATATAATGCTGACTATCAAAGGAATTGACTAATGGTATCGGTAATGGTAAAATCTACGGCGTTGTCCAAAAAGGTTAGGATATGAAAAATTATGCAAAATAGAGAGTTAAAGGGCTTAAAAAAACTTAATCTTGGCTGCGGTAGATTTAAGAAGGAAGGCTATGTTAATTTGGATGTTCACGGCCAGCTGGAGCCTGATGTAGTTCACGATTTAAACAGCATGCCATATCCCTTTGCGGATAATTCTTTCGAACTTATAGAAGCCGACCATGTCCTCGAGCATCTTTCGGACCCGTTCCGGGCGATGAAGGAGTTGCACAGGATATCGAGGGCCGGAGGGAGGGTATTGGTAAGGGTGCCCCATTTCAGCAGGGGGTTTACTCATCCGGAACACAAACGCGGCTTTGATGTGTCATTTCCGTATTATTTTAATCCGTCCTTCCAGGGCGGTTATTGCGGTGTAGAGTTTATATGCGATAGAGTGCGGCTGCGGTGGTTTGCCCAGCCGTACCTTAAGAAGAAGACCCTGCCATTATTTGCCTATTACTTCGGAGTCGTTTTCGGGAATTGTGCGGATCTTTTTGCCAATCTTTCGCCTTTCCTGTGCTCAAGGCTATGGTGCTTTCTCGTCGGAGGATTTGAGGAAGCGGAGTTCTGTTTTATTTGCAGAAAATAGCTGGCGCAAGTTCCGTCGCTACCCCTGATAGATGAAGGATAATCGGTTATGAAGGTAATGTTTCTGAATCTTCCGAACAAGGACAGGATAATAAGGCGCTTCTGCGGTTCTTATAATTCCCGCTCGTTTCTCTTCCCGCCGCAGGAGCTGTTGTCCTGCGCTTCCGCCGTGAAGGAATGGAACAGGTCCGAAGTCTCAGTGGTGGATGCTATAGCCGAGGAGAAGGATCTGGACTCCGTTATGGGTGTGATGGATGACGTGAAGCCGGATATGATCGTCACCATGACCGGAATGGAATGCTTTGCCGGCGATATCGACACGGTGGTGAGCATAAAGAACCGCGCCCCCGGCGTGAAGATGGTAGCATTTGGCTATTATCCATCGGTTTTCCCGCTGGAGGTCCTCAGTAATACCAACATCGACTACATCATAAAAGGCGAAGCCGAATTATGCCTCTCCAGGCTCATAAAAGCCCTGGAGAGCGGCGCGAAGCCGGAGGGGATACCCGGCCTTGCCTGCAGGGGGAGTGATGTGATCAACCCCCCGGAGCGGATAGCCGATCTGGATAAGATGCCGTTCCCGGATCCGTCGATGCTCCCGGCGAATAACTACAGGGAGATGCTCCTCCGGGGCCCGGTAGCCCTTATTCAGTCCGCCAGGGGGTGTCCGTTCGGCTGTACATACTGTGTAACATCATACGGCAGGAAGCTCGTCATGAGGTCTCCTGAGAATATAGTTTCGGAGATAGAATACCTGATGGGCAAGGGGTACAGGACCTTCCGTTTTACGGACGACACTTTTGTGATAGATAAGGCGAGGGTGGAGAAGATATGCGGCCTTATCATCAGAAAGAGGCTCAGAATCAGGTGGACCTGCCTGAGCCGTGTCGATACGCTCGACCGCGGCCTCCTGGCCGTCATGAAGAGGTCGGGTTGCAGGAGGATATACATAGGCGTGGAGAGTTTTTCGCAGAAGGTACTGGATTATTACAATAAGGGCAGTAAAGCGTCGGAGATCCTCCGGAAGATAGATTGGGTGAGGCACGCCGGCATACAATCCTCCGGATTCATGATGATAGGCGCGCCGGTGGAGACGGCGGATGACATGGCGAAAAATAAGGAGGGGTTGCGCAGGTCGAAGCTCGATTTTGTCATAGTGAGCAAATTGACGCCGTATCCGGGCACTCCGCTCTTTGACAGATTGAAGGGCAGCATGGACTTCAAGCTGTTTCCCTACCGCAATCTCTTCAAGGACGCATCTTATGAAAAGAAGATGATATCGATAGAGAAAGAATTATACAAGGCATTCTACTGGCGGGTAAACACGCTCTTTTCGCTGTGCAAGGTCATGGTTGAGAGCCCGGTTGATTTCTTCAGGACAGGCGTACTATTCCTGAAATTTCTGGTTGTCAAGGACCAGGATAAAGAACATCCCAATTTCATCTGATGTTTAAAGGAGCGAGGCGCGGAAGATGGCCATAGATCAGGAGAAGGTTCTGAAGAACAGCAAGGTCATGATAACCGGCGGCCTCGGTTTCATTGGAAGCACGCTGGCCCACAGGCTCGTGCAATTCGGCTCCGAGGTGCTCATCGTCGATTCGCTCCTGCCCGATTACGGCGGGAACCTCTTCAATGTCGATGGGATAAAAGAGAGAGTGAAGATAAATATCGCCGATGTGCGGGACGGCCCCGGCATGGATTACCTCGTGAAGGGGCAGGATTTCATATTCAATCTCGCCGGCACTCTGAGCCATATCGACAGCATGGCGGATCCGTACACGGATCTCGAGATAAACTGCCGGAGCCAGCTTACGATACTCGAGGCCTGCAGGAAAAATAACCCCGGTGTTAAGATCGTCTTCTCCGGCACGAGGGGACAGTACGGCAGGGCGCAGTATCTCCCCGTCGACGAGAAGCATCCCATGTGTCCGACGGACGTCAACGGTATAAACAATATGGCAGGGGAGTGGTACCATATCCTGTACAACAATGTCTACGGGATAAGAGCCACATCCTTAAGGCTCACAAATACGTTCGGGCCCAGACACCAGATGAAACATGCCAAACAGGGATTCCTTAATTGGTTCGTCCGGATGGCGATCGAGGGCAAAGAGGTACCGATATACGGAGATGGCTCCCAGAAAAGGGATTTCAATTATGTGGATGATGTCGTGGACGCGCTGATACTGGCGGCGGCGACCGATAAGACTAACGGGGAGGTTTATAATATCGGCTCGGGTAAGCCTGTAAGCGTCCTCGATACCCTGAAGGCTATAATAGGGGTTACTGGATCAGGATCATACAGGCTTATAGATTTTCCGGATGACAAGAAGAAGATAGAAGTGGGTGACTATTATGCGGATTATTCAAAATTTTCCGGGATAACCGGGTGGAGGCCGAAGACGGATTTTATGGAAGGCCTTCGAAAAACGGTAAGGTATTATGAAAAGAACAGGGAAAAATACTGGTAAGAAGATCCTCGTGTGCGACTTGAAGAGGGAGCATGGCACTATCCGCGGGGAGGTTATGCGCTCGGTGAAACGGGTTCTCGACAGCGGCTGGTACATACTTGGAAAAGAGCTCGAGGCTTTCGAAAACGAGTTTGCGGAGTATATAGGATCCTCGAATGCCGTCGGAGTCGCTTCCGGCACCGAAGGGCTCCAGCTGGCGCTGATGGCGCTGGCTGTGGGCAGGGGCGATGAAGTCATAACGGCCGTCAATACGGCGATACCTACGGCCATGGCTATCGTTTCCGCGGGTGCCACGCCGAAGTTTGTGGATATAGATGAGGATACATTCAATCTGGATATAAGGGAGCTTGAGAGGGCGATAACCGGAAAGACAAAGGCGATAGTACCCGTGCATCTCTACGGAAATCCATGCGACATAGGCGGGGTTATGAAGATTGCGCGTAAACATGGCCTGGCGGTGATCGAAGACGCCTGCCAGGCGCATGGAGCTTCGCATAATAGCAGGAAGGTGGGTTCGTTCGGCGATCTGGGAGCCTTTAGTTTTTATCCGACGAAGAATCTCGGCTGTTACGGCGACGGAGGCATGGTAGTAACCAACAACGGAAAGCTTGCCGCGAAGCTGAGACTTCTAAGGAACTATGGGCAGGCTACGAGATATAGTTGCGACATAGAGGGTATCAACAGCCGTCTCGACGAGATTCAAGCGGCCATACTGCGCGGCAAGCTGAGGCGCCTGGACCGTTTTAACAAGAGGCGGTCGGCGATAGCGCGCCTGTACGGCGAATGCCTGAAAGATATCGGGGCCCTCGAACTTCCCTCATACGACAGGAATTCAAAGCATGTCTTTCACCTGTATGTGATAAGGTGCGAGAAGCGGGATATGCTCAGGGATTTTTTGTTGAAAAACGGAATAGAGACCCAGATCCATTATCCGGTGCCTCTTCACCTGCAGGGGGCGTTTAAGGGGCTGGGATACAGGGCCGGTGACTTCCCCCGCGCGGAAGCATTGTCGCGAAAGATCCTTACCCTACCTGTCTTTCCGGCGCTGACCGACGGAGAAGTAATGAGGATATGCAATTGCGTAAGGCGTTTTTACAACGGACGCGGGCGGCGCTTATCATGAAGATGCCGGGCGATCTGCTAAAGCTGTATGCCGGCCTGCCGGCAGCCCAGCGGTTTTATGTGAGGGCCAGATGGCTCGTCAATCCCGTGGACGCCATAGAGAATCTGGTCCCCGCGGAGGGCACCGTATACGACATAGGCTGCGGAGCGGGCATCTTGTCTAATATCATGGCGATGAGATCGGACAGGAGAAATGTCATCGGTATCGACCTGTCAGAGGAGAAGATCGCGCTGGCCAGGAGCACCGTGGGTGCGAGGAAGAACGTGCAATTCAGGAAGGCGGACGCGCTTAACCTGGTTTTTGATAAGCCCGATACGATAGTGGCATGCGACCTTCTGCATCATATTCCGTCTTCCGGGCAGGAGGACTTTCTGAAGCATATTTACGAAGCCCTGGGAGACGGCGGGTTGCTGCTCGTGCAGGACATAGATAAGAGGCCGTTCCACAAGTACCTGTTCGCGCTGGGAGTGGACCTGATCCTCAACAGGATGGAAAAGGTCTATTACTTGGAGAGCGGCAGGTTGAAGGATGTGCTGGAGAGGATAGGTTTCAGCGTGGAGATGAAGAGGCTGGACAAAGGATATCCCATAGCGGCCGTGTCGTTCATATGCCGCAAGAACAAGAAGGTTTAAGATGGGGGCGAATATGAAGATCAGTGTTGTTATCCCGGTATTTCAGGGCGCCGGGACTATCGTGCAGTTGGCGGAAAAACTGGTCTCGAGCCTTAAGCCTTACGATCTCGAGATAGTGCTTGTCAATGACGGAAGCACGGACAATAGCCACGAAATGTGCCTGTCCCTGTTCAAGAGATACGGCGCGATCGTCAAGTATATCTGTCTCTCGAAAAACTTTGGAGAACATAATGCGGTGATGGCGGGATTGGCTCATACGACAGGAGACTACGCGGTAATAGTGGACGATGATTTCCAGAACCCTCCCGAGGAGATAGAGACCCTGGTCAAGAAGGCGGTAAGCGGGAAATTTGATGTTGTTTACGGTTATTACGCAAAGAAAGAACATTCCCTGTTCAGGAACCTCGGATCGGGATTTAATAACCTGGTGGCCAGCTTTCTACTGAACAAGCCGAGGGACCTGTATCTCTCCAGTTTCAAGTGCATGAGCAGATTTATCGTATCGGAGGTCGTAAAGTATAACGGGCCATTCCCTTATATAGACGGCCTCATATGGCGAAGCACCAGGAACATCGGCGAGGTGCTTGTCAGGCACGAGAAGAGGCATAAGGGAAAATCGGGATATACCTTGAGAAAGTTACTGAGATTATGGACGAACATGTTTGTTAATTTTTCCGTATATCCGCTCAGGATGAGCACGATCCTCGGGGCCCTTTTTTCGATATTGGGAGCATTGCTGACAATATTCTTTATCATTGACAAAATATTGAACCCGGATACACCCATAGGCGTAACCGCTATATTGACTTCTATCCTCGTCTTTGCCGGTGTACAGCTGATCATGCTGGGTTTGATAGGGGAATATGTGGGAAGGCTCTTCATGACGAATAATCAGACCCCATCTTATGTTGTGCGCCACGCATTCGGTTGCACCAAAGAAAAGGAGCGTTACAATGCATAGCCCGAAGACCGAATGCCCGCTGTGCAGGAAGAAAGAGTGGGAGATCCTCTTCAGGCTGGACGAATTTAATATTGTGCGATGCCGTCCCTGCGGCCTGATATTCAGGGATGTTTTTCTAACAGCCGACTCCTCGAAAGATCTATATTCCGAAAGGTACTTTACGGATGAGCAGGCCGGCTACTTCTTTAACAATCCCAGAGAGAAAGAGGAGTTATTCAATGCAAGGATGGATACTGTCCAGGCATATGTTCCGTTAAAAGGTACGCTGCTAGACATAGGATGTGCCATAGGGACATTCTTAAATATAGCCAGGGGCAGGGGCTGGAATGCGCGTGGATCAGAAATTTCAGAATTTGCCGCCGGGTATGCCAGGGATAAGCACGGGTTGGACGTTGTTAGCGGGGAGTTTGATAAGACAAAATTCGGTAATGAGAAGTTCGATGTGGTCACGCTGTGGGACGTAATCGACCATTCGGAGGACCCTGTGACTTTTCTGAATGACGCGGCATCTTTATTGAAACCCGGCGGATATCTGTTTGTCCTGACTACCATGGAGGACAGCCTTATCTACGAGATATCGAAATACCTGTACAAATTTTCTTTCGGGTTGATCAGGGGCCCGGTTGCAAAAGGCCACCCGATCCATCATTCCACCTTCTTCTCGAAGAAGACCCTGAAGAGCGCCATAGAATCGCTCGGTATGCGGGTCAGGAATATAGAGCCTTCAAAATATCCAGCGACATTCTTTCCGGGGGGCTTCTTAAGCAAGATGGTATTCGGCGCGCTTTCCGGAATAGGGGATGTGGCGGGGAAGCCGCTGGAGGTGACGTTCATATGCCAAAAAAGATAAAGATACCGCCGGCCAAATATCCATTGTTGCTGATCTATAATTTGATCGGCGCGATGTTCAGCCAGGATCACAGGATAGCCGGAAGGCTCATGCAGTATTTCGGAACCTACCGTTCCTTTGCAGGGGAACTACTCAATCAGTTATCTCGGTATGCCCGGTCACCTAAGTCATTTTTGCCACAGGGGATACTGATCGAGCCGACCAATCTCTGTAACCTAAAGTGCGGGCACTGCTCCACGCAGAGAAATAATGAGCCGAGGGGGCTCATGGATCTGGAGTTTTATAAATCAATAATCGATGCCAATCCCCAGATTACATGCATTATACTCAGCAGGTACGGCGAGCCATTTCTTCACCCGAAAATACTCGACATGATAGCGTACGCGAAAAAGAGGAATATATATGTATCCACGTACACGAACGGCATATTGCTATCCCGCGAGAAAGCCGATGGCGTGATCAGTAACGGCCTCGACGAGATAATCTTTTCGCTTGAAGGCATCGGTGACCGCTATGAGAAAAACAGGGGAACGCCGTACGGGGCGCTGAAGGAGAATATGGAATATCTTATAGAGAGAAGGGACAGATCGCTCTCCGGAATACGGATAGGGATAAATGTGGCGAGGATAGCGGATGGGGATGATTACATAGAGATGGTAAAAAAGGAATGGCAGGGCAAAGTAGATAATATCGACGTTGAACCGCTCATAGGCAACAAGTACAAAGCGAGGGAGACGGCCTGCCGCACATTATGGAGGAACGCTGTCATCAGGTGGGACGGGATCGTATTTCCCTGCTGCGTGGATATGGACAGCACATTGCCGATAGGGGACCTGAAGAAGAACAGCTTAAAGGAAATTTTTAACGGTGATAAAGCAGTCTCTCTGAGAAAGAGCCATATCGAGAAGAGATATCCGCCGGTATGCAGGTATTGCGACGCATTTTTCGGATGAGGTGACCAGGATACTATTATGAACGGGAAAAAGAGATCTGATTTTAAGGTGCTGTTTATCAGCCCCCCGCTATCCATATCAAAACAGGCGGGAGGCCTGAAGGACATAGCCAATGTACTGCCTACCATGGGGGTCGGCTACATAGCGGCCCTGCTGGAGAAAAACGGCATAAAAGTGAAGATCATGGATTGCATAGGGGAGCCGAAGACCCTGGACGAGATCATTGGCAGAATAGGCAGAGAGTCTCCGGACGTGATAGGGATAACAGCTACGATACTGACTATCAACACTGCGAATGATATGGCCGGGGAGATAAAAAAGTCGTTTCCAGGTGTCCCTCTGGTCATAGGCGGGCCTCAGCTTTGTTCGGCACCCGAGAAAACGATGCGGGAAGGCCCGTATGACATCGGGGTGCTCGGCGAAGGCGAGGAGACTATGCTCGAGCTCGTCAATGCCATGATGGCGGGCAGAACCGATTACAGTGACATAAAGGGGCTGGCCTTGAGAAAGGACGGGGCTGTCGCATTTACGAAAGAACGGCTGTATATAGATGACCTGGATTCATTGCCGTTCCCGGCAAGGCATCTCTATCCTTCGCTGGACAGGTACAGGCCGGTGCCGGCTTCTTACATAAAGAAACCGGTGGGCCTGATGATATCAAGCAGGGGCTGTCCCTATCAGTGCATCTTCTGCGACAGGAAGGTGTTCGGCAACAGGTTCAGGGCCCATTCGCCGAAATATGTCGTGGATGAAATGGAGCATGTTATCAGGGTTCACGGCGCGAAAGAAATAAGGTTCATGGATGACACTTTCACGCTTGATATCGGGAGAGTCGAAGGAATATGCGACGAGATATTGAAGAGAAAGATGAAAGTGCCATGGACATGCCTCACCCGCGTCAACACCGTCAATCTCGATATACTCAGAAAGATGAAGCGGGCGGGATGCTGGCAGGTGATATATGGTATTGAATCCGGCGACCAGCGGATGCTTAATATAATCAGGAAAGGCGTTACCGTCGAGCAGAACGAGAACGGCATACGGCTCGCGAAGAAGGCCGGACTGAACGTGCGGGCGACGTTTGTATTCGGATTGCCGGGGGAGACTCTCGAGACCATAAAGAGGACAGTAGAATTCGCGAAGCGCATGCGCCTCGACGTGGTGAATTTTTTTACCGTGATACTCTTCCCCGGAAACGAGCTCTACCTGATGGCGAAAAAAGCGGGGAAGATACTTCACGAGGATTATAACGAATACACTTCGCTCATAGACGCCGAGGAGACAAAGCTGCATTATATCCCGGATGGCATGACAGAAAAAGAGCTCAAGAACGCCATAGTCGGCGCATATAGGAGTTACTATTTCAGGCCCGCATATATCATGCGGCAATTGCTCTCCATAAGAGGGGCCGAGGATATATCGCGCTATTTTACGGCATTCAGATCCATTGTCAGCATGAGAAAGGCATCATGATACGGGAATTGGCCGGCGTGGCAAAGAGGCAGTACAGCAATTTAAGGACATTTAAGGCCTACTCTCTGGGAACGCTTATGAAGGAACTGTTTCTTCTGCCCCGCGATTTTCTGTCTGCTTCCGGCCGAAGTTCGAATGTGCTTAATGTAGCGCTCTTTGTTACCATGAGATGCAATGCAAGATGCGCCATGTGCAACTTAAGCGAGATCCTGAATAAGAAGGATATGGCCGACATACCCATGGATAAGATAGAGCGGTTTCTGGATGACGTGGCCGGGTATCATCCGAGCATAATACTCTTCGGAGGAGAACCGTTCGTAAGAAAAGACATAGTCGATATAGTGAAAGCCGTAAAGAAGAGGGGCTTAAGCGTCGGTATATTTACCAACGGCACGCTGCTCGATAAGGATACGGCCGAAAGGCTGATGCTGGAAAAATTGGATTACATCGTATTTTCGCTGCTCGGCACGAAGGATGTCCACGACACCATCCTATCGATGAATGGCGCGTACGATAAGATGGTGAAGGGTATAAAGGCATTTACTGACAACCGTCGCAGAAATACAAAGGTCGTTACGCATACAACGATCTGCGAGGGAAACCTGGACGACCTGAAGAATATTGCCTCCGCGAGCGCCTCTCTGGGCGTGGACCTTGTGAGATTCGGCCATCCTACATTCTATTCAACGGAGGAGCGCTCCCGCTGCAATGACGCGCTGAAGAAGATATTCGAAGAGGGCGATGTAAAGGCGATGAGCTATATCTACGATATCCGTGGCAAAGAGGACCGATATGTGGAGAAGATAACGAAACTGCGCTCGGAGCTCGGAAACAGGGTCGCGTTTACGCCCGAATTGAGTGTTGACGAGCTGAAGAGCTGGTACTCTCCGGACTTTAGCTCCGGGAGGAAGTGCCTTTTCGCGTTGAGAGGGCTATTTATCTATCCCAACGGGGATGTGTATCCGTGTGAGTCTATCTCCTGCAGGATGGGCAATGTATTTGATAGCGGTTTTTCGAATGTCTGGAATGGGGAGAGATATAAAAAGTTCAGGCGGATTCTGAAGAGAGGGTTGTTGCCCGCTTGCGCGAGATGCTGCAAACTATAACAGAGGGGTTGCCGTGATAAAGAAGATGGCGTTTGTATATCTAGTACACGAAGAAAAATTATATCTTTTGGGGGATGGCATAGTGCACAGCGTCCAGAGAAGGCCCCAACTGGGCCTCCAGTATTTATCGGCCGTTCTGGAGAAGAAGGGTGTCAAGACAGATATATTCGATCAATCGGTCATTCCGTTTGATTTCGATTGGTTATCCGGCAAGTTGAAAGAATTTGACATGGTGGGATTTTACTGTTCCGACCCGCAGGAAAATAAGGTCAAGGACTACAGCCGGAAGATAAAGGAGAGGCTCGGAATCCCGGTGCTGGTGGGAGGGCCGAATACGCTCACGAACTCCACATTTCTGGAAGACGGATGCGACATAGTGGTGCATGGCGAGGGTGAAAAGACAATACAGGATATAGTAGACTACTATAACGGCGCAAGAAGTATAGACACTATAAAAGGTATCTCATACAAAAAAGACGGCAGGGTCGTGAAGTCGGCGCCGCAGGAACTGATACAGAATATCGATACAATACCGTTCCCGGACAGGTCAAAAGTCGATATAAACGCGTACCATGACTACTTTTTATTCGGCATGAGAAAGCCATACATAACGATGATCGCCTCAAGGGGCTGTGCGTATAAATGTTTCTTCTGCACCTCCCATAAGTCCTGGGGCAACAAATACAGAAGGCGCAGCGTCGATAATGTAATCGCCGAAATAGACGAAGTGATCGGTAAATATGGAGTCAAGTATATTGCGTTCCAGGATGACATATTCGGAATGACAAATGACTGGATCGAAGAGTTCTGTGAGAAACTGATAAAGAGGCCATATAGAGTAAGATGGATGGCCATATTCCATCCATTCAGCATCAGAACCGACACGGAGAGGGTCTTTAGGCTCATGAAGCGGGCAGGATGCGATATTCTCTCCTTTGGCTTACAGGCGGCGCATGCGGAAGTGCTTAGGGGCATCAATCGTGATCCGGGGGAGCCGGAGGCTTTAAAAAGATTGCTCAAGATCGCAAACAGGATAGGTTTTGTTACGGCCGTATCTTACATATTCGGCTTGCCCGGCGACACCGAGGATACTATCAAAAAAACCATCAGCTATTCGTTGAATTGCGGATCTACGCTGGCAAATTATTTTATGCTTTCTATTCTGCGTGGATCCGAACTGGAAGGCAGATACAGGGACAAGAGAATATGCGAATTATCCGATGAACGCATAGAGAGCCTTGCCGAGCATGCGTCGAAAGCGTTCTACATGAGGCCCGGCGCGATCTTGAATATCGCCTGTTTTGTGCTGAAAAATCCGAGATGGCTTATTGAGGTCGGAGGCAATATACCCGCGATCCTGAGACGGCTGAGCTTTGGCAAGTCCAGCAGGAAAAAGGAGAACGTATTCTAACAGGAGGTATGCACGCATGAAAGTAGTCATTCTTGCCGGCGGTTATGGAACGAGAATAGGAGAAGAGACCGGCGCCATACCGAAACCGATGGTGGAGATCGGCGGGAAGCCGATATTGTGGCACGTGATGAAGATATACTCGTCTTACGGATTCAACGATTTCATAATCTGTCTCGGGTATAAATCATACGTGGTGAAGGAATATTTTTCCCACTACTTTATGCACATGAGCGATGTGACTTTTGACCTGAAGAATAACAGGATGGAGATACATACCAGCGCGTCCGAGCCCTGGAAAGTTACGATGATAGATACGGGCCTGGAGACTTTTACCGGCGGAAGGCTGAAGAGGATAGAGAAGTATGTGGGCAATGAGACCTTCATGATGACATACGGGGACGGTGTGGGCGATATAGACATGAATGCCCTGTTGAGATCGCATAAAAACTCCGGAAAACTCGCCACCCTGTCGGCTATCCAGCCTGCGGGGAGATTCGGCGTATTCGATATCAGGGGAGATAATAAGGTATCATCTTTCCTGGAGAAGCCGAAACGCGACGGCGCATGGATCAATGTGGGCTTCTTCGTGCTGGAACCCGGGATCTTCAGGTACATAAAAAAAGGCGACAAGACGACATGGGAGAAGGAACCCCTGGAGAACCTTGCGAAGGATGGGCGCCTGACGGCTTACAAACATACGGGATTCTGGAAATGCATGGATACGCTGAAAGATAAACTGGAACTGGAGCAGATGTGGCAGACCGGAAAGGCCCCCTGGAAGATATGGAAGTAGGCGCTTTCACATGAAGCTATCAGATTATGTCATAGAGTTCCTTGCCGCAAACGGCGCAGGATCCGTCTTCGAGGTCTGCGGCGGCGCGACCACGCATCTTCTGGATTCGCTTTACGGGCGGAAAGGGATATCCGTGGTATCGATGCACCATGAGCAGGCGGCTGCTTTTGCGGCGGAAGGTTACTCGAGGATCGGTGAAAATGTGGCAGTGGCCATGGCAACGAGCGGGCCGGGCGCGACCAATCTGATAACCGGTATCGCGAGCTGTTATTTTGATTCCATACCCTGTCTTTTTATAACGGGCCAGGTGAATGCCTATGAGTTCAAATTTGATAAGCCTGTGCGGCAGGTTGGTTTTCAGGAGACGGATATCGTAAATATAGTGAGGCCGATAGTTAAGAGCGCCATGCTTGTCACGGATCCGGCAACGATAAGGTATGATCTTGAAAAGGCGCTATTCACCGCCAGGTCTGGTCGTCCGGGCCCGGTTCTCGTGGACATACCCATGAATGTGCAACGTTCAAATGTTGACCGGTTACGCTTGAAGCCATTCCGTGGCAGGCATGAGACGGGCGATAGTGTTAATAAGGCGGTAAAGAGGGTAAAAGGACTCATAGGCTCCTCCAGGCGTCCGGTGATATTGGCCGGAGGCGGCGTTAGATTATCCCATGCGACGGGAGAGTTGCTAAGATTTGTGCGCGCTACGGGGATACCGGTGGTCTCCTCGCTCATGGGCCTGGACGCGTTCCCCCACACAGATCCGGCCTTTGCCGGCATGATAGGCACATACGGCAACAGGTTCGCGAACCTGGCGGTGGCAAATGCTGACCTGGTCATGGCGCTCGGCACCAGGCTCGATACGAGGCAGACGGGGACACGGCCCGAGACTTTTGCGAGAGGCGCGAAGATCGTGCACGTCGATATCGATAAAAATGAACTGGGGCATAAGGTCTCTTCCGATATCCCGGTCCATTCCGATATAAGAGAATTCCTGATAAAGCTCAACGACAGCATCTGCGATTATGACAGGACGAGAATAAGGCCGTGGGTGAGCAGGGTCGGGGAGTACAGGAGGAGGTATTCTTCGGGCGGATCTTTGTCCGGAAACAGGATAACGCCGGAATTCTTGATGCGGAGATTGTCCGCGTATCTACCGGACGATGCGGTGATATGCGCAGACGTCGGGCAGAACCAGATGTGGTCCGCGCAGTATCTGAATATACGCGCCTCACAGCGATTCATAACCCAGGGCGGCATGGGAGCCATGGGATCGGCCCTCTCCATGGCAATAGGCGCCTCTTTCGCGGATCCGGACAGGCCGGTCGTGGTCATAACAGGTGACGGCGGATTCCAGCTCAATATACAGGAGCTGCAGACGGTGGCGCATTATGATTTACCTATAAAGATTGTCCTGCTGAACAACCATTGTTACGGAATGGTGCGGCAATTCCAGAAACAGTATTTCAATTCTCGGTTCCAATCAACGGTCGTGGGATATAGCAGTCCTGATTTTATCAATGTCGTCTCGGCGTACGGGATACCTTCAAAGAAGATCTGCCGCCCCGGCGAGGCCGGAGGGGCTCTTAAAAAGCTGTTTGACGGCCCGCAGGCCATGTTTCTCGAAGTTGATATCAAGCAGGATAATCTGGTACTGCCTAAACTATCCGTTAACAGGCCCGTCGAGGATCAGGAGCCGCTATTATCGAGGAGAGAGCTTAAGTCCTGCATGTGTGTGGATATCCTAAAGTGACGATGAAAAAAATAAGAAATCCGGTTATCGAAGAGGATCTGCGTTTTATAAGGGGCGCGCGCCTTCCATGGAGAAGGTTCGAAGGCAAGTCCATACTCATATCCGGCGCGAACGGGTTTCTACCCGCGTATATGGCGGAGACCATTCTTTATCTGAACGAGACTCTTTTGCGGAGGAAGGCCAAAGTCTATGCTATGGTCAGGGATCTGAAACGCGCGAAAAAAAGATTTGGCCATTATGCCGGAAGGCCTGATCTCGTCTTTATAGTCCAGGACGTATGTAAACCATTGAGCATTAAAGGGGGCTTGCACTACATAATCCATGCGGCGAGCCACTCGAGCCCGAAGAGATTCGGTAAAGACCCGGCAGGGACTATAGCCGCTAATACTGTCGGTACCCGCAATCTTCTCGAGCTTGCCAGGGCCAAAAGGTCCGAGGGGTTTCTCTTCTTCAGCAGTGCCGAGATATACGGCGATATACCGGCGCGTAAGATGCCGATCGGCGAAGATATGGGTGGGTATCTCGATCCTGCCGCCGTACGCTCGTGTTACGCCGAGGGCAAGCGCGCCGGAGAAGCCATGTGCGCGTGCTGGAACCGCCAATACGGTGTTCCGGCGAAGATAGTCCGGCCTTTCCATACGTATGGGCCGGGGATGAAGCTTGATGACGGCCGGGTCTATGCCGATTTCATCTCCGATGTCGTCCATAGCCGCGACATTGTAATCAGGGGTAACGGCGCCGCCAGGAGGACGTTCTGCTATCTTGCCGACGCAACGGCAGGCTTTTTTACGGTTCTTCTTAAGGGCAAGAATGGAAACGCTTATAATATATCGGATGAAAAGGGAGAGATGAGCGTGAGTGAACTTGCCCGCATGTTGACGGAGATCTTTCCCGAAAAGAAACTCTCCATAAAATACGATAGGGCTCCAGGACGGGAAAGTTACATGAAGAGCGAGATAGCAAGAGCCCATCCGCGGATAACCAGGATCCGGAAGTTAGGATGGGCGCCGCGATATTCTCCGGAAGAGGGATTCAGGAGAACCATAGGGAGTTTTCTGTGGCCGACCGATTAACGGAATTATTCCGGAAGTTTAAGGCGGGGCAGATCGATAAGAAATCCTACATCCGGCGCATGCATGATATGCATGCGTCCCTGTGGAAGTACCGGGATTTTATCCGGGACAGGAATGTGGAGTCTATAAAGATCTCGAAGGACTGCCTTACCCTTACTACGATGGATGGTATTACCATGATATGCGATCGGGATGACGAAAGATCAATTCCCATGGAGATCCTGAACTTCGGCGATTATGAGGCCGCGGAGATGCGGATGATGAAGAAGTTCGTAGGGAAAAAGAGTGTCGTCCTCGACATCGGGGCGAATATAGGATGGTACTCCATTAATCTCTCCAGATGCGCTCCAGGCGGGAGAATCATGGCGTTTGAGCCAGTGCCCGGCGTATTCAAGTATCTGAAAAGGAATATAGCGCTTAATGGCGTGAAGAATGTGGAGGCATTGAATTACGGCCTTTCAGACAGGTCCGCCATCATGGAGTTCTATTACGATCCGAAGCTTACCGTTGCCACGTCTTCCAGGAACCTGTATGGAGACAGGAAGAAGCGGAAGATAAGGTGCCGGGTCAGGCGCCTCGACGATTTCATACTGCGACTTACGCCGCGGATCGATTTTATCAAGTGTGATGTCGAAGGGGCGGAGCTATTCGTGGTAAGAGGCGCCATCGAAACGCTGAAGAAGGCCAGGCCAGTCCTATTTCTTGAAATGCTGCGGAAATGGTCGGCGAAGTTCGGATACCACCCGAACGACATAATGGGCCTGCTGGGCGGCGTTGGTTACGGGTGTTATTACGCGAAAAGCGACAGGTTGGAGGAGATCGCGAAAGTTGACGAGCGGACGAAAGCGACCAATTTTTATTTTCTCGACGGGAAGAAGCATTCCAAGCTTATCAGGGAGCTGACATAAACGTGGCAGATGCTATAAGAAAAGAGATTATAGCGAAGGTGAAGGATTTTTATAAGTCGGGCCGCCGGGAACCGTTCGTTCCGGGAAAGACTCGCATAAATTATGCCGGCCGTGTCTACGATGAAGACGAATTGGCCAATCTCGTTGATGCCTCGCTCGATTTTTGGCTGACAGCCGGGCGGTATGCCGGCGAATTTGAAAAGAAGTTGGCGAAATTCATAGGGGTCGGATACTGTCTTTTGACGAACTCCGGCTCGTCGGCGAACCTTCTGGCCATATCGGCGCTGACTTCGCCCCTTTTGAAGGATCGCCGCCTGAGGCCGGGAGACGAAGTTATAACCACCGCTTGCGGTTTTCCTACAACACTGAATCCGTTGATCCAGAATAATCTGATACCCGTTTTCGTGGACTGCGAACTTGGGACCTACAATATAATGGCTTCCAGGATCGAACGGGCGATAACGAAGAAGAGCAGGGCGATATTTGTTCCGCATACGCTGGGCAATCCTGTAGATATGGACACTGTCATGAGGATAGCGAAAAAGCACAACCTCTGGCTCATAGAGGACAACTGTGACGCGCTGGGTTCGCTCTACAGGGAAAGATATACAGGTTCCTTCGGGCACATATCGACGTGCAGTTTTTATCCGGCGCACCATATCACCATGGGGGAGGGAGGAGCCGTGCTGACGGACGATCCGCTTCTGAAGAAGATAATCATGTCGTTCCGCGACTGGGGCAGGGACTGCTACTGTGAGCCGGGGCATGATAATACCTGCAGGAAGCGTTTCGCGATGAAGATGGGAGACCTGCCTTACGGATACGACCACAAGTACATATACTCCCACATAGGCTATAACCTGAAGTTGACCGATATGCAGGCGGCGATCGGCGTGGCGCAGTTGAAGAAATTGCCGAAGTTTATAGAGATACGGAAGGAGAATTTCAATCGCCTTTACCGGCACACCAGGAAATACGAAAAATATCTTATTCTGCCGCGGGCAACCGCCCACTCCTCTCCGAGCTGGTTCGGGTTCCCGATCCTGGTGAGGGACGGCTCTCCATTCAGCCGTGATGACATGGTAAACCACCTGGAAAATAACCAGATCTCCATCCGTATGCTTTTCGGAGGCAACCTGGTCAAACAGCCGGCGTATAAGAACATCAGGCACAGGATCGTCGGGACGCTGGAGAACACGGACCTGGTCATGAATAACCTGTTCTGGATAGGGGTCTATCCGGGCCTGTCCAAGGCCCAGCTGACGTATGTATGTAAAACCATTGACGATTTTATCGGCCTGTCGACCGGCAAGAGAGAGGTGAAGGTATGAAACTGATAAGCGTGGTGACTCCCTGTTACAATGAAGAGGAGAATGTAGAGGCCATCTATCTTAAGACGAAAGAGATCTTTGAAAAATCGGATTACCAGTACGAACATATCTTCATAGATAATGCTTCAAGGGACGGCACCGTGGCGCGGCTGAAGAAGATCGCGGAACGCGACAGGAATGTGAAGATAATAGTCAATTCCAAGAATTTCGGGTGGATCCGATCGCCGTTCTACGGATTGTTGCAGGCCAGAGGGGACGCCGTGATCCTTATCGCCGCCGATCTTCAGGATCCCCCGTCCGTCATGAAAGAGTTCGTAAAGAGATGGGAAGAAGGTTACAAGATAGTCCTGGGCGTCAAATCTAAGAGCAGGGAATCGCGACTTATGTACGGCATACGGAGCCTGTATTATAAGCTCTACAAATCGCTTTCCGAAAATGAAGTCGTGGAACACTGCAGCGGCTTTGGATTATACGATAGGAGGATAATAGAGATATTCAGAGGCCTCAACGAATCGTATCCATATCTCAAGAGCATTATCCCGGAGATAGGTTTTGAAAAATGCATGGTGGAGTATACGCAGGAGAAGAGGCGGAAGGGTATTTCGTCCAGCAGCCTCTACAGGCTTTACGATGCCGCCATCAGCGGCATAACGAGCGACTCCCGTGTGCTCATCAGGATGGCGACCACGTTCGGATTCATCGCGTCCGCCGTCAGCCTGTCGATAGCCGTCACATACCTGCTGCTCAAGATTATCATGTGGGAACGGTATCAACTGGGAGTCACATCCATCGCGATCGGCGTCTTCTTCTTCGCGTCGGTCCAGTTATTCTTCATAGGGCTGATAGGGGAGTATGTGGGCGCGATCCTGACCCAGGTGAAACAGAGGCCGCTGGTTATCGAGAAGGAGCGGATAAACTTTTAATGTTTGGATGGCGGATAAAGATATGAAGCGCAATGTAAAACGGATTATACTGGCGCTGATCCTGTTGTCGGCGGTGATTTTGGCGGTCAATATTCCCACGCATATCCAGGTCGGCGTGAGCGGACAGTATAGAATCATCAGGATGCCGTTTTACGCGAAATGGACCCAGTTTCTCGCGCGCCATTATGAATACGGAAGATTATCGAGGGAGATCACGGCCGGCTGCAGGACCGACGAAGAAAAAGTGCTGGCCATATTTAAATGGGTCAGGGCTCACCTGAAAGACGTCCCCGCCGGCATGCCCGTCTGCGATGACCACGTGCTTTACATAATCATAAGGGGTTATGCCACTCCGGGACAGTTCCAGGATGTCTTTACCACATTGTGCGCATATGCGGGGATCCCGGCTTTTTTCGACAGGGTTTACGACGAGAGCCACGAAAACAGGTATATCCTTTCCTTTGTCAGGCTGTCCGGAAAATTGCGCGTATTTGATGCTTACAGAGGCATATATTTCAGGACCGGTTCCAGGGAGATAGCGGCAACAGACGACATCGTAAGGGACAGGTCTATTGTGGATAGCAAAGACACAGGCACGGTCCTGGTTAACGGAGCGCCCTATAAGGAGTTCTTCCATGATCTCTCCGGCGTGTCGGAACCGCAGACCATAAGGCCGAGGAAACAGATGCCGCTTCCGCGTATCGTATTTGAGATAAAGCAAGCTGTCGGAATTGAAAGGGAAGAGAGGGATGCCGGTGGAGCCGACTAGTCCTGCCGGGTTGCTTCCCGGAAAGTTGATATTTAAAAAGGCTGTATCCGGGCTCTTTGCCGGGGTAAGATCGCTTTCAGGGCGCAAATACCCCGGCAATGGCTTCAGAGCTCTCAACTATCATTCGATATCCGACAAGTTTTCGGATAGGGACATCTGCGCACAGATGACGACGCCCAGGGGGTTATTCGAGGATCAGATGAGATTTCTTAAGGAGCGCGGGTACAGCGTGTTGTCATGCAGTGAAGCGGTGAATATGATGGGCGGTAGCGCCGCCATGCCGCCGAAGTCCGTCTGCATAACATTAGATGATGGTTTTAAGGATAACCTGGTCAATGGCCTGCCGGCGCTGGAGAGATACGGTCTCAAGGCGACGATCTTTCTTACGGTGGATTATATAGGCAGGGGCGGGGAATACCTCAATTGGGATGATATAAAAACGCTGTCCGGGTCAGGATTGATATCCTTCGGCTCCCACTCGATGAGCCACAGGAAATTGAGCCTTCTGGGCACGGCGGACCTGGAAAAGGAGCTGGTGACATCAAAACATATACTTGAAGACAGGCTTGCGGCCGCGGTTGACCTCTTTGCTTATCCGTTCGGCTCATACGGATCTTTCGATTCGAAGACAGAGGAGTTCCTGAGGTCGTGCGGGTACAGGGCGGCCTTTACCACGATAGCCGGATTCAATACTCTGAATACGGATCCGTTCAGGTTAAGAAGGACCCGCATATCCTGGTACGATGATAAAACTGAATTTGCGAAGGAGCTATCCGGCGATTATGACTGGTATCGCATGTGGCAGATGATGGCAGGGCCGAGATGATGGCCGGCGAAGTCATGATGGAAAAGCTTTCCATTGTGGACGGAGAAGAGTACACGGACTTTCTGATAGAGGCATACAAAGACCAGTTCCACGCCGGCATGTTCAGGGACAGGAAGAAGGTGAAGGATAGGTGGCTGTGGGAGTATGTGCAGAACCCGGCCCCCGCGGACGGCAAACCGCTCATATGGATACTCAGGATCGGCGGAAAGATAGCGGGACAGATGTGCGTAATGCCGGTAACTCTGAATATTTTCGGCAGGCCGTATAAAGCTGGCTGGTGCCAGGATTTCATAGTGCTGCCCGGGCACAGGAAGAAGGGTATGGGCTATTCCATAGTAAAGCAGGTCACGGAGCAGTCCGGGAAATATGTGGAGATGCTGCTTGCGATAGTCGCCAGCGAGGCTTCGTACAGGATATTCAGCAAGGCCTCTTACATAGACGCGGGTTTTATGGACAGGGCCGTGATCATATCGAATCCTGGGAATTTTTCCGGAGCGGTTACCGGCAATGCCGCGCTGAGGATCCCTTTGCGTCTCGCCGCCGGGGCGGTATTCGGCGTATCGGGCATCGCCGGATCCCTGCTCGCGCGTGGAGATGTCGAGGTAGCGCAGTATTCAGGAACGCCCGGCGAGCTCGATGCCCTCTGCTCGGAAGTGTCGAGAGACCTGCCTTTGAGCATCAGGAGGAGCGGGGATTTCATATCATGGAGATTCGTTGACGAACCGCGCGGCGGATATAAAATATTTGTAGGCAGATCGAAGGAGGGTGTAAGGGGTTATCTGGCGCTCAGAGAAGAAGAGGTCTCCAGAGGCAGGCTGAACGGGCTGAAAGCGGGAATAATATCCGATATCCTGTGCGATCCGGAGGACAGGCGTACGGCACAGGCGCTTCTCGGAGCGGCGATAGGGTACTTTAAGGGCCGGGTGGACATCATAAGATCCGATTTTCTGGGCCCGCGGCTCAGGTCAGCGTTCAGGCTGGCGGGATTTATCGATATGGCGTCGCGCAACAGGTTCTACGCGGCTCCGCTCAGCGGGGAACTCAGGGCCAAAGGCGCGGATTTTTTCAAACGCGGCTGGTGCCTGACGCGCGGCGATTCCGACCTTGACCTGTTCTGACGGCGCGTGTGATAATGTAGTCATGGGGGTGTTTTATGCTTAATGTGGGTATCATAGGTTACGGATACTGGGGACCGAATATTGTCCGTAACCTCAGCTCCATCGACGGAGTGAAAGTCGTCGCGATCTGCGACAGGAGACAGGAATCGTTGGGCCGCGCCGGAAAAGCGTATCCGCACGCGAGGATTACCGCCGATCATCGCGATATCACCGCCGCCGGGGACATCGACGCGGTGGCTATAATTACGCCGGTCTCCACCCATTTTAAGCTGGCTAAAGACGCCCTGAGTAACGGCAAGCATGTATTCGTCGAGAAACCGTTTACGGCCAACACCCGCGATGCCGAAAGATTGATAGAGTTGGCCGATAGAAAAGGCCTGAAGATCGCGGTCGACCATACATTCCTCTTCACCGGAGCCGTCAAGAAGATAAAGGAGATGGTTGACAGCCGCAAGTTGGGCGGGCTCTACTACTACGACTCCACGAGAGTCAACCTGGGGCTGTTCCAGCACGATGTCAATGTCATCTGGGATCTCGCCCCTCATGACCTCTCGGTGATGGACTATGTCATAAAGGAGAAGCCGGTTGCGATAACGGCTACCGGGATAGACCATTTCGGCAGGAACCTGGCAAACATAGCCTACATCACGGTATATTTCAAGAGCAACCTTATAGCTCATTTCAACCTGAACTGGATGTCTCCGGTCAAGGTGAGGATGACCCTGATCGGAGGGGAGAAGAAGATGCTGGTCTGGAACGATATGGCCACCGACGAGAAGATAAAGGTTTATGACAAGGGAGTGACGGTGAAGAGCGCGGAGAGCGTATATAACCTTCTGGTGGAGTACCGTTCCGGGGACATGTGGGCGCCGCGCGTGGACCACGCAGAGGCCCTGAAGCTTGAGTTGGAATATTTTGTGGATTGCATAAAGAGGGATAAGGAGCCGATCAACGACGGCAATGCAGGCCTCCGGATAGTGAGAATGCTTGAGGCTTCCGACTCGTCCCTGAAGGCGAAAGGCAAGTTGATAAAGATATGAACGACTACAGGTGCATATCCGAAGACGTTAAGCTGGGCAGGAATGTGAAATTGTCGAAGTTTATCAATCTCTACGGGTGCAGAATAGGCGATAACACAAAAGTAGGGGCGTTCGTGGAGGTTCAGAAGAATTCCAGCGTCGGCAAAAATTGCAAGATATCTTCCCACACGTTCATATGCGAAGGCGTGACGGTGGAAGACGGCTGTTTTATAGGCCATGGAGTGGTATTCATCAACGATAATTATCCCAGGGCCGTAAACAAGATGGGGCTGGTGGAGTCGGAAAAAGACTGGGCGCCGAGGTTTAAGAAGACGCGCGTCGGTAAAGGCGCCTCGATAGGCAGTAATGCCACCATCCTCGGAAGCGTGACAATAGGTATCGGTTCTACCGTCGGCGCGGGCAGTGTGGTGACGAAAGATATCCCCGGCGGCGAGATATGGGCGGGAAATCCCGCCAGGTTCATGAGGAAGGCATAGGGCTGCATATAAGATGAACGACTTAAAGGGATCGAAGGTACTGATCACGGGCGGCGCGGGATTCGTGGGTTCGTTTACCGCGGAGCAGCTCATTCCGGAAGGCGTGAAAGAGGTAATAATTCTGGATAATCTCATACGCGGCTCGAGGAATAATATAGCCGGCATCACAGGCTCCGGAAAGGCCAGGTTCATCGAGGGCGACATAAGGGATAAAGACCTGGTAGACGGATTGTTAAAAGGCGTCGACTACTGCTTTCACATGGCCGCCCTGCGCATAACGCATTGCGCGGAGAGTCCCAGGGAAGCGGTGGAGGTAATGATAGACGGAACGTTCAATATAGCGGAGGCATGCGTTAAACATAAGGTCAGGAAGATCGTGGCCGCCTCCTCGGCGTCCATCTACGGGAATGCGGATACATTTCCCACGAAAGAGGACCACCACCCGTATAATAACCGGACGCTCTACGGCGCCGCCAAGATGGCAAATGAACTGATATTCCGCTCCTTCTGCTCGATGTACGGCCTGGCATACGATATGCTCCGCTACTTTAACGTCTATGGCCCGCGCATGGACATACACGGCAAATACACGGAGGTGCTCATAAGGTGGTACGATATGATCAGGGCGGGAAAGGAGCCTCTCATCTACGGCGACGGGAAACAGACGATGGACTTTGTCTATGTGGCCGATGTAGCGCGCTCCAACATACTTGCGATGAAGGCAGACGTGAAGGACGAAGTGTTCAATATAGCCAGCGGCACCGAGACATCGCTGGAAGATTTATGCTTCCTGCTCCTTGAGGTGATGAATGCAAAATTGAGGCCCAGATATATCCCGATCTCCGACGACAGGAGGAAGGTTGAAGTGAGCCGGCGGCTCGCCCACACGGGGAAGGCCGGGGAGAAGATAGGGTTCCGGTCGAAAGTTTCGCTTAAGGAAGGGCTTGGCGCTCTCGTAGCCTGGCTTGATGAGCAGAGAGCGGAGGTCCGGTCATGAAGATACCGATAGCCAGGCCCTCTCTCGGTAAGCCGGAAGCGGCCGCGGCGGCGGAGGCGGTGCTCTCGGGCTGGGTTACGCAGGGGCCTAGGGTTGAGCAATTTGAAAAAGATTTCGCTTCTTACGCCGGCGCCGAACATGCCTGCGCGGTTTCGAGCTGTACCACCGCCCTGCATCTGGCGCTCATCGCAGTCGGGGTAAAACCGGGCGACGTTGTGATAACGGTCAGCCATTCCTTCATAGCTACCGCGAACAGCGTGCGTTACTGCATGGCCGAGCCGGTATTTGTTGACATCGACTCATGCACCTTTAACATGTCGCCCGAGTCCCTCGAGAGGTGCCTGAGAAGGGATTGTATCCCGCGCGGAGGCAGTTTATATTACAAGAAAGTTTCGAAGGTCGCGGCAATAATGCCGGTGCATCAGATGGGCATGCCCGCCGACATGAGGAGCATACTGGCAATCGCTCGCAGATACGGCATTCCTGTGGTTGAGGACGCCGCTTGCGCCATAGGCAGCGAGATAGCGATTAAGGGAGGATCCGCGAGGGAGAGGATCGGCAGGCCTCATGGAGATGTGGCATGTTTCAGTTTTCATCCAAGGAAGATATTGACTACCGGCGACGGCGGTATGCTGACGACATGTTCGGCAAAACACGACAGGCTGTTCCGGCTCTTGAGGCAGCATGGCATGAGCGTCTCGGACAGGAAGAGGCATATTGCCGCGAAGGTATCTTTCGAGTCGTATCTGATGACGGGATACAATTACAGGATGACGGATATACAGGCCGCCGTGGGAATCGAGCAGTTGAAACGTATAGATGTGATGATTGCCGGGAGGAGGCGGCTTGCCTCGGTGTACGAAAAGGAACTTTCGGATGTGCCATGGCTCAGGCTTCCGACGGAGCCGGCTTATTGCAGGACGAACTATCAGAGTTATCCGGTGACGGTCCTGAAAGGCGCCCCCCGCAGCCGGGACAGCCTCATGCAGCGTCTTCTGGACAGGGGCGTTTCGACGCGCCGCGGCATCATGAATGCGCATCAGGAAGCGCCGTACAGGGCGCACAGGGAAGACCTGAAGATGTCCGAAAGGGCCCGTGATTCGGTGATCCTGCTGCCGGTCTTCCATGGATTGAAGGAAGTTGAGATAAGAAAGATAGCGGAGATTATAAAAGATGCCTAAAAAGATCGCGCTCTTTCCGTTCGGCGGTAATGCCAGAGAAGCGCTCCTGCCGATTCTGGCGGCAAACGCGAAGAAGAAAGAATGGGATGTCCTGGGTTTTATAGACGATGATCCGAAGGTTCATGGCAAAGATTGTCTCGGAGTGAAGGTCCTGGGCGGCAGAGAGGTCCTGGGCGGTTTTCCCGGCGTGTCGGTGCTTGCGGTGCCGGGAAATCCTAAGAGTTTCTCAAGGCGCAGGGAGATCATAGAGAGCCTGGGGCTCGATGATAAGCGTTTCGCGACCATCATAGACCCGTCGGTCGTCGTATCTCCGGATGCCCGGATAGGGCGCAATGTGCTGTTGATGGCCAATGTGGTTGTAAGCTGCGGGGTTACCATAGGGGACCACTGCATCGTCCTGCCGAATACCTCCATACTGCACGATACCGTTATAGGTGATTATACCTGTGTCGGCTCCAATGTTTCGATATCGGGAGGCGTGAGGGTGGGCGCAGGCTGCTACATAGGGTCCGGCTCGCGCATAAAGGAATCCGTATCCGTTAAAGAAGGGGCCCTGATAGGATTGGGTGCCAATGTCATATCCGATATTGACGGGGGCGTCGTGGCGGTGGGCAATCCTGCCCGTGTCATAAGGAAGGCGGAGTGAATATGAAACTATCGATAGTGATTCCGGCTTACAATGAAGCGAATAGCATAGAGAGGACCATCCGTGATATAAGGGAAGCGGTTTCCCGGTCCGGCGTAAAGGAGTGTGAGTTCATCGTGGTCGATGACCACTCGGAGGACAGCACTTTCGAATTGGTGAAGGGCATGGGAGAAAAGAATATAAACAGCATCCGGCTTAGCAGGCGCGGCGGCAGCCATACCGCCATACGCGCGGGGCTGAGGCACTCGCGCGGGGACGCCACTCTGTGCATATCGGCCGACGGGCAGGAGGATCCCGGCGTGCTGGCGGAGATGGCGGGGAAGTGGAAGGCCGGGGCAAAGATAGTCTGGGCCCTCAGAAGAGACAGGAGATCCGAGAACTGGCATATCCGTAAATTTGCGCAATTATTTTACTATGCGCTCTCCTTCCTGGGGGAGAGCCAGGAGAGGGGGATAGACTTCTCCCGTGCCGACTTTTTCCTTCTGGATAGCAGGGTGGTTAAATCCATAAACGCGTGTTCTGAAAAGAATACATCCCTCTTCGGGCTTATCGGCTGGCTCGGCTTCGGAAGCGATTTCGTCGAATACGACAGGAGGCCGCGCGCAGCGGGAAAGACAAAGTGGAGCTTCAGGCGGCGCGTCCGCCTGGCCAAGGACTGGATAATAGCGTTCTCGGGGCTTCCCCTGAAGATTATGTCGGCGATAGGCATGTTCATTGCGGTATTCGGTTTCATATACGGCCTGTACCTTGTAATAAACTATATGGTCGGCAGTCCGAGCCCGGGATGGTCCTCCATCATGGTCGCTATATTTATACTGGGCGGAGTCCAGATGATGATGCTCGGCATAATAGGCGAATACCTGTGGCGCAATCTGGATGAATCCAGAAAACGCCCGCTTTATTTTATCGAGGCTTCCACGACGAACGCTGAAACCGATTGAGGTGATGCTTCGGCAAACATATGGGCAAAAATATCCTGCTGATTAACCCGGCCATCAATTCCTCGTCGCAGAACAAGATCGTAAATGCGGTCATAAATACCACGTTCCCCACAAGCCTCGGCGCCCTCGCGGGATTTCTGGGCGCGCGCGGCATAGGCCCGGTCCGCATAATAGATGAACAGCTGGATTTCATTAAGGATAGGGGCCTGCCCGGCATTATCCTCTCCCTGGAGAAGCCGCGTATTGTCGGGCTTAGCGTATTGACCATAAATTCCAAGAGAGCCTACGAGCTCGGCGAGAAGATAAAGGGCGTGGATCCGGAATGCCTGGTGGTGGCTGGGGGGATACATCCCACAGTGCTTCCCGAAGAGGCTCTCAGCAGCCCCGGAATAGATATGGTCGTGAGGGGTGAGGGGGAGAAGACGTTCGAGGAGCTGTCGCGGCTGGTTATGAGCGGCGATGATCCAAAAAATATTCCCGGCATATCCTTCAAAGGCAAGAACGGGTTTGTCCATAATCCCGACAGGCCTGTCATAGAAAATCTCGACGACATACCGCCGTTTCCATATCATCTTTTTGAGAAGGATAAGGACCGATACCCCTCATTCGGCGGCATATTCACTTCGAGGGGCTGTCCTTATAACTGCATATTCTGCTCATCCCGCAGCATATCGGGCAAGAGGTACAGGTATTTCAGCGTCGGGAGGGTCGTCTCCGAGATAAAGGCGCTCGTAGAAAAGTACGGACAGAAGACCATATGGCTGATGGACGACAACATCGCGGGCCATAGCCGGCGCTTTATGGAGATCCTGGATTCAATAATAGCCGCGGGCTTTCCCGGAGATGTCTCTTTTCACGGTTCCATGAGGGCGGATAATATCAGCGAAGCCATCCTCGATAAAGCGAAAGCGGCGAATTTCAGGATGATAGCCTTTGGGATGGAGACCGGCTCGGAGTCTCTCATGAGCCTGATAGGGAAAGGCGAGACGGTAAAGCAGGTCGTGGACGCGGTGAGGATGACGAACGATAAGGGCATAGCCGCCGCCACTACCATCATCTTCGGCCTTCCGGGAGAGACCGCCAGGGACCGCCGGGACGCCATAAAACTGGCAAACGATATGCCGCTTGCAAGCACGAGATTCAATACTCTCACGCCTTATCCCGGCACGCCAGTCTACGAGATGCTGAAGAGCCGGGGTGAAGTGGTCATTAAGAAGGATTGGGAAAATTTTGCGGTCCAGTATATGTGGGAAGGCGATGACCTGCCGTATGTCCCGAAGGGCAATGACCGGTATGGGCTTATGTTTGACACTATGTACGCTAATCTGTCGTTCTATCTCAGCGTGAAGGGCATAAAGCGGATTCTTAAATCCTCATTCGCCGGAGGCAATGTTATAAAGATGTCCGGGAAGTGGTATCTTTCGCCCGCGAAGATGTGGAATATGGCGCGGCTTGTTTTCTTCCTGAATATGAGGTTCTTCTACGTGGCGTTGAAAGTGGCCATAGGCAGGGTCAGGAAGGGTAGTTCGCCCGGATACGATGCCGTTAAGGATGATCTGGACAAACTATCCGGTTATTACGATCTTCGCGGGGAAGCTTCCGGGTCCGGCCCTGTCGACTCCCTTTACAATTTGTATGCCGGAAAGATTTTTGAGAATGTTATATATGAAAAGTACGCGGATCTCAAAAGGCCTTTATACACATCCGTCCCTTTTAACTACCAGAAGATCCCGGCTCCCGTGAGGTACTATGGGCAGAAACTCTTCAGGCGCGGTTCTCCGCCATCCTCGTCATTTCCGTTGTGGCCCTACGAAGGCTCCCTGGAACGGTTGCGTAGAGCGTCCTCTAAGAGCCTTCCGGAAGATTGCCTCAGGTATACGGGGAGAGTATCATGGCCGGGAGATAAAAAGTGCGCCCTCATACTTACCCACGACATAGAAAATGGCAACAACTGGAAGTGGGTGAAGGCGATCGCCGAAGCGGAGATGGAGTATGGTTTCAGGTCGTCGTGGAATGTCGTCCCCAGGCTTTACAGGATAGACTATTCCGTGCTGGATTGGCTGGCGCGGAACGGATTCGAGATAGGCCTCCACGGGTATAATCACGATAACAAATTGGCGTTTTTAAGCGAAGCGCATATAAGAAGAAGAATGGACGCGTGCAAGGATATCATCGGGGCTTATAAGATGGCGGGTTTCAGGTCGCCATCCTGGCTGCGGAGCGGATGCCTCTTCAGAGTATTGCAGGATTATTTTTCTTACGATTGCAGCGTCCTGGATGTGGATTACATATCGCCCGCCGGCGTCGGAGGATGCTGTTCAGTATTTCCCTACATGATAGGCTCCCTTGTGGAGCTGCCGACGACGTTGCCTTACGAATTTCCGGTCCAATGCGGGGTGAAACCGGAGGATCTCAACGCTTTCTGGAAGTCTAAAATATCGCGCATCAAAGACGACATGGGATGTGTTACCGTGGTCACGCATCCCGATCCATACTATGGCGGAAACGATCTTATGGTGAGGATGTATAAAGAGCTGTTGAAGGGCCTGGCGGCGGACAGGGAGATGATATCGATGCTTCCGAGGGACGCGGCGAAACATTATGCCGCTCAGAGGGTTTAATATTGGATAATCAGGCGTATGATGATCTGGCTCGCGTAGAGGATACCCACTGGTATCACACCGGCCGCAGAAAACTCGTAGAGTATTATATGGACAGCATAAGGCGCGGACCCTGCCATCAGGCCGGCATCCTGGATGTCGGATGCGGTACGGGCGGAATGCTGGAGACCCTTAGAAAATATGGCGCCGTAACCGGGCTTGAGATCTCGGCTCACGCGGCCGGCATCTGCCTCAGGAAACATCCCTCCGCCAGGATCAGGATAGGCTCGGCAAATGATCTCGATAAGACATTTGCCGGCGAGCAATTCGATATAGTGACGTTCTTCAACGTCCTGTACCACGAATGGATCCTGGACGATACGCGGGTTTTGAAAGAAGCGTTTAGCCTGGTCAGGCCCGGAGGGTTTGTAGTAATAAATGAACCTGCTTACAAGTTCCTGTATCGCGACAATGACAGGATCTGTATGGGCAAGCGCAGGTATACGGTACCGGAGATCCGCGATATTATGAAGGCCGCGGGGTTCAATGTCGCGAGGATCACATATTTTAACAGCATAAGTTTTCTGCCGTTATTATTATCGTCAATGCTTCAGCGCGCCGGTCTCTTCCGGTCGAAGAAAGCGTCGGATGAACTGGGCGCTCCGCCTCCTGTCGTTAACGGACTCCTTAAATTCGCCATGTCATGCGAGCTGGCGGCGATAAAGATCTTCGGCGGCTTTCCTTTCGGTGTTTCGATACTCGCCGTGGGGAGAAAAGATATAAGGCCGTAATGAAAGCGAGAATGCCACAGAGATGAACGTTATACTCATATCAATGCAGGAAAACCTGTGCACCTTCGGGATACGATACGTTTTCTACGAAACATTGAAAGCGGGCCATCGCGCAATTCTGGTATATCCGAATCTCCGAAGCGAGATTACGGAAGAGTCGCGATATCTGAAGTTCGCGGAGGCTCTCCCATCGTTCCTGAGGAAGAATAACCCGGATGTGGTGGGGATCAGCTTCATGTCCTACCAGTCGGCTCTGGTAAGGCGCATATGCGGCGATATTAAAAGAATCGATCCCCGTGTTGTACTGGCCGGCGGCGGCATCCACGTTACGGCATTTCCCGAAAGCTCCCTGGAATTTTTTGACGCGGTCTGCCTGGGCGAGGGGGAGATATCATTTGCAGAGTTCCTGAAATGCTATGAGCAGAAGGGCTCGCTCGAAAACATGGACGTGCCGGGCATCGTAACCGCAGCCGGTTCCGCCCGGCCCCGTGCCGCGGCTCCATTATTCCGCGACATGGACTCTCTCGCCGTCCTGCCGGTTATGGATGAATCCGCGTTCTTTTACGGCGCAGGGCGGTTTGCCCCGATACGCGCGGCCGATGTCGGCAGGTTTCAGCGTTATAACGGTAACGGGTACGACATAACGACTTCCCGCGGCTGTCCCCTGGAATGCACTTATTGCGCTGACAACATCAATAAGAACCTTTATGGCAATGAGTGGAAGAGAGTGCGCCTGCGCAGCGTAGATCATGTCATGAAGGAGCTGATTGCAGCCGTCTCCTCGCGCCCGACCATCCGTTTTATCAATTTTCACGACGACAGCTTCACATCGCGCCCGCTGTCGTGGTTCCAGGATTTCGTGCCGCGTTACCTTCGTGATATCAAACTGCCGCTAATGTTTCGCATGATACCGGGCAGCGCCAATGATGACAAGTACCGGCTTCTGTCCCAGCTATCCGTCATAGCGGCCGGCATAGGCTTGCAGTCGGGAAGCTATCGCGTCCTGAGCGAAGTCTATAAAAGGCCCGTGAAGATATCGACGTTCGTCGAGACCTCGCGCAGGCTCAGCGGCCTTCGCATGATGCCGATCATCGATGTCATGCTCGATAATCCGTATGAATTCCGGAACGACATAGTTGAGACCGTCGAAACGCTCGCATCCCTGCCGAAACCGTTTCTTCTCGAATTATACGGCTTCAGGTTTTATCCCGGCACCGAGATCACGGCGCGGGCCCTTAAAGAGGGCGTGATAACGGAGTGCGATCTTTACAAGACGCAGGCGACCATCGAGTCGCGCGGCGATAAGAAATTTCTTAACAATATCATATTCATAACCCCGCACATTCCCGCGGCGTTCGTGCGATTTCTTGTCAGGCGCGAGAATAGCCTGCCGGTCAGGTGCGCGATGCCTTTGTTGACATTTTACGGATCCATCATGAACGCAAAGAACTTTCTGTTCATGATCGTCAGGAGCCATGGTTATAATCCGGTCAGGATCATGAAATTCCTGTATCTTACCGCGGATCCCGTGACCAGTATCTGTCACGCATTTCCTTTTTTGAGGAACCTGATCACCCGCGGCAGGCAGGATTGACGGCAGGGTTTTAAAATATGAAAAAAATACAGCTGATGTATCTGTTGTTCTTCATATTGACGGCCTATCTTGTCATAAACACGGGGCTATTCTCCGACGACTTCGATGCCGTCACAAGCTCGAAGATCACGGGCCTCAAAAATATACTGATACCCGTAAACAGTCCCTATTACGCGGACACGCCGGTGATGTATTACAGCCACTACCTCCCGTATTACTTCTTCAGCTTTGATAATGCGGCCGCCGTGAACGCGGTAAAGATCGCCTATATCATCCTGGCGCTGTACATGATAGCGCAGTTCCTTAGGATCTATATGGACGAATCGCTCGCCGTCCTGGCATCTTTCATATTTGTATTCTTCCCTTCGCACGATTCCACTGTGTATATGTTCATGAACCAGTATCTCACCCTGTCATTTGCCCTGTATCTCTACGCCTTCTATCTGGCGCATCGCGATAAGCTTTTCTTCGCGTTCCTGTCGGCGCTTGCGGCCTCATTTATATCATACGGCAGTACGCCCATAGCTGTAGCGCTCTTTGCGCTCTTCTGCCTCGGCAAAAATTTTAAGAAAGCCGCGGTTATCATAGTCCCCAACATAATATATGCCTCTTACTTCATCTATTTAACGGCCATACGGAGCGCGGGGCATCCCAGGATTCTTGAGGCGGTCAGCGTTTCCGGCATCATCAAACAGTACGCGCTGCAAGTATTGACGTTCACCGACGCCGCGCTGGGCCCGTCGATGTGGCTCAAGGTATACTACGCTTTTTCCCAGCTGTCCGCGCAGTCGGTCATATTATGTTTAATAATTTCGGTTGTCTGCTATAGGGTGATAACGCGCTGTAATGTCGTTTATAATTCGCGGCTGGGCGCCTGCCTGGTTATGTTGACGGCTCTATCTTTTCTCATGTACGCGTTCACCGGCCGGTATCCGCAGGTCTGTTTCGGCCTGGGTAACAGGGTGACGATCTTCGGATCATTATTGGTTACATATCTCTTAATATCAATTCCTCTGCCGAAGAAGCTCAAGGCCGCGGTATGCATTATTCTTATCTTTGCCATCTTCGGGATCTCCGACCATTGGAAGCGCTGGAGCTTGCATCAGCAAAAAGTGATCCTGACGATGAAGGATAATGATGCCCTGCGGGAGTATAAAGAGGATAGGACCTTATATTTCTCCGGTAATCAATACAGTAAGTACGGGCCTGTGAGTAATATAGAGTTCTTATCCGAAGGATGGGTTCCGATGTGTGTATACAGACTGCTCTTCCATCGGCCGATAGTGACGAGCGCCCTCAATAAGCGCTTTGAATATGCCGGCGGTCACCTGACCGACAGGAAGTACCGCATCGGAGAGAAGGTAGACGCATATATAAACGTATACGATTCGGAAAAGGGCAGGTTGTTCAGGCTCCGGGCGGAGGATATAAATGGCTACATCTGGTCATTGCCCGAAGATCGTCGCCACTGGACGCAGATATACGACGTTAAGATATTAAAGAATCTCGCGGTGGAATTAATGCCGCGGCTGGATTACGCTAAGGCGGACTAATGGGAATGAAAATAGCTTTGTTGGACTTAAACCATACGACGCGGGGCATACACACCAACACAGTGCCGTTGGGGTTGGGGGCGATCGCGCGATATCTGGACAAAGCAGTGGGGAATAGCGTAAATACCAGGCTTTTCAAAGATACTGATAAGGCCCTGAAGGCTTTTAAGTCCTGGCGTCCCGATGTGCTGGGTATAGCCCAATACTCATGGAACAGTGAGCTTAACCTGCATGTAGCCGCGCGGATTAAAGACGCCGATCCGGGGTGTCTTGTCATAGCCGGGGGGCCTAATCTCGACCTGCTTAAATCCGGCCGCAGAAATTTTTTCAAAAAATATGCCTTTATTGATCTTTGTGTTTCATATGATGGCGAGATTCCATTCACCGAGACCGTGAAGCGCCTTTTGAAAGGGGAGAAGCCCGGCGATATCCGCAGGAAACCGGGGCCCGGTACGTATTCTTACGATGCTTCCCGCGGCGACATAGTGGACTCACCGGAGCCGCCTCCGCGCCTTAATTCCCTGGATGCCCTGGGATCTCTTTATGCCGATGGGATTTTTGATGAATTTCTCGACAGCGGATCCCATCCTTTTTTACAGACCCATCGCGGCTGTCCCTTCACATGCGCCTTTTGCCATACGAGCGACAGATATTACTCGCGCATGCTCTTTCTCTCCCCGGATATTTTCAGGCGGGATATGGAATATCTCGGCAGGCGCTTCTCCGGGAAACATGAAGTGATGTTATACCTGGCCAATACTAACATGAGCCTCTTCAAAGAGGACTTCGTGATCGCCGGGATAATCCGCGATACACAGAAAAAATACGACTGGCCCAGGAATATGAACTTCAATTCCGGAAAGGATCCGAAGAAGCTGGTGGAGATGTCCTCGATCATCCGATTTAATCCGGGTATCGCGTTACAGACACTGACGCCGGAAGTATTAAAAAATATTAACAGGACAAATATCCCGTTCGAGGATTTCATCTCGTTTCAGCATGAGATTTTGAGGAAAACCGGCGAAGCATCCGAAACCGAATTGATCCTGTGCCTTCCGGGGGAGACCAAGGATAGCTTTCTCGAAACAATAAGAAAGGTCATAAGATCGGGCGTGCAAAACATTTGCATATACACTCTGATGGCGCTTAAGGGGACGCCGCTTTCGTCTGAGGAGAATGCCCGCAAGTACGGCTATGTGATCCGCCACAGGGTGGTGCCGCGGCAGTTCAGTGTCATCGACGGGAAGAAGATACTTGATACAGAGGAAGTTATCATCGGGACCAATACGATGTCATTCGATGATTATATCGAGCTTCGCCGCCTATGCTTTACAATATCCGTTTTCTGCTCTTCAATAGAACTGATTCCTCTCAAAAGGCTTTTGATTGAAAATGGCATCGATATGGCGGACTGGGTCTTCGATATTCATCGCAGATTGTCCGAATTTTCCGACATAAACATTTACTATCAGGAATTCGTCCGGGAGACAAAAGCGGAGTTATTTCCTACGAGAGAGGCGCTCCTGGAATTTTTTGACGAACCCGAAAACTGGAAGGCGCTTTGCGAAGGTAAATATGGCGATAATCTGCTGAGAAAGTATAAACAACTCGTCCTATTCCATAGCTACAGGTCGGTGCTTGATCTGGCATTGTCCGAGGCCAAAAAGCTATTGAACGCGATTGATATGAAAGAGGGGGTAGATCTGATTCTCGCGGACATGAAACAGTATTTATTGACAAGGGATGTAAAGGCCGTCTTTGCCGGTGGAAACCTCTTGAGCGAAAGAGAAATATGCCTCAATTACGATATACCTGTATGGCTGGCAAATCTCAACACTTCACTGCTATTGAAAGATTTTTATAGGGTGTCTTCATACAGGGTTATTTTTGAGCGTGACATAAAGAAAAAGGCAAAAGAATTTATGTACGCTAATAAGGATGCCATACTTTCGCTCCAGATGTTGTACAGGGATGGCAGTATCAGAGACTTTTGGCCGAAATGGGTGGCTATTTAATCCTTATTCTTCAGTTTCCTCACGATCTACCCGCCTTACCACTAAACATACAATTATATTGACACAGATAGGGTAGTATGATAATATTCGTTTAGAACGTTTTAAACACTCATAAATAGAGCCATCTGAACAATATGCATAAACAAATGACAATCCAGCAGGCAGTCATATTCGCGGGTGGCCGCGGTGAACGCCTCAGGCCCATCACGGATGGCATTCCGAAGCCGATGGTGCCGGTGAATGGGAGGCCGTTTACGGACTATCTGATGCGGTCGCTCGTCAACTCCGGCATCCGTAGGATTCTCTTTCTGGTAGGTTATCGCGCAGACGCGATCATGGGCTACTATGGTGACGGCAGAGAATTCGGGCTGCGGATAGACTATTCGGTCGGGACAGAAGATGACCTGACCGGCAGGCGGCTTCTGGACGCTTACGAAAAGCTCGAAGACCGGTTTCTGTTACTCTATGGCGACAATTATTGGACGATTCCGCTGGACAAGATGATCTTCAATTATGAGCGGATCGGGGTTCCCGTGACGACAACGGTGTTCAGCAATAAACAGGGTACGGGCGAGTATGGCTCCGGGAATAATGTTGCCGTGGATCACCGCGGAAAGGTCGTGGCATACGATAAGAACCGGCGCATGGAAGGGTTGAACGGGATCGATATCGGATTTTTCCTGGTAGACAGGAAGGTTCTCGACAGGGCGGAGGAGGGCAATATCTCTTTTGAGGAGAAGATACTGGCGCGCCTGGCCGCAGACGGGCGGCTGGGAGCGTTCGTTTCTGACGAACAATATTACTTCATCACATCCCCCGGGGATCTTATCCGGTTCGAAAAGGCGTCCCGGGAGAAGGGATTCGCGTGCTTAAGACGGGAGGGCGGAGAATGAAGATCAGAGATTATCTGCAGAGGATATGCCGGGCAATTCTCGATGTCGATGACGACGCCATAGAGAAGGGCGCGGCGCTTGTGCGAGAGGCGTCATCACTCGGCGGCAAGGTCATGATCGCAGGCAATGGCGCCAGCGCTGCGATCGCGAGCCATGTATCGGTGGACCTTACAAAGACGGCGGGTGTCCGCGCGATCAGTTTTAACGACGCGGACCTGATCACATGTTTTTCCAACGACTACGGTTATGAGCATTGGGTCGAAGAGGCGCTGAAAGCCTATGCCTGCGCCGGGGACCTGGTGATCCTGATCAGCAGCAGCGGTAAGTCGCCCAACATCGTGAATGCCGCCCGGCAGGCCAGATCGATGGGCCTTAAGGTGATCACTCTCTCGGGGTTCAGGCCGGATAATCCATTGAGGCGGCTCGGAGACCTCAATTTGTGGACCGACAGTGACGAGTACAATATCATAGAAGCCGTCCATCAATCCTGGCTGTCGTCGGTAGTCGATAGCCTTGCGTATGAGCTGGAGAAAGTAAAGGCGTGATATGAAAGTACTGGTTACGGGCAATCAGGGGTATATCGGCAGCGTCCTGGTCGATATGCTGCTCGACAGGAAATATGAAGTGGTCGGGTATGATATCGGGTACTATGCGGATTGCCTTCTGCATCCGTACAATCCGGCCATACGGCAGATAAGGAAAGATATCCGCGACATCACGACGGAGGATATGGAGGGGGTCGACGCGGTGATTCATCTGGCCGCGCTATCCAACGATCCGCTTGGCGAGTTTGCCCCAGGATTGACGGAAGAGATCAACCTGGGCGGGACCGTGAAGGCCGCGCTGGCCGCGAAGAGCGCGGGAGTGAAAAGGTTTATCTATTCCTCATCGCAGAGCATGTACGGAGTTTCGGCCGTCGATTGCGAGCTCGATGAGGACAACAGCAAGAAGCATCCGCTGACGGCCTATGCCCGCACAAAATGGGAAGCGGAATGCGCCCTTAAGAAATTGGCCGATAAGAATTTTCATGTCGTCTCCTTCCGCCCGTCGACGGTATTCGGCGCGAGCCCCCGCCTCAGGTGCGATATCGTTTACAATAATCTGGTCGGATGCGCTTACGCTACGGGCAGGATCGAGATAAAGAGCGACGGGTCGCCATGGCGGCCGGTGGTCCATGTGCGTGATGTCTCGAGCGCCTATATAGCCGGGCTCGAAGCGCCGCTGTCACTCGTCTCCGGCCAGGCGTTCAATGTCGGTATCCCGGGAGGCAACTTTACGGTGCGTGAACTCGCCGAAGCTGCGCAGCGTTCGGTTTCCGGAAGCTCCCTAGTCTTCACCGGCGAGCACGGAAATGATTCCCGCACATATCAGGTCAGTTTTAAAAAGATCCTCTCCGTGCTTAAAGACTATTTCAGGCCCGAATGGGACCTCGATAGCGGAGGGAAAGAACTCATCGGGTTTTTCAGGAAGACGGGGTTCAATGAGGATCATTTTCGCGGGCGTACCTGCGCCAGGCTAAAGCAGATCAGGTATCTGCAGGACAATAAAAAGGTTTCAGGGGACCTTCGCCTGTTCCGATAGGACAATTATGGCTCCAATGTCAAAAATATTTGAAACGATTACAGCCTGCCGGATTTGCGGATATAAGGGGCTGAAAGATGTCCTTAATCTGGGTGAACAGCCGCTTGCCAACGCGTTGGTGCGCCCCGCCGCCGGCAGAATTGAAAAATTTCCTCTCTCTACGGCCTTCTGCCCGGAATGCTCTCTTTTCCAGCTCAGAGAAACACTGCGTAAAGAGGTCCTTTTCGATCGGTACGTGTGGGTCACCGGTACTTCAAAATGCGCGCAGGAATATGCGGGCATATTTTCAGGCCGGGTCATCGATCGCTCCGGCCTGCGCCGCGGGGATATGGTCTTTGAGATAGCCTCGAACGACGGCACGGTCCTCAGGCAGTTCGCGGCCCGCGGGATGAAAGTCCTCGGAATAGAGCCGGCGAGAAATATAGCCGAGATGGCCGTTCGCAACGGAGTTCCCACGGACTGTTCGTATTGGGATGCCTCTTCGGCGAAAACGGCGGTCGCCCGGTACGGCAGGCCGAAAACGATAATAGCGCGGAATGTCATTCCGCATGTGAGCGACCTTCACGGCGTGACCGAAGGTATCGCCAGCGCTCTCTCCGATGACGGTACCGGCGTGATCGAATTTCACAGCGGAGCCGTCATAGCGAGGGATCTTCATTACGATTCCATCTATCATGAGCACCTGTGCTATTTTACGGCGCATTCCCTCGGAAACCTTCTTGAACGTTACGGGCTGTACCCCTTTGCCGTAGATGAGAGTCCCATTAGCGGCGGGTCGATCGTGTTGTACTTTTCCAAGACAAAACGTCCGCAGCAACCGGAATACGGAGAGCTCTTATGCGCTGAAAAAAGGTCCGGGATCAATAAGTTCGCGGCCTGGGAAAAATTTGCCGGCTATGCCATAGACCATCGCGAAAAGATGCTGGATCTGCTCAAGTCCCTGAGCGGGAAGGTGATCGTGGGTTTTGGCGCTTCGGCGCGCAGTGCCACGTTTATCAATTTTTGCGGCATCGGGCCCAACTATCTCAGAGCCATCATCGACAATAATCCTCTCAAGCAGGGATGCATGACTCCTGCCGGCGATCTGCCGATTGTGTCGTTTGAAGAAGGCCTGGCATTCAGGCCGGATGTGATCTTTATACTGGCGTGGAATTTTGCCGGGGAGATCATGGACGAATGCGCCAGGCGCGGATTCAGGGGGCAATATATAGTGCCGTTTCCGAAAGCGCCGCGGGTAATTTCGGCTCCGCAGTTGATGGCGCGGGAGCTATGAAGCTATGGAACTTATTCCTTTAAAGATAGATGGCGCGTTCCGGATCACGCTCGCCCCGCACCGAGACGACAGGGGGTTCCTGGCCCGCACCTATGACCGGGATATTCTTGCCGGATATGGCCTTGTGACGCGGTGGATCCAGGAAACTCACTCTTTTTCAAAGAAGAGAGGTACTTTGAGGGGGCTGCATTTTCAATGCTCACCTTATACTGAAACGAAACTTGTTCGGGTGGCGCAGGGCAGGGCCTTTATGGTTCTTGTAGATATGCGCGCGGGTTCGCCGACGTTCGGCCTATGGGATAGCGTCGAGCTTTCGATAGAGGCCCCGGAACTTCTGTACGCGCCCAAGGGGATGGCCATGGGAATGTATACCTTGACGGACGATTGCTCCCTTCTGTATAAGATGGATACGCCGTACCACCGGGAGAGTTCCCGGACGATACACTGGAAGGATCCGGACCTGAATATTTCATGGCCGATCAATGGGCCGCTTATCATTTCGGATAAGGACCTGGCCGCGCCGTCATTTAAGGATTATCTGGCAAAAGAAGGCGCGGTGACCGTTTGACTCCGGCGAGGATATCATGAAGATCGTTATAACGGGAGCGACAGGATTTATAGGCAGAAGGCTGCAGCGTTCTTTGTCCGGCGCGGATGAAATCGCCGTCGTCTGTCGTAAGGCGCCGGCCGGACTCGCCGGAAAGCTCCGCGTTATCGAAGGAGATCTTAATGAGCCGGATTCGCTGGAAGGCGCGTTAAAAGCTTTCCGTCCGGATGCCTGTGTTCACCTTGCGTGGGAAGGAATCCCGGATTACGGTTTTGAGATGTCCCGCAGGAACCTGGGCCAGGGAACAGCGCTATTTCGCCTGTTGACCGAGGAGTGCGGATGCCGGAAGATCGTATCGATGGGAAGCTGCTGGGAATATGGCCAGTCTTACGGCGCCTGCAGGGAAGATGTCCTGGCGCCCGTTAATTCCTATTTTGCATGGGCGAAGAGATCTCTGTGCGATTTTGGTATGACGCTCGCCGCGAAGAACGGCACGTCGTTTATCTGGCTGCGCGGTTTTTTCATCTATGGCCCCGGCCAGAAGGAGACTTCGCTGATTCCGGTTATGGCCTCTGCGTTATTGAGAGGCGAAACACCCGTGATCCGCACGCCGTGGAACGCGAACGATTTTATTTACGTGGATGATGTATCGGAGGCGATAGTGCGGGCCGTAAAAGAGGAGATACCTTCGGGCGCGTATAATCTCGGGACCGGCGCCGCGGTGAATGTCTGGAAAGTCTGTATGGAACTGGAGAAAGCCATGGGAAGGCGGCCGGTGCAAGCCGCTGCGCTGGAAGCCGCCAGGACGAAGGCGACGGCGGACTTCTGGGCGGATACATCCAGGGCGCGCACAATTTTCGGATGGCGGGCCAGGACCGGCATTGAGTCGGGAATAAGGCAATATCTTAAGAGCCTGGAGGTGAAGGTATGATCATTTCACGGACACCACTGAGAGTGAGTTTTGCGGGCGGCGGCTCCGATCTGCCAGAATATTACAGAAACAGGCCTGGTTCGGTTGTCTCCGCCGCGATCAATAAATACATCTACATAACGGTGAACCAGAAGTTCGATGATCTGGTCCGGGTAAGTTATTCGAAGACTGAGCTTGTCGAGACCGTCGACCAGGTGGAGCACAATATAATCCGCGAGGCGTTGCGATTGGCCGGCATCAAGAGGGGTATCGAGGTCGTCTACATGGGTGACGTCCCTCTGGGAACCGCGGGCATAGGCCTCGGATCCTCGAGCAGCCTGGCCGTAGGCGTACTGAACGCTTTATACGCATTCAAGGGCCAGCATGTTTCCGGTGAACGCCTGGCCAGGGAGGCGTGCGAGATCGAGATAAACGTACTGAAGAACCCCATAGGTAAACAGGATCAGTATATAGCCGCATACGGGGGGATCCAGTATATCAGGTTTAACAGTGACGATAGCGTCTTCGTCGACCCGGTCATATTTCCGGGGGAGACGAAAAAGATTCTTAACGACAAATTGATGCTCTTCTACACAGGGGTCACGCGTGTGTCGTCATCGATATTGAAAGAGCAGGGCGAGAAGACAAAGCAGAACATGGCGCACCTGAACGACATAGTGGCGTTGTCTCAGAAGTTGCTGAAGAAGCTTCAGGGGAACGACCTGCACGGTTTTGGCGAGATATTACACGAAGGGTGGCTGCTCAAAAAGAAGCTCGCCAACGGTATTACGAATAACAGGATTGACGAAAGCTACGAGAAGGCATTGAAGGCTGGCGCTGTGGGGGGCAAGGTGCTGGGCGCTGGAGGAGGCGGCTTCCTCCTGTTTTATTGTGAAAAGGATAAACAGGACGGCGTGCGCAGGGCTCTTTCCGGGCTCAGGGAGACGCCGTTCAGTTTTGAGTCGCAGGGGAGCAAGATCATTTATGTGAGCGATTGTGACAGGTCGTGTTCCGTGCCAAGGCAAGGGAGTGAGCAATGAAGATCAGGGTTCTTGACGGGGATGAATCGAAAGAGGTGGATATATACAGCGAAGAAGGCCTGTCGCTGGTGGCCCGGTTATGGGAGCGGGTGTCATTTCATAACAGGCTCGTTTACGAGCCGACATGGCTGGGTATCCCGATCATACAGCTCTCTTCGGATATCGTGATGATGCAGGAGCTGTTGTGGAAAGTGCGCCCTGACGTCGTTATCGAGACCGGAGTGGCCCATGGCGGGTCCCTCATGCTTAGCGCCTCGATTCTAGAATTATTGGGCAATGGCAAAGTGATCGGGGTCGACATAGATATACGAAAGCCCAATGAAGCCGCTATAAGGAAACACCCGTTATCCAAAAGGATAGAGCTCATCCAGGGCAGTTCCACGAGCGAGGATACGGTCAGGGTCGTTCAGAACGGCGTAAAAAAGAGCGATAAAGTTCTAGTAATACTGGATTCCAATCATTCGTACGGCCACGTCCTGAAAGAGCTGGAGATCTATTCCCGCTTTGTATCCAGGGGCAGTTACATGGTGGTCATGGATGGAATCCAGGAGATGCTGACAAGCAATCCGACCGGGAAGAAGGAATGGAAGGACGATAATCCGATGAGGGCGATAAGGGACTTTTTACGGGGGCGATCCGGCTGGGAAGTCGACAGGACCTATAACCGCCTTAAGACGACATATTGTCCCGACGGATTTTTAAAAAAACTATAGTTATAGAGGTTCAGGACAGATGATCGAATGCCCATGTTGCCGTGAACGGATCGAGCGCAGAGTCGTCTACCGAAAGGAACGTTGTCCCGCGATGAACAACGTCACCTATCGGACGGCGGCCGAGGCTGTCAAGGCTCCCGTGGGAGAGGTCGAGCTGGTAGCCTGCGATAAGTGCGCCGCGGTCTTTAATAGCGCTTTCGACCCGGATATCCTGGAATATGACCGGCATTATGACAATAGCAGGGATAGCTCGCCTGCCTATCGCGATTATCTGGATGAACTTGCCTCCAAAGTCGGCAAAGACATCCGGAAGGACGCGAGAATATTGGAGGTCGGATGCGGCAACGGCGATTTTTTAAAGAAATTATGTGACAGGACGCACGCAAGGGGTTTCGGTTACGACAGGGCATATACCGGTGACGGCGTTCAGGGATCGGTAATTTTCCGGAAGGAATATTTCAGCCCTTCCGCCGCGGATTCCGGATATGATGTACTTATACTGAGGCATGTTCTCGAGCATCTTCATAAGCCGTATCTCTTCCTGAAGCAGATATGCAGGCCCAGTGTTCTGGCAAAGGGAGCGAAGATCTGCGTCGAAGTGCCGGATCTCGAATGGATAGTCAGGAAAGAGGCCTTTTATGACATCACTTATGAGCACTGTAACTATTTTTGCAGGAAGAGCCTGGCGGCGCTGATCTCTTCGGCGGGGTTCCGCGATATCCGGATCAGCAATGTTTTCGGAGGGGAATATATACTGCTGGAGGCCGTATACGACCCGACGGCTTGCAAAGATGCGATGAGCGGCCGTCCGGAAGCTTCCGGAATTGACTTGGGCAACGTCCTTAAGGGCATAAAAAGAGAGCGGGACGATTTTATCCGCTCTGCGGAGAATCTATGCGTCTGGGGCGCTTCGGGCAAGGGAGTGTTATTTCTGAGCGCCCTTAATGACGAGTTGCTGAAACGCGTGAAATACGTCGTGGATATAAATGAGAAGAAGCAGGGGAGGTTCCTGCCGGTAAGCGCGAAGCGCATCGAGCCTCCGGCCGTACTCAGGAAGGCAACGGGAAAGATTGACGTCCTGGTCATGAACAGCGTATATAAAAAAGAGATCGAGGGCGCGCTCAGCGGAATGGGCATAAATGCGAAAGCGCATATTCTTTAACAGTGAGAAAGGGAAGATGAGATCGTTCTACATAAAAGACAATGTCTGCACTCCGTACAAGCTTATCCTGAACAGGATAAACAATTACCTGATGGCCAATGATATGGTTCCCACGACGAACCAGAGTGAGGCGGATGTCGTGATCATAGGCACATGCGGAGCGTTCAAAAGCCTTGAAGACGAGGCTGTCGGCTTTATCGAGGCCGCCAGGACGGGGATGAAGTCCGGTGCCGAGCTGGTGGTTTTTGGATGCCTGCCGGGAATCAATATGAAACGTATCAGGCCCTTCTCTCCGAACCGCGTCATCCCTTCGTTCAACTGGACGGATGTAAAGGCCCTTATAGAGGATCCTGCGGTGCCGCTTAAAGATATCCCAGAAGCTACGGGGTTTCGCGGCAAAGAGGACCATAGGCTCTACGATCCCGGGAAACAGTTCATCCTTCTGCAGACGGGTTGCTCGTCCGACTGTCCGTTCTGCCCGCATAAGCTGGGCATAGGAAACCTAAAGAGCGTTCCTCCCGAGAGCATCTTTTACCAGATCAGGAACCTCGAGAAGAAGGTCCATACCATATGCCTTGCCGGAAACGATACTGGCTCGTATGGCACCGATATCGGGACGACTTATCCCGAATTACTGAAGAAGATAATCGGCGAATTTGATTTTCAAATTCACCTGTCCCAGATAAATGCGGACTGGGTCCACGTCTATCGTGATGAATTATGGCCGCTGCTTATGGATAAGAAGGTGAGGGAATTTCAGGTCCTTATTCAATCGACGAGTAATCGTGTGCTTGCCCTGATGGACAGAAAACCGGTGGTCACCGGATTAAAGCCGTACTTCAAGAAGCTGCGAGTGTCGCGCAGGGACCTGATCCTGCGGACGGATCTGATCATCGGGTATCCGACCGCAACCGAGCAGGAAGACTTAAGTTCCGTAGAATTCGTCGCGGAGATCTTCGACGAAGTCGCGGTGCACGGTTTCGAGCGGGTGAAGCACGCAAGGATAGAGAAGATGGGCCTGCCGTTTTATTCCGCCGCGCAGATCGACGAACGTGTGGAAAAAGTGATGGGCTATCTGCGCCGGTTTCCCCATATACTGGCGCACAGGGGAGGACAGGTGATCAGGACGCTGGAAGCGATAGAGAAACCCAAGAATGAATTACGTAAAAGGCTTAATGCCGGCTTTACCTGTAAAGATAGAGGCCAAGATGCGGAATAATATTTTAATTCCTAAGAGGATACAATTAGAGGTGGTCTTCGGATGTAACGCGAAATGCGTGATGTGCCCCGTCGACATGCCTACGAAACGCAAAAAAGGCGTGATGTCCATGGAACTATTCAGGAAAATCATTGACGATCTGAAGCCGTTTGCCGCGCAGATCGAAAAGGTCGACCTCTGGGGCCTGGGAGAGCCATTGCTGGACAAGACCCTGTTCGAAAAGATCAGGTACGCCAAGCGCGAGGGATTTCAGAGTATCGCAATTGCGACGAATGGGGACCTTATGAACGAAAAACATCAGGACGCTCTCCTGTCGAGCGGCATAGATACGATCATCTTCAGCATCGACGGTTACAGGAAGAGCACGCATGAGAATATCCGCAAGGGCGTCAATTTTGACTCCATTGTCGCCAATGCCGAAAGTATCATCAGGAAGAGGGATGCCGGAAATTATAAGACCCGTTTTGTATTCCGCTTTATCCGGCAGGAATCCAACAAGGCCGAGTGGGACGATTTCAGGGCGTACTGGAAGGCGCGGATCTCCTCGGAGAAGAAGGATCTTATAATCGGTTACGGGGCGCATACGTGGGGAGGCGAGCTCGGTGATCCGCAGGATAGGATCGCCGCGAGAGACCAGGCCATTGACGCGAAGCCGTGCCATCATGTTTACGACCGGCTTATGATCCTCTGGGATGGCACCGTGCCGTTGTGCTGTTCGGACCTGCACCATGCGAACTATTCGCTCGGTAATGTCAGGGACGCGTCGCCGATAGAGATATTCAATAACGAAAAGATAACAGCGATCAGGGCGATAAATGAGAAGGGGAAGAAGACGTCGATGAAGATCTGCAGTGACTGTACGATCCTCTACAGCGAAGCCGCACAGGATGTGTATGCATAGCCCCGGCGGCGGATTGTCCGATAAGCTGACGGTGCTGATGCCCACACGCAACAGGTATTCCAGGCTGAGGCGGGTGATCTCATACATGGATTCAGTAGGGTTTCCTTTTAGGGTCCATATCCTGGATTCCAGCGACACCCCGGATGATATGAACATCCCGCTGTCGATGCTGCAGAGAAACCACTCGATCCGCACCCTGTTCGATACGAAAACAACTCTCCAGGACAGGATATTGTCCGGACTGGAGAAGGTCTCGACGCCATACACCGTCTTCTGGGCGGACGATGATTTCATGGTCCTGTCCACGCTGAATGAGGGCATCGAATTCCTCGATGCGCATAGGGACTACAGTGTTGTCCATGGAATGACGTGCCTCTTCAACGCCGGCATGACACCGGACGGCCCGGCAGTCAGGTGGATAAGTTATTACGGGCAAAGGTCTATTCAGGATAGCAAGCCATCCGAAAGGCTGCGAAATCATCTTAGAAACTGCATGCCAACCGCCTACTCAATTCACCGCACGGACGAATATAAGCGGAACCTGATGTGGTGTTGTTCCCGTAATCTTCACCTTAATGTGGGAGAGCTGGCCCTGAGCGGACTGTCTGTCATCCAGGGTAAGTCGGGCATGCTCAATAAACTATATCTGGCGCGGGAGGCCCATGATAACCAGGGATCCGCGCTCCTTTACGGAACCGGAGAGGAAGTCCCGAAGCATGAATCGAGCGAGGAGATAATGGCCACCGAGAAGTATACGAAACTGGCCGATTGTTTTGCGCAAGAGATCGCCGGAAGAGAAAATATTTCACAGGAGAGGGCCGGAGAGATAGCCAGAGATGCCGTTAAGGATTATATTAACACGGCTTTTATCTCGACGCGGAATAGGCGTAATGGCGGCATTCCGGCAATGAAGAAGCGGGCGAAAGATTTTATAAGGAACAATGGCATCACCGGCCGGACGATAATGCCGCTTCACCGTTTTTTGAAGTCGAAGATATATTCCAGGGACAGCATCGGACTGCATGCCTTTCTCGATCCACAGTCCCCATACCATGACGATTTCATGCCGATATATCGCTCGATAACCGACCCGAAGACGAACTGCTATTCTGGTATGGCAGCCGATAAAAAAGGCGCCTTAAGATGAAGATACTTTTCATGTATCCCAATGCCTATCTTTCGAACGGAGTTCCGACGGGGATAGCCACTTTGTCCTCATTGTTGAAAGAGCGCGGACACGAAGTGGACGTTTTCGACTGGACGTTCATAAAGACGGCTGTCCGTGATACCACGCCGACCTATGGCACAAGAATATTGCTTCCGACCCGCTACACACTGGAGGACCTGACTGCCGATGATCCGGTATTTTCGCTGGAGGATGCGTTTGCGGAAAAACTGCAGCGGTTCCGGCCCGACCTGGTGGCGGTATCCGTATTGACCGGCTATTTTGACGCTGTAATTGATCTTCTCAAAAAAGTGAAGCCGTCCTGCCGCGTGGTTGCCGGGGGGATCCATCCGACCATTTGCCCCGAAGATGCCCTGTCCTTCAGGGAGATCGATATGATCTGCGTCGGTGAGGGGGAAGAGTTCATGGTCGAATTATGCGAAGCGATGGAAAAAGGAAAGGATATCACCGGTATCCGGAATCTGGGGTATAAGACGGAACGCGGTACGCGTTTCAATGAATTGCGCCCGTTCGTCAATCTCGACAATCTGCCCGATATGGACTGGGGCATCTTCGACAAGCGCCATCTCTTCCGCCCGTTCCAGGGCACCGTATATTCCGGGGGATGTTTTCTTATGTCGCGCGGCTGTCCGGAGAGATGCACATATTGCCTGAATTGGGCCTTCAGGGATAAGTTCAGGGGCTGCGGCCGGTATTTCCGGTTCCAATCCCCGCAGACTACGGGCCGGCAGATCCGCTTCCTGAAGGAGCGATATAATGCGGACTTCTTCCGTTTTTACGACGAGTCGCTGGCATTATTCGATGAAAAATTCCTGACGTCGCTTGTGGGCGAACTGAAGCCGCTCGGCATTAAATTTGCCTGTTCATTACGCCCCGAGACGATAAGCAAGCGCAAGGTCGACCTGCTGGTCTCCATGGGTTGCGTGGCGGCTAATATCGGGCTCGAATCGGGGAATGAGCGTATCCGCGCCGAGATCCTAAATCGCAGGATGTCGAATGACCAGATCCGGCATGCCGTGGATATTTTAAAGGGCGCGAACATACGGGTCACTACTTTCAATATGATAGGGCTGCCGGGCGAGACCCGGGAGAATGTTTTTGAGACGATAGAGTTGAATAAATCTCTAGATATTCCCGCCGTCAACGTTTACGCCATATATCCTTATCCCGGGACCGAAATATATAACCGGTTCCATCCGCGCCTGAGGGATGAAAGCGGCATGATCACGCCGGTCTCAAGGGCATCGTCTTTCGGTATGTCTAAGATGACATCCGGAGAGATAGACGGGCTGCTCCGGACGTTCGAGTTCTATGTCCGCCTGCCGGAAGACATCTGGCCGCAGATACAGATTGCCGAGGGTAACGATATATGCGCGGAAGACGCGAGAAAACAGTTTCAGGAAAGGCTTACAGGCCTGTCCTCGCGGAGCGCGTCATGCTGTTAATATACGGGACAACACTATGCCATACGACGTATTTATTGTAAACGTATCGAGAAAGAGCGTGCAGGTACAGCTGCCCATATGGCTGACCGTGCTCGCCAATACCCTCAGACTGCATAATATCGACTTTGACGCCATCGATCTCGTTCCCGTGGATACGGCAGATCGTGAAAGGGTCTTCCGGGAAAGGATCCCGTCGAAGCCGGCCATAATAGGTTTTAATATAATGGCCGGGAACGACCAGATAAACCAGGTTGAAAAATTTGCCGGGATCGCGCTTGATATAAATCCGGAACATATCATCATCTATGGCGGAGCTTTGCCTTCCTCGATGCCGGAACTATTGCTCAATAACTGTAAGTGCGCGTATATCCTTGTAGGCGAAGGAGAGAAGGCCTTTCCAGCGTTCATACGATCTATTTGGGCCGGAAACTTCCGTCCGGATAATATACCGGGCATATTCTACAGGCTCAATGGCAGTATCTTCGGAATAAAACCCGATAAGATGATCGTCGGAGCGCGTGTCAACAATATGTATCAATTGACAGCTCTTTCCGCCTCAAACTACGAGTCGCTTGATATGGAATTTTATATAAAATACCTTAAAGAAACTAATCAGTCGTTCGATATTATGGGATCCCGTGGCTGTAAAGGGAATTGTTCGTTCTGTCACAAGCTGGTCCAGGGAATAGGCGTAAAGAGCCCTGATATGATTCTGGATGAGATGGCAGGGATCATAAATAATCATGATCTCGACAGATTCTACTTTGTCGACGAGAATTTTCTGGAGATAAAAGCGCTTTACAAGGACTTTATAGTGAAAAAACAACGGTTGGGCATGAACTTTACATATAGAGGACAATGTCGTATAGATGCCATAGACGAGGAGATATGCTCGCTAGGCAGAGATAACGGCCTTGCGGTTGTGGCAACCGGCATCGAGTCCGTAAACCAGGAGACCTTGAATCGCGTAAGTAAGGGTATAAGGATCAGGGATGTCGAGGGAAAGCTTGCGCTGCTGCGAAAATATGGTATCGGCGTTTCCGCAAATTTCATCGTAGGCTTTCCATGGGATACAGAGAAGGATTATATTGACATGATCGATTTCATAAAGAGAAACGGCCTTGAGAAGAAGGGAAAGTTGTCATACCTGACGCCGTCACCGGGCACCCGTCTGTGGAGGGAATGTGTAAATAACGGCCAGATCAAGGATGAATGGGAATTTATCAAGAGCCTGGGTAACCTGTTCTTTGAGCGAACGATCAATTTCACAAAGCTTCCGGATGAGGTATTGGACCATTACTTCAATGAGATAACAGCTCTTATACAAAGACCGGTAACATATCCGAAGTCTGATACGTATCTTGAAAAGCTGAGCTCATTATACTAATTTTATAACTAAGTGATTGATAGGTATAGTGTTATGATAGTAAAATAATCTGCTTGACATATATTATCCGGTATGGTAAAGTTCATTTAGAACGTTTTAAACATTCCTAAATAGGAGATTAAAAATGGATAGTAAGCTTGAACTTGCGCAGGACAAATTCATAGAGAGAATAGGCAAATTGTGTGATAATTTCGGATTTAACAGATTCATTGCCCAGCTGTATGCCGTGCTGTACTTGAGCGATAAGCCCTTATCCCTCGATGAGATTGTCGAAAAACTTAAGGTCAGCAAAGGCAATGTAAGCGTCAACATACGTGTGCTTGAAAATTGGGGAGCGGTGAACAGCGTCTGGGTCAAGGGTTCGCGCAAGGACTATTACGAAGCCAACCTGGACGTGAAGAGTTTTATGCTCAGGAAGATAAAAGAGGTAATGAAGAGAAGGCTGGATGAAACTTCCGACATCGTCGATGGGTTCAAGGACATGATCCGCGCCCAGGGCGCAAATGAAACCGAAGAGGAGAAGAGGGTCAAGACGATATTTGAGGACAGGCTTAAAAAGATAGAAGAGCTCAAGTCGTTTGCGACAACAGCGCTTACTTTAGTCGATAAATTCGTTTAAAATCTTGTGAGGAGAAAATGGGCATATTCAGGGGAAAGGTAATACTGGTTACCGGCGGTACGGGGTCATTCGGGAAATGTTTTATACAGGCTGTTCTGCGGCAACATATGCCGAAGCGACTGATAGTGTATAGCCGCGACGAATTTAAGCAGTTCAAGATGCAGGAGCAATTCGCCGCGCATAAAGAAGTGATGCGGTATTTTATAGGAGATGTCAGGGACCGCGAACGCCTGCGGATGGCGCTCCGTGGCGTCGACTATGTGGTTCACGCTGCGGCGCTCAAACAGGTGCCGCTAATGGAGTACAACCCCGGTGAGGCCATAAAGACGAATATAATCGGCGCGATGAATCTTATCGAGACCTCGATCGAATGCGGCGTCAAGAAGGTTATAGCCTTAAGCAGTGATAAGGCGTGCAATCCCGTTAACCTGTACGGCGCGACCAAGCTCTGTTCAGATAAATTGTTTGTCGACGGCAATTTCTATTCCAGAAAGGGCGGCGTGCGGTTCTCGGTGGTCCGGTACGGAAATGTGCTGGGAAGCCGCGGCGGAGTCGTGGAGTTCTTTCTTGCCAGGAAGAAGACCGCCATCCTGCCGATAACGGATCCGCGTATGACACGTTTCTGGATCACGCTTGACGAGGCGGTGAAGTTTGTTATCGATAAATTCAAGATCATGGAAGGCGGCGAGATATTTGTTCCGAAGATTCCTAGCATGTCAATAACGGATCTTGCCAGGGCTATCGCGCCCGGATGCCGCCTGAAGACTATAGGTATCCGGCCGGGCGAGAAGCTTCACGAGGTGATGATCTCCGAAGACGACTCCCGTAATACCACGGAGTTCGGGAGGTATTATGTAATCCGGCCCGCGTTTTACCATCCGGATAAGAAGTACAAGCGCGGCAGGAGCGTGCCCGACGGGTTCAGGTATTCCAGCGATTCGAACGGTGAATGGCTTTCCGTGAGCGAACTTAAGTCTCTTGTCGGAGGCGGATAAATGGCTGGAAGGACCGGTATCATTGTGCAGGCGCGGATGGGTTCGAGCAGGCTTCCCGGCAAGGTGATGATGGAGATAGCGGATAAGCCCATGCTTGCCATTCTGCTCGGGCGATTGAAAGCCTGCGAGACCGCGGACGTGATAATCGTGGCTACCACCAGGAACGGGCGCGATGACGTTATAGTCAAATGCGCCCGGGATGAGGACGTTTCAGTATATCGCGGCGATGAGGACGACGTGCTGGCACGATATTACGAAGCGGCGAAAGAATACAGGTTGGATACCGTGGTGCGGGTAACTTCCGACTGTCCGCTATCGGATCCATATATGATCGATGACATGGTGCGCTCCTTTTTGTCAGCTGATGATGTAGCGTACATGTCCAATACCATTACAAGGACATACCCCCGCGGGTTTGACGCTGAAGTTTTCAGTATGGATTCGCTCAAAGAGGCATATGACAAAGCAGGAGAGAAGCGTGAACGGGAGCATGTAACCCCGTACATATACGAAAACCTTCCTGTAAAGGCATATGCCGGCGATGACGATGCATCATCTTTCAGGGTGACCGTCGATACCGCCGACGATCTTCGTCACGTGTCCGAAATATTTAAGGCGCTGGGGCATCTTAAGTTTATCCGATCGCGCGACGTCGTTGCCCTGCTCAGGAATAGGCCCGATCTCGTGGCGATAAACCGGCATGTCGAGCAGAAGGCGGTTGCGTAGAGTGGGCGGCCGAGCGCTTATCGTCGGAGGTACCGGTATGCTGGGGGCCGCCCTGATCAGAATGCTGAATACAGAATATCATACGATGAGCGTCTCCAGAACGCTTAAAAGTACGGATGCCGCGGAATCATTCAATGTGGATATCTGCGACAGATCAGCGGTGCGGGATATGGTTACCAGGACTAAACCGGACGTCATAGTGCATTGCGCGGCCCTTACGAATGTTGACATATGCGAAAAGAACTACGAAATGGCGCTCTCCGTGAATGCCGATTCGGCGGCGTACCTTGCCGAATCGGCAGCGCCGGACATAAAGTTTGTCTATATATCGACTGACTCCGTATTTGACGGGGCCATGGGCATGTACAGTGAAGATGATAAGCCGAATCCGATAAATAATTATGCCATGTCAAAGCTCGAGGGTGAGCGGCAGGTCAGGAAAAGCGCCGGAGATTATCTCATATTACGGTCGAATATCATCGGTCACCGCCATACGCGCGAAGACTCGCTGGCGGAATGGGTTGCGCGGAGTTTACGGTCGGGGATTCCTATAAACATGTTTACGGATGTAATATTTGCGCCGCTCGATATAATGACATATGCGGGATTTATCATGAGGCTGATCCGATCGGGACTTACAGGATGCCTGCATCTCGGTGCCCGCGACGGAGTGAGCAAGTACGACCTGGGATGCCGTATCGCAAGAAGGTTAGGGCTCGATCCGGCCCTAATAACGCCGAAGAGCATAGATGAAGAGCGTTTTACCGCGCGGCGCCCTAAAAATACGACCCTGGATGTTTCTAGAGCGGAGAAGATGCTCGGGCCCATGCCCTACATAGATGAAGAGCTGGATAAGTGGTGCAAAGAGGACAAAATATGGATCGCCGTGGGATGAAAGTCGGTATCATTACCGAAGGAAGCGCGAGTATAGGCTTCGGGCATATAACCAGGTGTATATCCCTGTACGAGGTATTTGAGGATAATGGGGACGAGCCGTTCTTCATCATAAACGGAGACGAAGCAGTGGCGGATCTGGTAAGCGGAAAGCGCCTGCATGTATTTGACTGGATCAATGAGGCTGATAGATTCTTCGGATACGTGCGAGATTCCGATATGGTGATATTGGATTCTTACCTGGCCGGAAGAAGTTTTTACAAAAGGGTTTCCGATGAGGCCGGATGCGCCGTATATATTGACGATTTCAAAAGGATGGATTATCCGAAAGGAGTGGTACTTAACGGCGCCATATCCTCGGAGAAACTGGGTTATCCCAAAAGAGAGGAGATGAGTTACATTCTCGGCGCGCAGTACGCCTTCCTGCGAAGCGAATTCCGGAAAGCTCCCAAAAAGGACATACCGGCTCTGCCTGAAACCGCGCTCATTACATTCGGTGGGGAGGATATGCGGCGGATGACGCCGCGCGTTCTGGAGATGTTCCGCTCCGGATTTCCGGAACTGTCGGTGCTGGTAATTGTGGGAAAAGGTTTTAAAGAGGTCGGGAGGATAGAACAGCTGACCGGAAATGGCGTGGAGCTGATCTATCATCCTGATGCCCGGGCCATGAGAGATGCCATGGGAAAGGCGGACATCTCCATATCGGCCGGCGGGCAGACGCTCTATGAACTGGCGTCTATGGGTGTCCCTACGGTGGGTATCGGCGTCGCCGATAATCAGAAAGTGAACCTTTCCGGCTGGGAAGCCGCCGGATTTATGACATTTGCCGGATGGCATGACGATCCCGAGATAATTGAAAATGTGCGCAGATGCGTCATGGGCCTGATGCCCAGGCAGGAACGCCGCAGGTGTTCTGAGATAGGCCAGCGCATCATAGACGGCAAGAGCCCCGATCGCGCATATTCCGCTCTCAATAAGATTCTGCTTGAAAGAGGAGATGGGCCAAATTGATCATACTTGGTATAAGCTATCTGTCTGATGCGGGAGCATGCATCGTAAAGAACGGGAAGCTCGTCAGTGTGATAAACGAGGAACGGCTTAACAGGGTTAAGCTCTTCTACGGGATTCCCCGGCGCTCGATAGAGTGGGTGCTTCGTGACGCGGGAATATCCATGAAGGATGTCGATGTTATCGCGACGCAGGGATACTGTTCCAGCGAGGATGGGATAGAATTTATCAATCACGGCCTGGATGCCGAAGTCGGGCTTATGCGCGATAAGTTCTCGTACGTTGAGGATAAGATAAGCAAATCGTGTCTTTCAAAGGATCTCAAGGCGTATAAACTGAAGGAGATCCGCGAGCGCTATGAGCACGAGAAACACGTAGTTTTCGAGCGAAATATAAGCCTTATCCGGCAATTCAAAAAATTCAAGAAACCGATAAAGGTGGTGGAGCATCATATGTCCCATGCTGCCTCCGCCTACTATGCCAGCGGTTGGGACGATTGCTATGTAATGACCGCGGATGGCTGGGGTGAGATGGAGTCCAACATCCTGTGCCGCGGAAGCAAGGGACGCATAGAAAAGATAGCTTTGTCGAACTCTTTCGATTCGCTCGGGTATTTTTATGGCAGTGTTACAAAGGCCCTCGGATTCATCCCTCATCGCCACGAGGGTAAGGTGCTGGGGCTTGCCGCCCTCGGAGATGCCGACAGGGCCATGCCGTGGATGAGAAAGATGATCTCTTATAACGGGGTCAGAAAAGCTTTTGAAGGGGGTTTTGAGGCCGGCCTGTACGCGGCAAAGTTTGAAAATACCCGTCTTGAGGAGATCGTGAAAAAATATAAGCGCGAAGATGTCGCCGCGGCGGCCCAGCGTGTCCTGGAAAGGGTTGTCCTCGAGTATGTGAATGACCTGATTCCAAAAGGTTCGAAGGTCACGGTTGCGGGCGGTATATTTGCCAACGTATTATTGAATCAGAAGATAAGGGAGAAGGCCGGGATAAAAGACCTGTTTGTCTATCCGCAGATGGGAGACGGCGGGATGTCGGCCGGCAGCGCCCTCTACTATTATGCCCTTCAGAAGAGGCTTAAGCCCGTAAAGATAGGATCTCTTTACAGGGGGCCGAAGTTCGGCGACAGGGAAGTTCTTTCAGAGATCAGGAGGTTCGGATATTCGTCTTCCTATCATTCGGATATTGAAGTCAGGATAGCGGAGCTTTTGAAGGATAATAATTGCATAATGCGTTTTGCGGGAAGAATGGAATATGGCCCACGGGCTCTCGGCAACCGCACTATACTGTACGGAACTATGGACAGAACCGTCAATGATTGGCTCAATAAAGCCCTCAGGAGAAGCGAGTTTATGCCCTTTGCTCCGGCGACCCTGTGGGAAGCGGCCGAAAAATGCTATAGGAGGATCGCGAATTATAAGGAACGGGCCCTGCATATGACCACCACATTTGATTGCACGCCATGGATGAAGAAGCACTCGCCCGGTGTGGTGCATGTCGACGGGACAGCCAGGCCGCAATTAGTATCCCGCAATTCAAACCCGTCGTTCCATAAGATCCTCACTCAATATTACAGGCTCACCGGGAACCCGAGCCTCATTAATACCAGCTTCAACATGCATGAGGAGCCTATAGTTTGCACGCCGAACGACGCTCTCAGGGCATTCCGGGACAGTGGATTGAAATATCTGGCGATGGAGAATTATCTTGTTGTTAATGACAAGGATGATGTCTTAAACACATAGGATGCGTATGACAGCAAAAAAGACCAGGTCGATGGAGAAGAGAGTGCTTAAGGTATACAGGAAGGAGAATCCTTCAACTTATTTCATCGACAGGTCGCAGAAAGATTTTCACAGCTGGGAAAGCAAGCGAGTCAGGCTATTCAGGGATCTCCTGCATTTTCCCATCGATATGTTCCTTGGCAAGACGCTCATAGACCTCGGCGCGGGGACTGGGGAGAACACCGTCCAGTACGCAAGGTGGGGGGCTACCTGCACGCTCGTAGAGATGAATGACCTGGCATGCGCCCGGGCAAGGATGATCTTCGATAAGTTCGCGCCGCATCCGAAAAAACATAAGATTATCAATTCATCCATCTTCGACTTCAGTGATAGGAAAAAGTACGATATCGTCGTGTCCAACGGAGCGATTCATCACACCTCCGACAAAGAAGGCGCTTTTTCGATAATGAATGATCACCTGAAAGAAGGAGGATATCTTTTCCTCGGAATAAACTCCAAAGCTGGTTGTTTCCAGAGGATGCTCCAGAGGGCGATAATATTCCGTTTTGCCAGGACAGAGGAAGATATAGTTGACGTAGCCGAGGAATTGTTCCGTGAAGATATCTCCAGGGCCCAGAAATTCGGCAAGAGGACGCGCCGGGCGATTATCTATGACGAATTTGTAAATCCCAAGACCGATTATCCTGCCGTGTCGGAAGTGCTCAAATGGATGTCGGATAAGGGTCTCAGGTACTATTCGTCGTATCCACCCATCCTGTTACCCGTGTTCGGAGATTCCGGCATGCGCCCGACGACCATGGCACAGAGGTATCCGGACATAGGCGTCCTGGCGGAAGCGCTCTGGATGACTCATAAGAGGGACGATATTAAAGAGGTCCCATGGCTTCTGGATTCATTCCGGAAACTGGCCGAAACACAGTACGATCTCATAGACTATGTTAATGATTTTTCTCCTAATTCACCATTTAATTGTGATAGTTTTCTTGACATGATACGCAGGTATCGTTCGGCGGTCGGCAAGGTCGATTTAATGAGGCGTATTGGCAAAAAACAGGATCCATTCTTCAGGGAGCTTTGCGCTATCATCAGGCCCCTGAAACGTAAAGATAAGGTTGCTATTAAAAAGAGGATATTGGGATCAAGGCATATATTCAAAGGTACGAACGGACTCGGGATGATGTATTTTATGGCATATAAACCGACAAAAGAAGACATTAAACAACAGGCTGCCTGATCGATGAAGAATGTATCCAGAGATAAGAAAACATTTATCATAGCCGAAATTTCCGCCAATCACGGCCAGAACATAGGGACTGCTATTAAGCTCATACGCGCTTCCAGGGCGTGCGGTGTAGATGCGGTGAAATTTCAGACCTATACGCCAGATACGCTTACGATAGACAGCGCGCTCGGGCACTTCAGGATAGACCATCCCAGATGGGGAGGCCAGACGTTGTATGAGTTGTACCGCAAGGCGTATACGCCATGGAAGTGGTTCAAAAAGCTGAAGAAAGAGGCGGACGACCAAGGGCTGGGATTTCTGTCGACCGCTTTTGACCCTACTTCCGTGGATTTTCTGGAGGAGCTCGGCGTTTCGACGCACAAGATAGCGTCTTTTGAGCTCATCGACATACCATTGATCGAGTACGTATCCGGAACGAAGAAGCCGCTGATTATGTCTACTGGAATGGCCAGCAGGAAAGAGGTTCGCGCGGCGGTTACGGCTGCGCGTTCGCATGGCGCGGGGTCCATCACACTCCTGAAATGCGTCAGCAGTTATCCGGCCGTTCCCGAAGAGATGAACCTGAGGACCATACCGGACATGCGCTCCCGCTTCGGATGCCCCATCGGCCTTTCCGATCACAGCCTGAGCGCTGTAGTGCCGGTTGTAGCGGTAGCGCTCGGCGCATCGGTCATAGAGAAGCATTTCACGCTATCCAGGGCGATGAAGACACCCGACAGTTTTTTCTCGCTTGAGCCGGATGAGATGAAGCAGCTGGTGCAGGATGTGCGTACAGCCGAGAAGGCGTCGGGGGATGTGTCCTATAAGCTCACCGCCGGGGAGAAGAAGAATCGCATATTCCGCAGGTCGCTCTTTATCGTAGAGGATATAAAGAAGGGAGCTCTCCTGACGGCCGGCAATATCCGTTCGATACGCCCGGCTAATGGCATCGCTCCGGTGCATATCAAGACGGTTATAGGAAAACGTGCCGGCAGGGCGCTTCGCCGCGGGACACCGCTGAAGCTCTCTCATTTTTATTCCGGCAGATCCGGTAAAGGATAACAATGATAGGTATTATTGATTATGGTATGGGCAATGTCCAGTCGGTGCTTAACGGTTTCGAATATGTCGGCGCCGCCGCCCAGGTAATTGAAAAGAGGGATGATCTCTCCGCCTGTTCCAGGATAGTCCTCCCAGGAGTAGGGGCATTCGGTGTCGGCATGGAAGCGCTCCGAAAAAGAGGATTCATTGAAGCGCTCCGGGAAGAGGTTATAGAACAGAATAAGCCGTTTTTAGGCATATGCCTCGGCATGCAGCTCATATGCAGGGAGAGTTTCGAGTTCGGGCGCCATGATGGGCTCGGATGGATAGACGCTGTTGTAAGGCGCATCCCGGATAATACGGGTGTCTGCATACCCCATATGGGATGGGATGATATAACAGTCAGGCGCGGTAACCGCCTCCTCGATGCCTCCGGCAGCCCGGACATGTACTTTGTCCACAGCTATTATGTCGATACCGCGGATAGCCGGATAATTACAGCAACGTGCCGTTACGGATTGGAGTTTACGGCCATGATTGAAAAAGGCAATATCTATGCGGTGCAGTTTCATCCCGAGAAGAGTCAGGCTGCGGGGTTGGGTATTCTCAGGCGGTTCGCGGAGGTAAAAGAGGCCGTCTGCTGTTAACGTCGGAGCGAGTGTGGATACGAAAGCGCGTTTGAAAATATTTTTAGCAGACCTGGGGCATACCTATTTCAACATCAGCCCGTCGACGGTTCCCATAGGTATCTCTTACGTCAAGGCGATGCTTCAAAAGCACTTTAAGGGTGGCGTGGAGATCCGCACATTTCGTTATCCCGACGCGCTGCTCGAGAGGATAAAGATAGAGAAACCCGATGTAGCGGGGTTCGGTATATACGCGTGGAATGAAAATCTCAGCATATGGTTCGCAAGGGCTGTCCGAAGAATGCATCCGGATGCCATTCTTGTGGCAGGGGGGTTAAATATCCCGGCGAACGAGGGTAATATAAGAGAGCGTTATGCCGATAGATACGGCGGCTTGTTTGACGTGTACATTCCGTATGAAGGCGAGCTGCCGATGGTTCGTCTTCTGGAGCGTGTGATGGGCGCGCTTTCGAGACAGAACATATTTTCAGATCCGATTCAGGGTTGTTTTACATACGATAGGGGCCGGTTATCGTCTGGCCTGTTGCTGCCGCTTCTCGGGGATGTCAACGAGATACCCTCACCTTATTTGACGGGAGCTACGGATGAATTTTTAGGCGATCCAATGCTCATGCCGGTTATTCAGACGATGCGGGGATGCCCGTACCGCTGTTCCTACTGTGTTTCCGGAGAGAAAGTTTATTCGAAGATCCGTCCTTTTTCGCTGGAGAGGGCGAAGGACGAGATCCTCTATATCAAGAAGCATGCAAAGAACCGCAGCTTTCGCATCACCGACGATAATCTGGGCATCCTGGACCGGGATGTGGAATTGGCCGAATTCATAGGAAGGCTATATTCAAAGGAAGGGTATCCGGAAGCATTGAAGGTCTACACGGACAAAGCGACGAACGACCGCGTAAGGAGGGTAGCCCTGGCGCTTAAGGAGCACATACCGTACAATATCAGCCTGCAGTCGACCACTCCCGAGGTTCTTAAAAACATCAACAGAAGAAACTGTTCGATGAAGGAGATGTCCGAAGCGTTCCGTTGGGCTAAAGAGAATAATATGGTTACCGGAACCGAGATCCTGCACGGATTTCCCGGAGAGACATACGAAACTTTTACCAGGTGCGTGAACGATGTATATGAACTGCGGGTCGATGGCGTAGGCTGCCATGAAGTGTGGCTTTTGCCTAACACGGAGCTTGCTTCGAAGGATAGCAGGGCTAAACATGGTTTTGAATCACACTTCACCCTGGGCGCGGATGCGCTATCCATTATTGACGAAGAACTGATCTGTGAATGCGAGGAACATGTCAAGAGCTCGAAGTATATGACGGCCGAGGAGCACTATAAACTTTACGCGGTCGATTTTTACGTCACCATCACGCTATTTTACGGTTATATGAGGGAGCTTGCTTATCACGGCTTTACCTACGGGATAAAGCCGATAAGGATATTCGATGAAATAATCGGCTCGTCTGATAAGTACCCGATACTCAATGGCCTCTTCTCCGAGTATGCCGGAAAGGTGAAGGGTGTCTATTTCGAATCGACGGAAGGGGTCTACAGGCATGTAAAGTCCATCATCGATTCAAAAAAGCCTTTCCCTCCCACGAGGTTCAGGCATGTGCTTATAGGAGAGTTCGTATTCGGCGATAAATTTGATAAGGGTATCGACGAATATATAGATGCTATGACTGTCCTGCTGGACGATAAGGACGATATCAAGGCGCGAGATTTCAGTTCGGCGGCCCGTGATCTGAAGAAGCTGGCCATGAATATGGTCCTGAACCCCGAGAAGAAGGAAGAGGAAAATATCTATATAAAACTCAATCACGATGTCTTGAGCTGGGCGAGAGGGTCTTACAGGGACAGGCTGGGCAGATACAAATGCGCTCCCGTAAGATTGAAATTGTCGGTTCCCAATATAGCGCACTTTAACGATATTCATGAAAGAGGCAGGAAGCTTCGTAATTCGTCGGAATGGAAACAGTCTTTTTTCAGGCATACCAATACTCCCGGCATGAGAAGGCGGATGAGTTATGCGGAAGAGGCATAGATGTTGAAACGCAGGCTCATTCCCGTGCTATTTTTGAAGAATGGCCTTATCGTCAGGAGCGAGACGTTCAGCTACCATCAGAACCTGGGCAACCCGCTCGACGAGGTTAAGCGCTACAACGACTGGAATGTCGACGAGCTCATATATGTCGATATCAGCAGGGAGAAATATTATGACCTGCGCCGGGACGATCTCAGGGTGACGGGAAAGAATAACATCCTGGATATCATACGTGAAATATCGAAGGTCTGCTTCGCGCCGCTCACATTCGGAGGGGGCATCAGGACACTCGAGGACATTCGCGAGAGGATCAGGCGCGGCGCCGACAAAGTCACGATAAATACTGCGGCGATCGAGGACCCGTCGTTCATTACGAGAAGCGCCAGAGAGTTTGGTTCGCAATGCATAGTCGTCTCGATAGATTACAGGTATATGAACGGCGCTCCGAAGGTCTATAAGGGCGGCGCGGAAGAGACGGATCTCGATCCTGTAGCCTGGGCTGTCGAGGCGGAGAAACGCGGCGCGGGCGAGATATTCTTAAATGCGATCGACCGGGACGGGATGGCGAACGGTTACGATGTCGGTATGATCGGAAAAGCGGCGAAGAGCGTGACGATACCGGTGATAGCGTGCGGGGGCGCGGGGACATTCCGCGATCTGATCGATGTCGCGCGCAATACCACGGTATCGGCGGTCGCGGCCGGCAATATATTTCATTTTACCGAAATGGCATATCCGAGGGCCAAAGATAATATGATCAGGAACGGCATAGGCGTGAGGACGAATTGACATGAACAGGCCCCCAAAGATGCGTTGGTGCAGAAAATGCGTGTATCCGGCATCATCGGCGGTCCCGCTTGCGTTCGACGACAACGGGACCTGCAGCGGTTGCCGTACGGCGCTTGAAAGGGTTCACGTGGATTGGGACAGGCGCAAGGCAATGTTTGAAGAGATGATAGAGGAGTATCGTTCAAAGGACGGGAGAAATTACGACTGCATAATCCCCGTGAGCGGCGGAAAGGACAGTTATTATCAGATTCACATAATAAAGAAGATTTACGGCCTGAACCCCCTGCTTGTTACATATCATGGGAATAACTATACCCCCGCGGGCATGGAGAATCTGGTCAATATGCGGAAGGTATTCGGCGTGGATCACATATTCTTCACTCCGAGCATAGATGTTCTGATAAAGCTGAACAGGATAGGGTTCAGGCTCATGGGCGACATGAACTGGCATGCGCATGCCGGCATATTCACGTACCCGATCCGTGTTGCTGTACAGATGAATATACCGCTCATGATATGGGGTGAGCACGGGTTCATGGATCTGGGAGGGATGCACTCCTACAGGGACATGGTCGAGTTTACATATCGTTATCGTCATGAACATTGCCTGCGGGGATACGAGTGGTACGACATGACCGATGACGGCCTGCGGAAATTGGGCAGGCCCGAGCTGGCCGAGGGGCTCAAACCCGCAGATCTCATACCGTGGATGTATCCTTCGGATGAAGAGATCAAGAGAGTGGGCGTCAGGGGAATATATGTATCCAATTTTTTCAAGTGGGAGGCCAATGAGCATGGCAATCTCATGGTGGATAAGTACGGATTCAAAGGCGCTGATGAGCCGTTCGAACGCACTTACCGGACGCTCTCCAATCTGGATGATATGCATGAGAACGGTATCCACGACTATATGAAGTTCATAAAGTTCGGGTATGGCCGGGCCACAGACCATTGCTGTAAAGACATAAGGGCCGGAAGAATCTCCCGCCCCGAGGCCATCGAGATCGTGCGCCGTATGGACCATGTCAAGTCAAAGGACCTGCGCCGGTGGCTTCCGTATGTGGGCATGTCAGAAAGCGAGTTTGACAGAATAGCCGATACCTTCAGGGATCCGCGGGTATGGTGGAAAGATGTAAACGGTAATTGGGCCAAAGATAATATCTGGGATTGAGAGAGATTATGAAAACGGTCAAGCGCTGGAAACAGTTTGAGTATACAAAAGACCCTGATGCCATGGTCGCTCAGGTTCTGGGTGCGCCATACCGCGAATATCGCGCCTGCTGGGAAAAGGCCGCCAATTGCGAGCTTGTGCAGGATTATCCGATTCATCTCGACTTTGAGCTCTCCGCGGCATGCAACCTGCAATGTCCGCAGTGCATCCTGCAGGTGGATCCAGGCGAACTTGAGCCGTCCAATCCTTATCATCCGGATAACAGGGGCAAGCGTATCGACTTCGCCAAATATAAAGAGATAATAGATGATGGGATCCGCCGCGGGCTCCGGTCGGTGACATTCGGCGTGAACAACGAATCGCTTCTCATTCCTGACATAGCCCGCTATGTGGCATATGCTCGGTCTGCGGGTGTCCTGGACGTCATATTGATTACCAACGGCACATTGCTTACCGGGAAGCTCTCGGCAGAGCTGATAGCCGCCGGACTTACAAAGCTCTATTTTTCGATCGATGCCGCGACAGAATCTACATATCGCATTGTCCGTAAGGGAGGAGACCTGCAGCGGGTGGTATCCAATATCAGGTCCCTGCTGGCCATGAAGCGCAAGCTGAAGAGCATGCTTCCGGTAACGAGGGTATCTTTCGTGAAGAGTAAAATAAATGAACGTGAGCTGGACGAATTTGTGCGGAGCTGGAAGGATAAAGTGGACTTTGTATCCATACAGGCTTATATAAATCCCGCTCAGGGCTATCCAAGCAGAGATGCCCAGCAGGAGATGTTCTATATAGAGAGCAAGGACCTGAAAAATCCGGGCCCGTGCCCTCAACCATATCAAAGACTCACCATATATCACGACGGTACGGTCCATCCGTGCTGCCATTGGTATGGCGCCACACTGATAGTGGGAAACATATTTTTAGAGAGTGTTTACGATATATGGAATTCTATGCGCATGCGGGAAATAAGAAGATCTGTCAACTCGAATGACAATAAGACACCCAGGGAATGCAGGATATGCAGAGAGGCTGTATTCGGTGAAAGATACGCGAGGTAATAGGAAACTGGTAATATTGACCGATTATGTCAGGCGGGATCTTCTCGGGGAAGAGCTCCTGAAAGACGCCGATATTTATGCCATGACGCCCGGAGCGATGTTCAGCTGTGAAGAAAACGGCATTCCCTGCATAACAAACGAGGACTTTTATGCCTGTAGTCAGTTTCATTCTGATGCCGGCACCCTGCAGGCCGCCACAGAGGGACTCTTTGCGGATCTCGATAAGCAGTACGGGCATTACTCGCGCTTTCCCAGGGCTTATACGGCTAATATCTACTGGTTTCTGATACTCTTCATAGATATGTTGTATGTTTCCAAAGTATCCGAAAATATGAAACAGTTGTACGGCGATTTTATTATCGTAGGAAGGAAGGAGTGGGACGGGCCGCTCAAAATGAACATCCTGGTCTCGCCGAATGGCTTTATGCCGCGTTTCGTTGGGCTCGAAAATAAAGTTCGCATGTTGTCTCAATGTCTTTCAGGACGATACAGGTGGATCGACGGCGCGCGGGGAGAGCTTTCCGCGGGATATATCAGCTGGAGATTATTTTGCTACAGGTTAAAGCAAATCCGGAAAAAGGCAGTTTCGATTATGTCCGCCGGCTTCTCTGCCCGGAATGGTCGCGCCAGAACATTATTTGTGATTCAGGATGGCTATGAGGTGGCCAGTTTGAAGAGGCACCTGCGCGGCCATAAGTTCATCTCAGTGTCTCGGGAACTGGCGGCTGATGCAGGGAAAAGTTCCGGCGCGGGCGTTAAAGCGATGGGGGACGGGCACAAGCTGGCGGCATTCTCTAAGAGGTTTTTTCCGGTATTTGAGCAGTATGTGGCGGAGCTCTTCGATATTTACCGGCGTGACATCGTGGAGCGTATAAGCCATTTCGATTTTTCCATAAGGGCCATGATAGAGAAATACAAGCCATCGGCTTTTCTTTATTCCATCGGCTCAAGCAGGGCATACGAGGATCTCTATGCCCATGTGGCGTCGGAGAATAATATCCCGGTATTCTATTTTCAGCATGGCGGGTCGGTTCAGGCGTTTCATAAGTGCCCCCATCAGAAATATTGCGAGCATAATGAACATATCAGGAAGATACAGATATACCACTCAAAGATCGAGCATGCAATATGTGCCGATGAACTTGGTCTCCCCGGGGGTGTCACATGCGGATCCATGAAATTTTTTGATATCTATAAAAAGGCGAAGATCGCGCCCTTGAAGAGCAGGACCATCCTGTTCGGCCCCACAGTATTTAATTTCAACGCATGGAAGAAGCTACTATATAACGTGCCGGATGGTGAAATGTATATTGTGCACAAGGATATCCTGGGCGTAACCGCCGAATTATCCCTTCGCCTGGATGTGAAGGTGCACCCGGGGCAGGATGATTACCAGAATGCCCACTTCAATAGGCTGATAAAACGGTACGGCAAAGACGCGCGTATTGTGCGGAAGATCCCGGCTGAGGAAATCTTCGGAGATTATGGCATGCTCATCATAGATAATATCGATACAATGCTGATCCAGATAGCGTTTCTGTATCCCATCCCGATAATCCTTTACTTTAAGGACTGCTCCATATTGAATGCCAGGACGAGAGCGGATCTCGAATCGAGATGCTATTTTGTCAGCGACCGGGACGGCTTAAGGCGGTGCCTTGAACAATATAAGGAAGGGGCGCTGCCTTCAAAATATTCCCCGGATATGATAGATAAATATGTCTTTCCGGTCGGGGGGGAAGAACCGGCGGCGAGGATCGCGTCCTGTATAGCAAAAGAAGAGGGTGTGTTAAGATGAGTCGCGGAGGCAGGGTTCTGCTGATCATACACGACGTCTATCAGGAAGATAATATCTTTCCGCTCGGGCCCGCGTATATCGCTTCGGCTCTTAAAGCATCCGGGGCCGAGGTTACGGTGGCGTGCCAGGACGTATTTCATTATTCCAATGAAGAACTGGTCAGGCGGTATCTGCAAAACGGATCCTATGACCTGATAGGTGTGGGATTTATGGCCGCCAGGTTCAAGGAGACCGTCCTGGACCTGTGTGAAGTCATTAATCAGTATAAAGGGGGCGCCTGGCTCGTGCTGGGTGCGCATGGCCCGTCATCGATACCCGAATATATGATAAAGACAACGGGCGCGGATATTGTGGCCATAGGCGATGCGGAGGAGACGATGGTTGACCTCCTGAAATGCAAGATTGCCGGCGGTAACGACATTTCGAATGTCGACGGCATAGCCTTCAGGTCGGGGGATGGCGTCGTAGTGAACAAGAGGCGGGAACCGTCGAGACAGCTCGACCGTTTTCCATTCCCGGCGTGGGAGATCTTTCCCATGAAGGATTACGCCGATTGCGTCGGATTGAAGGGCATGGAAGAGGGCGGGAAGGTCCTGGCGGTCATAACGGGCCGCGGATGCACCAATCGCTGTAACTTCTGTTACCGCATGGAATCGGGCATACGTTTAAGGAGCATAAACAATGTGATAGAGGAGATGAAGATCCTTTATCAACAGTACGGCGTAAGGCATTTCAATATGCAGGACGAGCTCTTCATATCGTCCAGGAGAAGGCTTCTCGAGTTCAGGGACGCCTTGAAATCGGCGGGCCTTAAAATAACATTTAACTGTGATGCAAGGGTGGATATATTCGATGAGGAGATAGCTCATACGCTGGCCGAGTGCGGGTGCGTCTTCCTGAATTTCGGGCTTGAGTCGTCGGACCAGAATGTGCTCAACGCCATGGGTAAGAGGACCACGGTGGAGCAGAATATAAAAGCGGTCAGGATAGCGAAGAAGACGGGCGTGGGCATAGGACTGAACTTCCTGTGGGGGAATATAGGCGATACCGAGGCGTCGCTTAAATCGAACGTGCGCCTCATTCGGGAGCTAAATACATACTATCATCTGCGGACAATACGGCCCGTGACGCCATACCCCGGGTGTGATCTCTACTATGAGGCTATAAGGCGCGGACTGCTGAGCGGCCCGGAAGATTTCTTCGAGCGTTTCAAAAATTCAGACCTGTTGACAGTGAACTTTACGGATATTCCGGAAAAACAATTTTATGAGAGCCTCTTCAATGTGAATAAGGAGCTCATAATAGACCATTATGAGCATACGGCCGGGGACATGAAGGAAGCGAATCATCTGATAGAACAGTTTTATAACCTTTACTTCAAGGGCGAATATAAGTTTCGCGGAGCCAGACACTACGATAGAAAACAGGAGAAGGTAGGGGGTAGAAAATGATCCTTAAGGGGAAGAGAGTCCTGGTTACGGGGGCCGAGGGTTTCATAGGAAGCCACCTTGTCGAGAAGTTACTGGAAGAAGGGTGCAAGGTCAGGGCGTTCGTGCTCTATAACTCCTTCAACAGCCTGGGCTGGCTGGATTCATTTCCCAAGGAGAAGATGAAAAAGATCGATATTGCGCTCGGAGATGTCAGGGACTCCGACAACGTCAGGGTAGCGGCCAGGGGTACGGATATCATATTCCATCTCGCGGCCCTTATCGGCATCCCATTCAGCTACCACTCTCCGGAAAGCTATGTAGACACCAACATAAAAGGAACTCTGAATGTCCTCCAGGCGGCAAAGGATATAGGCGTGAAGAATGTATTGGTTACATCGACTTCCGAAACATACGGCACAGCCAGATATGCGCCGATGGACGAGAAGCATCCCAGGCAGGGTCAATCGCCATACTCCGCTACGAAGATCGCGGCCGATGCCATCGCAGAATCTTTTTACAGGAGTTTTGGGCTGCCTGTAACCATCGTCAGGCCGTTCAATACGTACGGGCCAAGGCAGTCGGCCAGGGCGGTGATACCTACCATAATAACACAGCTCCTGTCCGGCAGGAGGGATATTGAGCTCGGAAACGTCTATCCGACGAGGGATCTGGTCTTCGTGAAGGATGTTGCCAATGGCTTTGTCGCGATAGCGCGTTCGGAAAAAACCATAGGGAAGGAGATCAACATCGCCACGGGGAGCGAGATATCCATAAAGGATCTTGCCCGGAAGCTGATCTCGATGATCAACCCCGGAGCCAGGATAATATCCGACGGTAAAAGGTTCAGGCCGAAAAAGAGTGAGGTTGAGAGGCTGGTGGGAAGCAATGCCAGGATCAGGAAGCTGGCGGGATGGCGTCCCGGGTATTCGCTGGAAGAGGGCCTGAAAGAGACGATAGAGTGGTTTCGCAGTAAGGACAATATGAAATTTTACAGGAGCGATGTCTACAATATATAAGACTATATATCTCGATGCGCCGAGCATCGGGGCCGCGGAGAAGAGATATCTCAGCAGAGCCGTGGATACCGGCTACGTGTCGAGCGCCGGGCGGTTTGTTTTCGATTTTGAAGAAGCCTTCGCGCGTTATGTCGGGTCGAGAAATGCTGTCGCCACTCAGAGCGGGACGGCGGCGCTGCATATGGCGCTTCATGAATTGAAAATTGGGCGGGGAGACGAGGTCATAGTGCCGGCGCTAACTTTTATAGCGTCAATAAATCCGGTCCTTTATGTCGGCGCAAGGCCGGTCTTTGCGGATATCGACAGCCGGACGTGGAATATAGACCCCTGCCGCATAGAGCGCCTAATAAACAGGAGAACGAAGGCGATACTGCCGGTGCATCTGTATGGAAATCCTTGCGATATGGGCGCTATCATGAGAATAGCCAGGAAGCACGGGCTGGCCGTAATAGAGGATGCCACGGAGAGTCTTGGTGCCACATATAAGGGCAGGCAGACCGGCACATTCGGCGATTTCGGTTGCTTCAGTTTTAACGGCAACAAGATCATAACGACCGGCGGCGGAGGCATGGTCGTCAGCCGGGACGCGGGGAAGGCGGGGCATATAAAGTTTCTCGTGAATCAGGCAAAGGATAAGGCAAATTCCCTCTACCACCCTGAGATGGGATTCAATTACAGGATGACCAATATAGAGGCAGCACTCGGCCTCGCGCAGCTGAAAAAAATCAACCGGTTTCTGGCCAGCAAGAACCGGATCAATTCTATATACCGCGAGAAGCTCGGTGGTATCAAGACTATACGTTTTCAGGAGGAATGCGACGGAGGCCGGAGCTCAAATTGGTTTACCTGTGTATCTTTTGCCGATGGCATTAATATAGCCAGGCTGCAGAAGAAACTCATGAAACATAATATTCCGACCAGGCGGATCTTTATGCCTGCGACCGGGTTTCCGCCATATAGGAAGTACGGAAAGGGTGATTACAGTCGGTCGCGCGGTCTTTACGACAGGGGCCTATGCCTTCCGAGTTCCGTAATGAATACGAAGGATGATATATATCGTGTTACGACCAAGCTAAAGGAGCTGATTGCCTAATGAGGAAAATATATTTTGCGGATCTTACTTATAATGATGGTATCCTGGCATGTGATGTAATGCCGCTTGGCAGCGCGTATGTTGCGGCATATGCGCTGGCTAATTTCGGATCCAGATGTAGTGCAGGCATCTTTAAATATGCGGACGAATTTTTTAAATTGGTCGAGAATAACCCTCCGGATATATTTGCCGGTTCATGTTATGTATGGAATAAGAATGTCGCTTTGATGGCAAGTAAATATGTAAAGCAGAAAAATCCCGATTCTATGATAGTCTTCGGGGGGCTCGCCTTTCCGCTGGATAAGAAAAGGCAAAAATTATTTCTCCAGGAAAATAGCCATATCGATTTTTTGATTCCGTATGATGGGGAGATAGCTTTTTCTAATCTTCTAAATGCCTATTTCGATACAGGTTGTGATATTGAAAAAATGAAGAGCACACCAATAGAAGGCGTATTATGTATTAACAAAAAAGGAGAGTTTGTAGCTGGCGCGAATATTTCGCGCCCAAAAGAGCTTGACATATTTCCGTCGCCGCACCTTACCGGTTTAATGGACAAGTTTTTTAATGAGAAGAGGTTTACTCCGTCCATGCAGACGACAAGAGGCTGTCCTCATACATGCGCGTACTGCTGGGCTTCTAATGAACAGAACAGGCGCATAGGTAATTTCAGTATGGACAGGATAAGAAAAGAACTGGAGTATATATCGAAAATGGCGATAGCTAATAATATTTATGATCTTATGGTATGCGATTCCAATTTTGGCTTGTATGAAAGGGATTATGATACGGTCGATGTCGTGTACAGGTTACAGCAGGAGTTAGACTATCCCAGGATCTTTACTGCGCCCTATGGCAAAGCCGCCACGAGTGAGCATATAAAGCGCATCTCCAGGCTCAAGGGCATGAAGTACGGGCTTGCTATGCAGTCCACAGACCAGAAGGTTCTGGAGGGCATAAAGAGGCGCAATCTCAGCGGGGATAAGATCGTAGAATACATAAATCTGGTGCACAGTATGAATAAGAATGTCAGTACCGAGATCATCACGGGGCTTCCCCACGAAACCCGACAGTCTCACATGAATACCCTCCGGGATATGATGAAGTATAATTTCGATTTCGTGGATCCCTTCACATTTATGCTCCTCGACGGGATAGAGCTGGATTCGGAAGAAGCGCACGAAAAGTTCAAATATGACATACGCTATCGTCTCATACCGAGAAACTTCGGGAAGGTGAATGGAAAGTACAGCTTCGAGATAGAGAAGGTCGTCGTCGGCACGAATTCGTATAATTTTGAGGATTACATATACTTCCGGAGTTTCCACGGCCTGTTAAGGCTTCTCGTGAATAACGGCATATACCGCGAGCTCATCGAATACATGAAACAGTATGGAGTCGATATATTTGACTGGCTGGTCTACGTTTTTGAGGACCTGAGGAAAAACAGGTCTAAGGCCGCCGGGTGCTTCGGAAAATTTACCGCTGAGGCAAGATCGGAGCTCTGGAACTCGCCCGAGGAGCTGATCCGGTTCTATTCGAAAGAAGAGAATTACAGGAAGCTGGTGGAGCGCGAGCAGGGGGATAACCTCATGCAGAAGTGCAGCATATTCGCGTCCTCGGTATATTTTGATACGTACGCGGCATATTTTTCGGAGATGGCCGGGCGTTACTTAACCGACGGGAAAAAGGGTGAGGCGGCCCGGATCCGTGAAGAGATGGCCGATATACGCGAGTATATCCTGGCAAAATTATCCGGCGTCATATCCAAAAATATCGTGAGAGAAAAAGTGATCACCGTGCGGCATGACATACTGAAATGGATCGAGTCGGGATTCCGGGGGAAACTCTCGGATTATAAGCTGGAACATCCCGTGGCCATAACATTTGAGATATCGGATGATCAGGCCAAGCTTATAAGCACCGTGATCGAAAGGTACGACGTCGATGAAAATAATCCCTACGGGTTGTTTAAGACGACAACCCTGGTTCATATCGATAACTATTTCAGGAAGGTGAAGCCACTCGTGCGGCCGGAGGGCGTATTGAAATGAAAGGGAATGGGCCTGGTTGTGTGACAAAGAGGATGCAGGACAAAAAGGTGGTTTTATTCGCCAAGGATAAACCTGGGCTTAAAAAGGCGCTTGGTATTTTACGGAAATGTTTCGGCATAGTGGACAGCTTTATCGGAAAAGTAGGAGACCCTTTTCCCCGGGGGGTAGAAAGGCATGGGTACGATATATGCATATCGTATCTGTCGCCGTGGATAGTTCCCTCCGGGGTTTTGGATAGTATAAGAGAATTCTCCATCAACTTCCATCCTGGGCCGCCTGAATATCGCGGTATAGGATGTACCAATTTCGCCATATATAACGGGGAGACAAAATATGGGGTTACGGCGCACCTTATGGCCGCGAATGTAGATTCCGGCAGAATAGTTGATGTGGCAAGATTTGCGATATCACCCGGGGATACGGTCTATTCTCTGACCCAAAAATGTTATGATCACCTGGCCCGGCAATTCCATCGAGTTTTCGAAAAATATGTATCTACAGGCGCGCTATCCTGTTGTTCTGCCACAGAACGCTGGAGCGACAGGCTTTACACCCGTAGAGAACTCAATGATTTATGCCGGTTGAGCCCTGATATGGAAAAAGATGAGATCGCAAGGCGTATCAAGGCAACCGCTTACCCGGCTATGCAGGGTGCCTGCCTGGAGCTGCATGGCTACAGATTTGTATATATGCCGGAGGCACATGGCAAATAAGACCTTTATCATAGCTGAGGCGGGTGTTAATCATAACGGTAGCTTGGGAGCTGCCAGGAAGATGGTATATGCTGCAGCGAAATCCGGCGCGGACGGTATAAAATTTCAAACATTTATCGCCGGGGCAATTGCCACGAAAAGCGCGCCGCAAGCCGAATATCAGAAGAGAGCCGCCAAGGGTTTTCGGTCACAATTTCAAATGCTGAAAAAATTGGAGCTTAATAAAGGCGCCTTTATTAAGTTGCAAGCTCACTGCAAAAAAATGCGCATTGAGTTCATGTCAAGCGCTTTTGACATAGAAAGCCTGAATTTTTTATCGCGGCTCGGGCTTCGCACCCTCAAGATACCTTCCGGCGAGATTGATAATGTGCCGTATCTTAGAAAAGCAGGAGCCTTGAAGAGGAAGATCCTGTTGTCTACCGGCATGTCGGATCTTGATGAAGTCAGAGAGGCGATAAAGATTTTAGTATCCTGCGGCACCCGAAAAGATGATATTACCATTATGCAATGCACCACGGCATATCCCGCGCCTTTTGAAAATGCAAACCTAAATGCTATGCTGACTATGAAAAAAGTCCTGGGAGTGAATGTGGGGTATTCTGATCATACGCCCGGCACGGAGATGGCAATAGCGGCCGTGGCGCTCGGAGCGACGGTTATCGAAAAGCATTTTACTCTTGATAAAAATATGAGGGGGCCGGATCACCGGGCATCGCTGGAACCACGCGAGTTTAATGAAATGGTCAGCGCTGTGCGCAACGTGGAAAAAGGCCTCGGAGACGGTATCAAAAGGCCCCTCGCTGCAGAGCTAAAAAATAGAGATATTGTACGAAAAAGTATCGTGGCTGCCCGCCACATAGGGAAAGGCGAAGAATTTTTCGAGGCTAATATTACCACAAAACGTCCCGCCTATGGGATGAGCCCTATAAAATGGGATTCGGTTATAGGCAGGCGGGCAAAAAGAACTTACAAAAAAGATGAATTCATAATACTATGAAAAGAAAAATCTTCGTTGTTACAGGATCAAGAGCTGAATACGGGTTGCTGAGGCCGTTTCTTGAGAAGATAAAAAATGACGGGGATCTAAAGCTGCAATTAGCAGTTACCGGGGCGCATCTCAAAAAAGAATTCGGGTTTACGTATAAGGAGATCGAAAAAGATAGTTTTTGCATTGATAGAAAGGTAGATATTAATTTGATATCCGATACTGCTGTCGGTATTTCCGGATCAATGGCTATGGCAATATCCGGTTTTGCCGCCGCTTATGAGGAGATGAAGCCGGATGTAGTGGTTGTCCTGGGTGACAGATTTGAAATATTCGGTGCTGTTGCCGCCGCTCATGTTGCCTGCATACCGGTAGCGCATATACACGGGGGAGAGTTGACAGAAGGAGTTATAGATGATGCATTTCGCCATTCCATAACCAAGATGAGCCAGCTGCATTTCACCGCTACCGAGGAGTACAGAAGAAGAGTGATACAGCTTGGAGAGTCGCCCGAATGCGTATTTAACGTAGGCGCGCCGGGACTGGATGGCCTAAAAGACATGCCCTTTCTGACCAGAGATCAGTTGAAAAAGAAACTGAGGATAAACTTTGACAGGCGTAACCTGTTGATTACCTTTCATCCGGCTACACTGGAGGATGGAAGCGCGGGATGGCAATTTAAAAACCTGCTCAGCGCACTTGACGGACTTAACAGTACGCATTTGATATTCACCAAGGCAAATGCGGACAGCGGCGGAAAAATAGTTAATCGTATGATAGATGAATATGTTTCCATGAGACCCGACAGGGCCGAAGCGTTTACGTCTATGGGGCGCCTTAATTATCTGTCGGCGATGAGAATTGTGGACGCCGTTGTGGGAAATTCCTCCAGCGGTATAATGGAGGCGCCGAGCTTCAGAGTGGGAACTATCAATATAGGCAGCCGTCAAAGAGGGAGGATCAAGTCAAGAAGTGTTATTGATTGCCGTCCCTTGAGATCCGATATAGTAAGGGCTCTGAAAGAGCTGTATTCGGCGAAGTTTCAGAATAGTCTCAGGAACGTTAAAAATTCGTATGAGGGGAGAAACGCATCGTTGAAAATATGGACGATACTTAAGAAACATAAGTTTGAAAAATGGACCAAAAAAAGTTTTTATGATATTCCGTTAAGGATCAGTGGTAAATAAGGGGATAAAGTCCATGGACAGTGTAAAATTGCAGTCTATTCTGGTTTCTGCTGATATGAGCATAAAAGAGGCTATGCAAAAACTTGATTATACCGCGGAACGGATACTCTTCGTTGTCGAGGAAGGGAATAAACTGGTGGGAACCGTCACCGATGGCGATATCCGTCGCGGGATCATTCACGGGTGCGCTTTTAAAGACGGGATCAGTAAATTGATGCGCAGGGATTTTGTGAAGGTGGATAGCGACATGGATAATCTTATGTACCATGTGAAAGAGATCATGTTCAACGACAAGCTTGAGCAGATTCCCATTGTCAATAGAGATGGTGTCATAGAAGACATGATCCGATGGATCGATATTTTTGATAAAGATGTCGTTCCATTACAGGCCGCGCTCAAATCGAACCCCGTAGTGATAATGGCCGGTGGTAAGGGATTACGGCTGGACCCATTCACCAAGATACTCCCCAAGCCGCTGATTCCCATAGGAGATAAGACCGTCATTGAGCTTATAATGGAGAAGTTTTATAAGCACGGCTTTCACAACTTTAACTATACGTTGAATTATAAAAAGGAGTATATAAAGATATTTCTGCAGGAGAACGATTTTTCTTCCTATAAACTCAATTGGGTCGAAGAGAAAAATTATCTTGGCACCATAGGAAGCCTTTCATTATTGAGAGAGAAATTGAAGGAAACATTCTTCGTCACCAATTGCGATTCACTGCTTGCCGCGGACTTTGCGCAACTCCTGAAGTGGCATTCACAGTACGATGCCGCGATAACAATAGTCGGCTGCCACAATGAAGTGAAGATACCGTTCGGCGTCCTGGAAGTATCGGATGGAAAGCTTAAGAAGATGGTAGAGAAGCCGGTGCACGATGTTATCATCAACACGGGCGTCTATGTTATTGAGCCGAGGGTTTTGTCGTACATTCCGGATAACAAAAAGATGGATATAAACGAGCTGATAGAAACGGTGGCGAAGAAGGACAAGGTGAGCGTATATACAATCTTCAGCGGATGGTTTGATATAGGCCAGTGGGAGGAGTATAAAGACAGCCTGAAACAATTGGGGATATAGGCAATATGTTCAAAGGCAAGAGGATAATAGGGGTAATACCGGCGAGGAGCGGATCCAGGAGGCTCCCCGGAAAGAATGCGCGCGATCTTTGCGGTAAGCCGTTGACCGTGCATGCCATAGAGCAGGCAAAGAAGAGCCGTTACCTGGATGAAGTGCTGGTGAGCACAGACAGCAGATTCATCGCGCGGATGTCAAAGAGGCACGGGGCATGTGTTCCGTTTTTGAGGCCGAGAAAGCTGGCGACGGACAGCGCGAAGACAATAGATGTTATCGACCATGCGCTTGGCCGGGTTTTCCAAGAAGGAGCAAAATATGACGTCGTAGTGCTATTACAGCCGACGTCCCCTTTAAGACTGCCGTCGGACATAGATAATGCCATCAGGGAATTATTCCTGAAGAATGCCCGGGCGGTCGTTTCAGTATGTGAAACGGAGCATCATCCGTACTGGACGAATACCCTGCCGAAAGACAGATGCATGAAAGATTTTGTCAGGCTTGAGTCCGAGAACAAGAATAAGCAGGAACTGCCGTCTCTTTACAGGCTGAACGGAGCGGTTTACGTCGCATATACCGATTATCTCAGGAAGAGGAGAGGATGGTTCGGCGATCATACATACGCGTACGTGATGCCCAGGGAGCGGTCGGTAGATATAGACGATAAGTTGGACTGGAAACTTGCGGAGTTACTAATGAAAAGAGGAGGATCGATCCGATGAAGTATTGTACTCGATGCTTGATGCCGGAAACCAGGCCAAGGATAACATTTAATAAAGACGGGGTCTGTAATGCCTGTTGCTGGGCGGAAGAGAAGAAGGCCGGGGTAGACTGGAAAACGCGCTGGAAGTACTTAGAGGAGTTATGCGATAAGTACAGAAATCGTTCTAATTCAAAATTTGATTGTATCCTTCCGGTCAGCGGCGGCAAGGACAGTTCATACGTTGCATATATGATGAAGGAGAAAATGGGAATGCGTACATTGGGGGTTACCGTCAGGCCCCCGCTTGAGTTTGAGATCGGGAAGAAGAACCTGGAGAATTTTATCAAGTGCGGGTACGACCATATACACGTAACACCTAACCCTGAAGTGGGCAGGGTAATTGATAGGGAGTATTTTATAAAACGGGGCCAGGGGTATTTTCAGTGGCTGATTGCCCTGCAGACCGTGATATTTAAAATAGCCGTTCTATTGGATATACCTTTTGTCATGTTTGGTGAGGAGGGGGAGACTGAGTACGGGGGAACTTCAAAGCTAAAACAGGAGAAAGGAGCGTGTTACGATCAGGAGTATAGTATGGATATATACCTGAGTGGTTTTAATCCGCAGGAGATGATAGGAAAATTTTCCGAGAAGGAGCTGTATTGGTGGCTCTTTCCGTCCAGAGAGGAGCTTAACAAGCTGAAGCCGGCAGTTGCCCACTGGTCATATTTTGAAAATTGGGATCCCTATGAGCATTATTTACTCGCGAAGGAGAAGTATGGTCTTCAGGAAGAAACGGAACGGTGTATTGGAACCTATGGCAATTTTGCCCAGACAGATACAAGTCTTTATGTTCTTCAGACGTACCTGATGTACCTGAAGTACGGGTTCGGCAGGTGTTCCCAGGATGTGGGGATAGATATACGCCGCGGCTCCATAACACGCAAACAGGCGGTTGAGCTTGTGAAGAGGTATGACGGCGAATATCCGGAACCGTACATAGAGGAGTATCTCAAGTATTTCAGAATGACAAAGGAAGAGTTTGATGCCACGCTTGATGGTATCGTGAACAAAAAAATATTCAGGAAGGAAAACGGCAGATGGGTTCCGGTATTTACTCCCCATTAAACTTGGCCGATAAGCCACAGGCATGATCTCGATCGTTAATTACGGCATGGGTAATATAAAGTCGATTCAGAATGCCCTGGCTTATCTCGGAATTGAAAATGAGGTGATCAGCTCTCCAGAACAGGTTGCCGGGAGCCAGAAGTTGATATTACCGGGCGTCGGTTCTTTCGCAAAGGCTATGGGGAACATAGAGAGGCTTGGGTTTCTAAAGCCGATCAATACGGCCGTGCTCATGAGAAAGGTACCGATACTGGGCATCTGTCTCGGCATGCAGCTCTTCGCCGAATCAGGGGATGAGGATGGCCCGAAAGACGGTTTCGGGTGGATCCGCGGGCACGTACGCAGGATCAGCCCGAAGGAAGGTTTCAAGGTTCCCCACATAGGATTTAATACGGCGTATTTTTCACGGAGCGACAATGTCCTGTTTGAAGGTCTTGAAGCCCGCGCCGATTTCTACTTTGTGCACAGTTATGTGTTAAATTGCAGCTGCGAATCGGATATATCTTCCTGGACCGATAATGGCGAGAGGTTTGCCAGCAGCATTTGCCGCGAAAACGTATTCGGGACCCAGTTCCATCCCGAAAAGAGCCAGCACAGCGGCCTGAGGGTGCTTAAGAATTTCGCGTCTTACGAAAGAATATGTTAAAACACAGATTGATATTTACATTGCTGATGGATAGAGGCGTCTTCATGTTGAGCCGGAATTTCAGGTTGCAGAAGGTGGGTGGCCTGAGCTGGATAAAAGAGCATTATGATTTTAACTCTATAGCCTTTTCCATTGACGAACTGGTCGTGCTGAATGTCGAGAGGGGCCGGAAAGATACAGAGTTGTTCTCCAGGAATGTTTCGGAGCTGACGAAAAATTGCTTCATGCCGTTAGCGGCGGGTGGTGGCGTGAATTCGGTCGATGTGGCTTTCAGGCTATTCGATGCCGGTGCGGATAAGCTGGTTGTCAATACCGCGATCATAAAAGACGCGGAACTGGTAAAGTCACTGGTGAGGACGTTCGGTGGCCAGTCGATAATAGCGTCAATTGACTACAAAATAATCGACGGCCGGGAACATGTGGTTACGGACAACGGGTCTTTTGACACGGACCTCTCGGTGGAGGCGGCTGTGAGGCGCGCTGTCGATTTGGGCGCGGGCGAGATATATCTGACGTCCATGAATAGGGATGGGACCGGCCAGGGGTATGATATCGAGACCCTGAGAAAAGCTTCCGCCGTATCGCCCGTACCTATAATAGCATCAGGCGGCGCGGGAAGGTTTGACCATATGGCAGAAGCGATCAATAAGGGTTCTGTTCAGGCAGTTTCGACGGCTAATCTATTCAACTTTATGGCGGGTGGCCTTACTGAAACCAGAGCTGTACTGAAAGAGCATGGCATAGCCATGGCGGAATGGAATGTCGGATCGGGAACCGGCGTGTTTCCCGTAAGCAAAGCGTGGGCCAGATGATGCCTGTCGATGGCGTCGGGGCGCATGGATTTACAAAGAAAGAGGGCTGAAGATCGTGCGAATTTTATTGGTGGTGTACGATAACGAGTCATTTGTGCATTACTTTCCTATAGGAACCGCGTATATCGCCGCTATGCTTAAAAAGGCCGGCCATGACGTTGTGGTCTACAGCCAGGATAAGTTCCATTATCCGGACAGCCACCTGACCGCTTATCTCGATAAGAATAAATTCGATGTTGTGGGCATGAGCATAGTTGGGAATTATTACCAGTACCGGAAGCTATTGAAGATCTCTGAGGCGATCAACCGGTCAAAACAGAGGCCTTTCTATATTCTGGGCGGCCACGGGCCATCCCCTGAACCGGAGTTTTTCCTGAAGAAGACACAGGCCGATGCTGTCGTTATCGGCGAGGGGGAGGATACTATAGTGGAGCTCCTTGATGCCGTCTCGAATCACAAGGGGTTGGGCGGAGTAAAAGGCATAGCTTTCAGAGACGGAGCCAATGTCTCCGTCAATCCGCGCAGGCCGGTCATAAAGGATATAGATTCGCTGCCGCTGCCGGCGTATAAGCTCTTTCCCATGGACTACTACAGGCTGATACGTATACCTCATTCCACAAGCACCGATTTTGTCATGGCGATGATATCCGGCCGCGGGTGCCCGTTTAAATGTAACTTCTGCTACCGGATCGAGGAAGGTTTCCGCCCCCGTTCGAACAAGAGTATCATCGATGAGATAAAACTTCTGAAGAAAGATTATGGCATTAATTACATCGACTTCATAGACGATCTCCTTATGTCCTCCCGCGAGAGGACCATAAGCCTGTGCGAGGATTTCATCCGCGAGGGTTTGAATATAAAATGGGAATGCAACGGAAGGTTGAATTACGCCGAATCCAGGATCATCAAGACGATGAAGCGCGCGGGATGCGTTTTCATAAACTACGGCATAGAGGCCTTCGATGACAGAATCCTGCGGAACATGAATAAAGCCCTTAATACTGAACAGATAAAGAAAGGTATAGAGGCCACTCTTGCCGAAGGCATAAGCCCCGGATTTAATATCATCTTCGGCAACATAGGGGAGACGAAGGAGACGCTGAATAAGGGAGTCGAATTCCTGCTTAAGTACGACGACGGCGCGCAGATGCGCACCATACGGCCAGTTACGCCGTATCCGGGCTCGCCTCTCTATTACCATGCGATCGAAAAAGGACTGCTCAAAGATTGCGAGGACTTTTACGAGAAGAGGCACCTGAACTCGGAGCTCCTCTCGGTAAACTTTACCGATATGACCGATGAGGAGTTTCATAAAGCTTTGTTTGACGCGAATTCGACGCTGATAAGAAACTATTTTAAGAACAAAACGGCTATCGTATTGAAGCAGGCCCATAAATTGTACTCCGAAAAGGACAGAGCCTTCAGGGGATTTAGGCAGACATAGCATATGAAGAAGAATATCTGGGTTGAAAAATTAGGGATACCGGATCTGCTCGCGCTCTGCGCGGAGTCCGCCATATCAGGAGCCTCTATACGATATGATGAGAATAAAGCCTCCTATGGCGCCACGCTCCTGGTGGATGTCCTGCAGAGATGGGGGCTCTGCAGGAATGTGCATAAAGCCGGGCTTTCGCTCGATAAGAGGGATGAGGATGGGTATGCCATAAATTACGAAATGGAAAACGATACGGACATATGCCGGACCCGTTTTTGCGACAAATATACAGGCAGCGACTCGCCCAGGTTCAATAACGCGGTGCGATTACACATCACGGCGTACCTGACTTACCGCGTGACGTTTATTACCATGGTCAGGCATGAACGAGACTTTAAAGACACGGACTCCGTTAATGTAATATACCTGGAACGGCATCCTATGAATGCCGTCATCATGCCTTATTACAGGGAGAAGGGATATCTCCTCATAGAGTCGATCATACCGCTTGAGCACATCAGGCAATATATGAAACCGTTTCACCGGCTATGGTCGATAATAGTGTATCGGCTTTTGGCCGGCAAGGTGGACACCAATATAGCGGAACCAAAACCATCCGTATGGGTCGAGTACGCCCAGAACTGCGCGGAAGATCATATGTTTTGGCGCGGGCATCTGGATGAGAAGATGTTTGACATAGTCTGCTATCTCGACAGAAATGACAATATCCCGCTGGAGAGACAGATCAGAGACATAGAGGGGGACGGATTAAAATGGATAGACCTCCATTTCCGTCAACTCGTAAAACTCAGCCGGATCGGCATCAGGGAGCTGACTGATATGATTGGAGCGTTTTTTTCATCCCCGGCGAACGCGCCATTATGGTTCAGGTTATTTAAATTCGAATACAGAATGTGGTACCTGTTGTATAGGCCCGTCTTCAGCCGTTTCAAGGTGAAGGTTTTGATGCAGCATCAGATTACCCAGTGGACGCAGGCGCCTCAGCTGGAAGCCCTGGAGGACGCCGGCGGCATAGCGATAGGATTTCACAGATCTAATTCCGTCTACTATATGATCACTCCTGTGGCGCATTTCCAGCATGTATATTTCGTCTGGGGCAGGATGAACTACGAGTGGATAAAGAAGAGGGGCGATACATGCCGCTATGTACTACCGTCGGGCCTATGCGTGGTCAGGCACAAGGAAGGCTCCGCGATCGCGGGATTGAAAGAAGGACTGAAATTCATTATTGCCGTCTTCGATTCTTCCGCGGCATACAATATCTACCAGGATGAGCACTCCCTAGCGGAATTTTACATCAGGATATTCACGCTTATGGAAAAGAACGCGGAATGGGGCGGCATCGTAAAGAGCAAGTCCAGGACCATGGCCGATATCGAAAGGTTACCGCGGGGAGAAGAGATATTGAAAAAGATGAAATCTCTCATTGTCCAAAAACGGCTGGTATATATGGATGCCTCAAATTCACCCCTTACCGCATCATCGGCGGTGGACCTTTCGATATGCTATTCGATCAACACGGCGGGAATATGGGCCGGTATCTATGGCCAACGCGCCGTGCACTGGGATAGCGCCGGATTTTTACATTACCCGTGCTACAGGGATAGGGAGCAGAAGTTCATCTTCAGGGACATGGGAGAATTGGAACAGGCTATTGTGAAGGCGAGCCAGGGCGATACCACCATAGGAGATCTTTCCGCATGGAGGCGTATACTAAATCATTTCGACGACGACAAAGCTGTAGGCAGGATAGGGCAATTTATACAGGATTTCATGCGTGAAGAGTCCGTTAGCGGTGACGCGGACGCGTCCCTCGAAAGAGTCGTAAAGAAATACCGCGCCGACAACAGGATAGATGAAGATTTTTACACACCTCATGGCCTATGGGAAATGGAGAATACGAATGTGATGAGGGAGGCGTTGTGAAGATAATAATGGCTGCTTTTCGATATCTGAAACGATATCCCGCAATGACCTGCATGGCCTTTTTTTCCATGCTGGGGACCGCGCTCTTCGAAGGCATAAGCTTCGGCATGCTCGTCCCGCTTATCCAGAGCATGATAAACTCCGCGGAAAGCAGTCGTATCCTCGTCCTAATGCAAAAGTTTCTGCCCGTTGGCTCCATACTTTCGCAGGAGAAGGCCATCAGCATAATGTTTGTAGTCATCTTTCTGGCGCTCTGCCTGAAGAACGTCTTTCTCTACTTCTCGACGACACTTATCATGCGTCTGCGGTTGACGGTTACGCGCGACCTTTCAGCTTCGCTGGTGGATCGCCTGATAGGGTATGACATGGCTTACTTTGACCGGGCCAAAACAGGTTATCTGACCGCGCATATAGATGCCGAGACTATCCGTATCGGCAGTTTTATCATGAGCGTTCTCAGCCTTGGGTTTCTCATTACCCGTGTCGCGACCTTTGTTGTGGTGCTCTTCCTGATATCATGGAAGGCAAGCGTCTTTTTATCCATAATGATAGCGGTTGTTCTCCTGCCTCTCGAGATCCTGATGAAGCGCCTGGCCCGTGTCGGTGAAAGGCGCTCCTCTGTGATCAGAGATTTCAGCTTCAAGATGCTCGAGATATTGAACGGCATACGCCTTATCAAGGAGAGAGGGACGGAGGAAGAAGAGCGCAGGAACTTCCGCGCTGTGGCGAATGATATGTACAGGTGCCAGTGTGACTTAAGCCATGAAATCAACATGCTTGTTCCATTATCCGAAACCGTGATCTTCGGCCTGATTACGATTTCGTTTCTGGTCCTCCTGAATGTCATTCGAATTGACATGGCGGCATCGCTCCCGTCCGTAGCTGCGTATATGTTGATACTTGTCAAGATGCTCGCGCAGTTGAATCAATTGAATGCCATGCGTTCGACCGCGCTTTCCGATGTCGCGGCGCTTAATAACTATGAAAATATGTCCGATACCCGGGGAAAGATGACGGTTATATCGGGGGCCAGAGATTTCCGGAAGCTCTCCGGTGAGATAAACTTCGAAAATGTCGAATTCGCCTACGAACCGCACAAGCCCGTTTTTCGCTCCCTCTCACTGGCTATACCGCAGGGAAAGATGACTGCCGTCGTAGGTTCTTCCGGCGCGGGAAAGACCACTCTGGTCAACCTGATAATGCGGTTTTATGACCCCGTCAGGGGAAGAGTGACGGTGGACGGTATAGACTTGCGTCAATTTGACCTGCGCTCCTGGAGGAGGAAAATAGGTTTTGTGTCGCAGAACCTGTTCCTTTTCAATAAGAGCGTCCGCGACAATATCACGTACGGTGTCGCGGGCGTTACAGATGAACAGGTATTGAGGGCGGCGAAGATCGCTCATGCCGACGAGTTCATACAGGGCCTTCCACAGAAATACGATACGATCGTCGGCGAACGGGGGGTACAGTTGTCCGGCGGGCAGAGGCAGCGGCTCTCTATCGCGCGCGCCATCATCGAGAATCCGGAGATACTGATCCTCGACGAGGCGACGAGTTCGCTCGATTCGGAGACGGAGACGCTCATAAGTGACGCGATCGAAGCCGTTATGGCGAGGCGGACCGTGGTCGCCATTGCGCATCGCCTGGCTACGGTGGTTCGCGCCGATGCCATTATAGTGCTGGATAACGGAGCCGCGGCGGCCCGGGGGACGCACGATGAGCTCATAGGCAAGAGCGGGATCTACAGGAAGCTTTACGAGAAGCAATTCAGCGTCTGATAACTTAAGAAGGAGGTTGCCGTGAAATTGAGGGACGATCTGCGCAAACGGAGATGCACGATCGGATCGTGGCTTACGATCGGAGATGAATCAGTCGCCGAGATCATGGCGCGCTCAGGGTTCGACTGGCTGGTCGTGGATATGGAGCACTCGGCCATTACCATCGAATCGGCGCAGAAACTCATCAGGACGATCGACCTTGCCGGAGTGATGCCGCTTGTGCGGGTCGGGGAGAATGATCCTGCGCTGATCAAACGCGTCATGGACGCAGGGGCGTACGGAGTGGTAGTGCCGATGGTGAATTGCCGCTCCGATGCCGAACGCGCCGTGCGCGCTGTCCGGTATCCGCCGCTCGGCACGCGCGGGGTCGGGTTGGCCCGGGCCCAGGGTTACGGATTCTCATTCCAGGAATACCTCGATCGGATCAACAGAGAGAGCGTGGTGATAGCGCAGATAGAGCATATCGACGCTGTGAGGAATCTCGAGTCCATACTTACGGTCGAGGGAGTCGACGGGTCGATCATCGGGCCCTACGATCTCTCAGGCTCTCTGGGGCATCCTGGGGAGTTTGCCAATCCGGCGGTGAAGAAGGCCCTGGCCGAATACGAGCGGATCTGCAGGAAACTGCAGAAGCCGATGGGTTCGCATGTGGTCCAGCCGGATCCGGAGCTCGCCCGTTCGCTGAGAAAGAGAGGATATAGTTTTATCGCCGTGGGCATTGATATGCTCTATCTGGGGACAAAGGCGCGTGAATCGGCCCGTGAGGCAAAGCGATGAAGAGACGATACGAAGGGCGGATCATCGGAATAATCCCGGCGCGCATGGCATCTTCGCGTTTTCCCGGAAAGCCCCTTGCCAGGATATGCGGCATGCCGATGATAGGGCATGTGTATCTGCGAAGCAAAATGAGCCGCGCGCTGGACGATGTGTATATGGCGACGTGTGACACCGAGATAGCCGATTATACAGCCTCGATAGGAGGCAAGGCCATAATGACGTCCGATAAACACCAGAGAGCCTCGGACAGGATCGCCGAAGCCGCGGTATCCATAGAGCGCCTGACCGGCGGGAAGATAGACATAGTCGTGATGATACAGGGCGATGAGCCCATGCTCCGTCCGGAGATGATCGAAGAGGCGGTGGCTCCGTTATGCGGCGACAAATCGGTAATAGTAACTAATCTCATGGCGGAGATGGATACGGAAGAGGAGTTCGACGACCCAAACGAGATCAAGGTAGTTGTGGATAAGGCCGGCGACGCCCTGTACTTTTCCAGGGAGCCGATACCTTCCAGGAAGAAAGCGTCCTCCAAAGTTCCGATGCTGAAACAGGTATGCGTCATACCTTTCAGGAGGGATTTCCTCACCGAATATACAAAGATGCCGCCGACTCCCCTGGAGGAGATAGAGTCGATAGATATGCTCAGGATACTGGAGAACGGGCGCAAGGTGAGGATGGTCCCGACAAAGTTCAGGACATACAGCGTCGATACGCCCGAAGACCTGCGCGCTGTCGAGGACTCCATGCGGAATGACGCGCTGTTGAAGAAATACTGCACGGCGGACAAAATATGAAAGAAGAGGATATAAGGAAGAGGGAGGTCTTCGGCAAATACCTCAGGTTGGTGGAGGAGGACGCGAAGAGATATTTCGATGCCGCGTCATTCACCATTGCGGCGTGCCCTTCATGCGGCGCCGCCGGGAATAAGTTTGAGTTTGATAAGCTCGGGTTCAGGTATGTCTCCTGCGCGAAATGCGCCACGCTCTTTGTCAATCCCAGGCCCTCTTTCAAAGCCATCAGGGATTTTTATTCGAACTCCAAATCCACGAGCTTCTGGGTGAACGACTTTTTCAAGCCCGTCGCCGAGGCGAGACGTGAGAAGATATTCGCTCCAAGAGCAGAGTTCATCCGGGATATGCTCAAGCCCTGCAAAGGCCTGACAGTCGGCGATATTGGCGCGGGCTTCGGAATATTTCTTGAAGAGATGAGAAAGCTCTCCCCGGATAACAGATATGTGGCCATAGAGCCTTCCGTGGAGATGGCGGATATCTGCAGGAAGAAGGGCCTCTCCGTGGAATGCGCCTGCCTCGAGGATCTCTCCGGTATGGACGGGAAGTTCGATGCCTTAAGCGCCTTTGAGCTGGCCGAGCACCTGCTTGATCCCGTGGCATTTTTCAAGAAAGCCAGCGCGCTCCTGAAGAAAGGCGGAAAATTATTTATCACCACACTGAACGGCCTGGGTTTTGACATATTGCTGTTATGGGAGAGGTCTAAGAGTATCACGCCTCCGCATCACCTGAACTTCTTCAATCCGGGCTCGCTCCCGGTTTTGCTGAAGCGATGCGGCTTCGAGGTTACGGATGTCTCGACTCCTGGCAAGCTCGATTGGGATATAGTGGAAGGGATGATAAAGAATGAAGGGGTGAGCGCGGGAAGGCTCTGGGATGCGCTTGCCGGATCCGGCAGCAGAGCCTGTAAGGACGAATTGCAGGCCTGGATCTCGCGAAACGGCCTCAGTTCCCATATGATGGTCGTGGCAAGAAAACTTTAAGGCCGGTAACGGATATGCGCGGGATAAATGTTTCTAAATTGGATTTCGGGCCCGGAAAGGGTAATTCGACGGGCGATCTTCTGCTTAAAGGCGCGAATCTCGGCGGTGGCAGAAAGATAGATGTCCTGATCTTTACGGATTCCAGGGGCGCATGCCTTGAGGATATGGATTCCGGCTGGGCATCGATGCTCTTCAGTTTTCTGAAGGATGCCGGCCTGTCGACGCTTATGGCGGTCCGGCCGAGGGATTGCACGGTCTTCCTGACGCTGATAAACTTTTTGCGGCTGAATAAACTGAAGTTCCGGCATCTGGCGGCCCATGTCGGGCTTGTCGATTTTACGCCTAAGAAGTCGGAAGTGATAGAGGATATAATGGAGCAGAGATCAGTTTTCTTCGGATCGGCCAGGTTTGCCAGGGAAAAGCTCCGCAGATACAGGCTCTTAAGCGGCGAAATGGAGAACCTGTATTCAATAAAGTTTGACACCGGGGCGTTCAGGGCTGCGGTGGCGGAGTGCCTGAACCGGCACTGCGAGCGCACAACT
>JAFGRN010000024.1 GCA_016935115.1 Candidatus Omnitrophota bacterium | reverse complement strand
TCGAAAAGCGTCTTGTCCTTTGCCTCGTCCGGGTTGCCGAGGTTCACGGCCTCGACCTTCAGAAGGGCAAAGTATCTCTCCCCCTCCTTCGGGGGGCGTATCTGGCCGCTCACCGTATCGCCGGTACGCAGGTTGAAACGCCTTATCTGCGACGGAGACACATATATATCGTCGGGCCCCGGCAGGTAATTGTAATCGGGGCTCCTCAAAAACCCGAACCCGTCGGGAAGTATCTCGAGCACCCCTTCACCGAATATCAGCCCCTCCTTTTCGGTCTTCGCCTGCAGGATCTTGAATATAAGGTCCTGCTTCTTCAGGCCGCTCATCCCGTTCACATTAAGCTCCTTGGCCAATTTGGTCAAGGCGGCGATACTCATCGCCTTAAGGTCACCTATCTGCATGCGATCTCCTCCCACACCTTTCTTACCTCTCTCCTGGTCCTGGCCTTCGTCGAGTCGTTCGGCACAACGAAGTCCGCCATTTTCAATTTTTTCTTCAACGGAATCTGGGCCCTTATTCTCCTTAACACTTCTCTTTTCCTTATTCGGAACTTTTTTGAGCATCTTTCTATCTGCCTTTTCTGGGAACATTTCACCACTACAAGTTTATCCGCTATATTTAAAAGATCCGCCTCGATCAATAACGGCGCATCTACGACCACGACGGCGCCCCGTGGAGCCGTCCTTATTTTTGATTTCATGATACGTATGACTTCGGGATGGACGATCCTGTTCAATCTTGATAACGCGCGCCTGTCGCCGAAGACCCTGGCGGCAAGCTTCCTTCTCTCTATCTCGCGGCGCCTGCCCAGCACGCCCGGCCCGAACGAGGAGACTATCCTGCCGTAAGCCGGGCCGCCCCTTCTTATCGTATCATGGGCTATCCTGTCGGCATCTATCACTACGGCGCCGAGGGACCTGAATACCGACGCGACAAAAGTCTTTCCGGTTCCGAACGATCCGGTCAATCCTATTACCATCAGGGCCTTATCCTGTTATAGAGCTTGACATACTCGCGCGCCGAGACATCCCAGGAGAAATCAAGCCTCATCACCTTCGCGACAAGTTCCCGCCAGGCGCTCCTGTGCTGTCCTGCGGTAAGCGCCCTCCTGACAGCCGAAAATAGCGCTTCCGGAGCATATTCTTCGAACATGAAACCGGTCCCCTGTTTGGTCTTAAGGTCATAATCGCTGATGCTGTCCTTAAGGCCTCCCGTCTTTCTGGCTACCGGTACCGTACCGTACTTGAAACTTATCATCTGGCTCAGGCCGCAGGGCTCATATCTTGACGGAATAAGAAACAGGTCTGAAGCCGCGTATATCTTCTCGGCAAGGACCGCATCGAACCTCAGGTTGACCGATGTATTCTTCTGGTGCGCCTTGGCCATCTTCTCGAGAAGCACATGATACTTGTGGTCGCCTGTGCCCAGCAGGACAAACTGCACCTTCATGCTGAGGATATCATTGATCACCCTGGCCAGTATATCCATCCCCTTCTGGTCGGCAAGGCGCGATATCATCCCTATCATGGGAATATCGCAATCGACCTTAAGCCCCAGCTCCTTCTGCAGCGCTTCCTTGTTTATGTATTTGTCGTCGAGGGTCTCGACCGTGTACCTCTTCTCTATCTTCGTATCGGTCGCTGGATTCCATACCCCGTAATCGATACCGTTAAGGATGCCGTAGAGATTATCCTTCTTCGTCTGCAATACTCCCTCGAGGCCGCAACCGTACTCTTTGGTCAGTATCTCCTTCGCATAGGTCGGGCTCACCGTGCTCACCGCGTCGGAATAGACTATGCCGGCCTTCATAAGGTTCATCTGCCCGTAAAATTCAAAATAATGTATATGAAAGAGCGCCCAGTCCAGCCCGGTCTTGGGAAACTCTTCCTTCTGGAAACATCCCTGATAGGCTATATTGTGTATGGTGAACAATGTGCGCGTATTCTCGAAGAACGGGTCGTATTTATAAACGGTATTGAGATATACCGGAATGAGCGCGGTATGCCAGTCATTGCAGTGTATTATATCGGGACGGAAGTTCTCCTTTATGCACCTCTCGAGAACCTGCCTGGAGAAGAACGCGAACCTCTCGAGATTATCCGAATAATCCCCGAATTTGTCCCCGTAGAGCTCCTTCCTGTTAAAATAATCGTCATTCTCGACGAGATAGACCTTCACCCCGTCAATAGCCGTCTCGCCTCCGCCGGCCTTCACGGAGCGGTATTTCGGCATTATGACACGCGCATCCACGCCCAGCTTAGCCAGGGCCTTGGGGAGGCTTCCGGCCACATCCGCGAGCCCGCCCGTCTTGGCGAACGGCACAGCCTCGCTCGTCGCGAACAATACCTTCAGTTTTTCCACCCGATATTCTCCTTCTCCTGATCCAGCCAATTTTTACCGGCTTCGATATGCGCTTCGACCGGCACTTTCAGTTTCAGGACATTCTCCATTCCGTCCTTCACTATCTTCGCGCTCTTGGCAAGTTCATCTTTCGGAACATCGAATACGAGCTCATCGTGGACCTGCAATATCATCTTCATGCCGAGGCCCTTTTCCGTAATAGCTTCGTCGATAGCTATCATCGCGACCTTGATAACATCCGCCGCGGACCCCTGGATCGGCGCATTGATCGCCGTCCTCTCCGCGAACTGCTTTAACCTCACATCCCGGCTGTTTATTTCCGGGATATAACGGCGCCGTCCCAGTATAGTAGTCACGTAGCCGTTCTGCCTCGCCTCCGCTATGAGCGATTCCATGTACTGCCTGACATCCGGATATCTCTCAAAATACGCGTCTATAAACTCCTTTGCCTTGGCGACATCAATATCGAGGTTCTGGGATAACCCGTAGGGGCTCATCCCGTAGATTATACCGAAATTCACTGTCTTCGCCATGGACCGCATCGCGGATGTCACATCCTTCTCGCTGACACCGAAGACCAGGCCCGCGGTGAAAGAATGGATATCGAGGCCCTCCCTGAAAGCTTTTATAAGATGTTTATCCCCCGACATGTGCGCCAGTATCCTGAGCTCGATCTGCGAATAGTCCGCCGAGATTAGCGCCCTGTTCTTTGCGGACGGGATGAAGGCTCTCCGTATCTTCCGCCCCTCCTCCGTCTTTATCGGGATATTCTGCAGGTTCGGCCCGCTCGAAGAGAGCCTGCCTGTAGCCGTGACCGTCTGGTTGAAAGACGTGTGTATCCTGCCGGTCTTCGGGTTGATCAGGCTCGGAAGCGAATCGACATAGGTGGATTTCAGCTTCGACAGCTCCCTGTATTCGAGGAGCGCGTGCGGCAGCTCATGCCTGGAAGCCAGTTTCTTCAGGACATCTTCATCGGTAGAGATGCCTGTCTTCGTCCTCCTTATGATCGGGAGCTTCAGTTTTTCGAACAGTACGGCAGAAAGCTGCTTGGGGGAATTGATATTGAACTCCCCTTCCGCGATATCGTATATCTTCTTCGTGATCCTACCAAGTTTCTTCTCCATCTCGGCGGATAGCTCCGACAGGTAATCCTTATCTACGGAGACGCCGTTTATCTCCATCGATGCCAGGACCCTGATCAGCGGCATCTCGACTTTATAAAAGAGCTCGTCAAGGCCCTTGGCGGACAGTTCCCGTGAAAGCACTTCCTTGAGCCGCAATGTAACATCGCTGTCCTCACAACAGTAGGCGCATACCTTGCCGACGTCGACCTTATCCATAGTTATCGCTTTTTTGCCTTTTCCTATGAGCTCCTCGATCGGCGTCGTCATCTTATGGTTAAGGTACTCTATCGAGATCTCCTCGAGATTATGGTTAAGCTTCGACGGATTAAGCAGGTATGACGCCACCATGGTATCGAAGAACTCGCCGGCGAGCTTGATGCCGTAATTCGCCAAGACGATGTACTCGTATTTGATGTTCTGGCCTATCTTCCTTACGGATATGTTCTCGAATAGCGGTTTCAGGCTTTTCAGCACAGCATCGCGGTCGTGGTATTTATTGACCGGCACGTAAAAGGAGCTCCCCACTTTCCACGAAAACGAAACACCCACAAGCTCGGCGAGCATCGGGTCCTCCGATGTCGTCTCGAAATCGAACGCGAATTCTTTCAGGCCCTTAAGCTCATCGACCAGATTGCCGAGCTTCTTCGCGTCATCGATAAGCCCGTAGGTGGATTTGAGCGCTTCCCTGGGCGTAAACTCTTTTACGAATGCCTTGAACTCCAGTTCTTTAAATAACTCCAGAAGCTTCGGGCGGTCCGGTTCCTTTATTTCTATATCCTTAAAATCGACCTCTATAGGGACATTCGTATCGACTACCGCGAGCTCCCTGCTCATCACGGCCGTCTCCTCATTCTCGCGCAGCGCCTTCTTCCTGGCTTCGCCTTTTACCTTATCTATGTTCTTGAGGAGGTTTTCGAGGGAACCGAACTCGCCTATGAGCTCGATCGCTGTCTTTTCGCCTATTCCCTTCACTCCGGGGATATTATCTGTCGCGTCGCCCATGAGGGCCATTATATCGGGGACCCTGTCGGGAGCCACGCCGAAAACTTCCTTTACCTTCGCCGTATCGTATATAAGCCCTTCTTTATTCGTATTATAGACCTTCACATGGCTGCCCACGAGCTGCAGGGCATCCTTATCGCCGGTAACGATGAAAGTCTCTATGTCATGTTTCTGCGCCTTCTTCGCTATCGTGGCCAGGATATCATCGGCTTCATAGCCTTCTTTCTCATAGACCGGTATATTATAAGCGTTCACGAGGCTCTTTATATACGGCATCTGCCCTGCAAGCTCGTCAGGCATCGGCTTGCGGTGGATCTTATATTCATCGAATTTCTTATGCCTGAAGGTAGGGCCCTTCACGTCAAACGCGACCGCAAGCATATCCGGGGAATTGTCCTTCACCAGCTTATTAAGCATGGTAAGAAAGCCGTAGACCGCATTAGTGGGCTGTCCCTTGGAATTGGAAAGCGGCCTTATGGCATAGTAAGCCCTGTAGCAGAACGAGTTTCCGTCGATCAAAAATAGTCTCTTCTTGGACATTTACACGGTAAGCCTTATGCGGTATACAAGGGATTTATCTCTCGGAAATTAGTGATGAGAGGATATTAAGGATCGTAAACTTTAAACCTGTATATAATTATATTGATACATGGAAAAATGTCAAGCCAATTTAAATAGAAAGGATTATGCCGACTCCAACAGTTTCCGCCTGTGCCTGTTAATATTTCTCATATTTTCATAGCCTGCCGGAAGTATACGCGGCAAAAATACCAGCATTCTTTTCGCTGGATTATATTCTTTAACTATGCCCGGCATATAAGGCGGTTCCTTGCCGGTCTCCAGCTCAAGGACTATCAACAACATCTCTATAAGCTGTTCATTCAAGACTTCCAGCGCCCCCAGCTTGGTAGCGCCGTCTAAGAGGAGAGTATTATCTATGCAGGCTATGAGAGCTTTTGTGCTTCTCAAAAACTTAAAACTATCCGAATTGGCCGTATCAAATCCGCAAAGTATAAATATATTCGAAAGGTCTGTATCTAATTTATCGGCCTCGAGCAAAACGGCATTCGCTATTTCATCGCGGGACTTATGCACCAATTCAATATTTATTCCTTTCTTCCTTAAATTATCTACAAAAGATTTAATACCGGAGACAAGAGGCTCTGTAGCCTGACGCTGGAGGCTGGATATTTCGGCATAACCCGGTATCCAGTCTGTCTCGAGGCCTATTATCAGTGTCTCTTTTTTAATCGTAGCGCTCCTCGCCCTCTTTATTATCAGGGCCTTTAGCCTATCTTCTTCTGTCATCTCGATATTACTATTTATCGCGCTATCGACTATATTAAAGAGACTCCTTGTCTCCTCATTTACTGTTCCTGCAGAAGCGCCGATCGGCACAGCAGCAACGGCACTGCCTTCTTCCTCTCCATTACCAAGCGTGCCAAATCCCGCGGCTCCGATATTGCCTTTAAGCCCCGGCAAAAGGCGGGCATGAAGACAGGAGCCGCTTAATCTTAATAACGCCAGAGTTAGAATATAAGCCGCGCCGGGATCGAGACGATGTTGATTCTCGGCTATTTTTACCAACCATACAACCTGGTCTTTAGGGAGGGCTCTGTCCGACAGTAATTCAAACTCTTGAAAAGCCATAAGCAGTGAATTCATTTCGTCTGGAACCCTAGACCGGACCAAATCTATCCACTCGGCACGCGTCATATCGGCACTTCTATCCATATCCCGATAGACCGCATCAATAATATCATTATATCTCGCCGTTTTATTGTCAGCAGAGGAGAGCTTTGGCCGTTCAGGTATATCTACGCTATCATCTGCCTTCTGTATGTACAGGTTCAAAAGCGCGAAAGTCATAATTTCTACTTCTTTTATATTTAACTTATATCTTTCCTGCATCTTCAATATCATATCAAAACTTCTATCCTCATTGTATGACCTGCGCGACAATGGTTTAATCTTCCTCATTGCGGAACGCAGAGCTTTCATGTTATCCGGAATCTTCGATTGGACCAGATTGAACCACTCGGCACGCGGCATATTAACACCTTTGTCAATCTCCAGGCTGATCGCCTCAATAATATTATCAGGGGTTAATGCTCTCTTCCGGGAAAATGAAGTTACCGGGCCATTCAATAATAATATTTTCTTATTCGCGCGGTGTATTATGACTTTATATACAATAAGGCATCCCGCTACTCCACCGCACAGAAGCCCAAATAACCAAAAGATTGCATTCCACAATATTCCGGCCATAGGAAATAACCGTAGAATATCAAAATAAGATGAAGATCCCGGCAAGTGATAAGTTTCCAATACCATTCTGATGCTATCGCTTACGAGTAAAGTAACTCCGCAAGAGACCGCGATTGAGCTAATGAAAACCGTAATATAACTAAGCGCTGCCGCAATACCAGCCACTACTTCCGCCGAACTATTTTTTGGCTCTTTAAGCTCAGCCTTAAGGCCGCTTCTCTGATTAGACAATGCCCACTTCATAAAGATAATGGAAAGAACCGTACCGATTGCCGTGAATATTGCTTCAGCCGGATGGTCCACGAATATATCTTTTATACCGCCCCAGACACTTCCTACGGCGGCTAGGCTAAGCCCGGCACTGAAGGGATCCAGCACATAATTCGAAAAGGCTGTCTTCTTCGATAGATCAAAACGCAGAGGGTACCCCTTCTCTTCACATACCTTATTCGCCATAACCGCCTGTGAAGGATCAAGCTCTATAGCCGCGAAAAAATCATTACCGGCTTCTCTGAATCTGCCCAACAGAGCAAATGTCAGCGCTCTGTTGAAATATGCCTTCATATATCCGTTATTCAATTTTATCGCTTTAGAATAACTCACTATGGCTTCGTCATATCTCTTTTGGTTTATAAGTATATTGCCGCGATTATAATGGGCATGCGCCGAATCAGGGTAAAGGGATATGGCGGTATCTATATCCGCAAGAGCCTCATCGCATCTACCGAGATATAGCAATGTGGTAGCTCTGTTTATAAACCAGATGGGTATGCTTGGGTCGGAGGTTATAGCCTCTGAATAGAATCTCACCGCCTCCTCGCCCTGTCCGACCCTGTCATATAAATTTCCAAATTCATTCCATGTGCTTGCCGATATGCCATCCAGGTCAATGATCGCGTATAATGCCATTACTTTTTTCATTAAGCTGTTAGACTGGCGAATATATATGCGCCTGCCAGGCGTGAACTTTAGGCCCTCTTCTCTGCATACAGCTGCAAAGGCTCCTTCTTTGGTAGCATCCACAATGACCGCGGTACCGTCAGCAAGTGCAACGATGGACGTTATATGGCCTTCGGCAAGCCCCTTACCGAGCGTCACATCGGTAAAAGTGTCAAGGCTCACGGCACCGTATGTTTCAAGCCCGACCGCCCTGGCAATAACCGTAAAAAGCTGGACATTTCCCACGCACTGGGCTCTCCGGTTCTTAATAACTGTATCGAGTCTGAAAGACTTTCCCGGCTTTATCTTAAGAAATATCTCCTGCCTTATCTTCTTCGCAATATCAAGTTCTGCCACAGCGGCTTTATCTTCTGTTATCAGGCCGGAGGCAAGATCTTCCCTGGCCTTGTTAACGGCATTTCTCCATGAGATCAATTCATTATTGCCGCGATCATCCGTCCAGTCATCAAGCATAGAAATAAAATCATCCGTAACCTTTTCACCATATCCGAGTAACTTCACGGTATTTTTAATTGAAGATGATATCTCCGCATCATTAAAGATACGCCGCAAACCGATATTTTCTATACTCGGTAATCGGTCCTTTTCGGTATCTGCGGCTTTTACGGCACAAAATGGCAACAATATCGCCAGTAAAGCTGCCATAACCTTACCTGCCATGCCATATGAATTCTTCAAGAACGACCTGACGGTTAAAAGCAGGCCTGCCACAGCAACTATAGCCGTAGTCTCCGGATATGCCATAGCCAGATCCTTCACCAAGTTCCACGCACTTCCTGCGGATCCGAACATAAGCCCTAGCGTCAGGGGATCAAAGAAAGAATGCATTCCCATCATCTTCATATAGTACATCCGCTGAACATAGTCGTAATTAAAAGGCAGTCTGTACGTCTTGCATAATAAGTTAACTTTCAGTACCGCGGAAGGATCTGTAAAGATGGCCTGGTCAAAATCGGCTTTCGCCTCGTCATACCTCTTAAGCCTGACAGCCATCTCGCCGCGATTTATATATGCCTCCTTTAATAATGATTTAGATAATGTTTGGAGCTTGATCGCTTTGTCAAAATCGGCCCATGCCTTCTCATAATCTCTAAAATTATTCGCAAATACGGTGCCTCGCAGGCCATATATCGCGGCAATCTTGGGATTAATCTCTATAGCCTTATTAAGATCTGCCAGCGCATTATCGCCATCATTGACCAATATGTAATAACCTGCCCTATGTTGCCAGTTATTGATATCCTGCGGGCATAATCTCACGGCCTCATTGTAGTAACCAATGGCTATTTTTTTATCTTCCTGAGATCCCTTAATATATAATAAACCTATAGAATCGTATATGGATGCCGTCAACCCCTTGGCATCCAGGACGATATTGCCTACCACCATATTGATACCGTCTACATAACTGCCTTCCAATCTGGTGCCCGGCCCTATTGCCACCTCAGGCCCAAAGATAAAAGCTGAGATCCTATTATTCCTGTTGTCTACCATTGCGGAGCTGCCATCACTCAGACAGATAATGCATCGTATATGAGAAGCGGGCTGGCCATTAGCCGTGGTGCTAACCGGCTCTTCAGTCGCAACCGCATAGATCTGATATCCCAGCGCCCTGCAGATCACATAATATATCTGTGCAAACCCGAGGCATTGCGCTTTTTTATTCGACAAAATTACGTCCAATGTCGCGCAGTTTTCATCATATCCAAATTTACCATAGATGGTCTGCAATATCTCCTTCGCAATAACCAGCTCCTCTTCGGCAAGTTTTTGCTTGGTAAGCTTTCCTCCCCGGGCCATATCCCTGGCCTTATCCAAGCGGTCTTTCCATATCTCTATCAGAGGCTTCCCATCCTTCCGTTTCCATCCGTATACGGTCGTGGCAAATTCTTCCGCAACATTTTGATAATAAAGCAACTCTGTCACATTTTTTTGCATCGCGGAAATTACAGGATTACCAATAGGTTTATTCCCGATTGTTTTTTCGGAGACTAAAGCCTGTGAATTGGTGCCGGAGGATGATGCAACAGACGATTGCGCGTTACTATTAATGGTAGCGGGTGTCTGTGCCGGTGAAGATAATGCTCCAACAAGGTGCTCAAGCGGCGTGACAAATGCCAGTAGCGCGATACTGCCGGATCGCGGCCATTTGGTACGACCGCGCTTCCTGCTCTTACCGGTTCCTATATCCTTGCCCTTGCTATTCGCCTTGTTAATAGCCAGTTTGAGCATACCCCGGTCACCGGGATCAGTACGCTCAGACTCCAGCATGGCCTTTAAATACGGGATACATTTTGCGTCGACATCATCGATGATCATTTCTATCGCGTAATTTCGCACCAGAGACGATTCCTTGCCATCATAAAAATTATCGGCCAGCTCTTTTACAAATACCGCAGGATACCTTCCCCTTATTATGTACTTGAGCCTCATCATCTCGAGGGCCATGGCCTTCGAATAATATGAAGGAGCCATTAATCCGTCAACATCCCGAATGGCATTGTTTATCTTTGTCAATCTGTTGTGGGGATGGCCCAGGATACCTATGGCGGCCCCGTAGAAAAAACAAGAATATGCCAAGAGCTGAATATTGCCCGTAAACAATGCTGTTACAGCGACGCAAACCAATGGCAAACGAAGGATCGGCGCGGCATTAGTAATAAACATCAGCGCTGCGGCTACAATAGAGGGGTAATGGCTCGCGTGTCTCACCATCAGCCAGTGAAGGTTCTCGGATATCATCTTACCTGCTATAATCGGAATTAGCGCTGCCAAAATATAGTGGCTAAAGGTGGGAAGCGTAATGTCTGCCGCCGAAACCAGTGTAATCGGAATAATCAGGCTGAGAGCGGAAAGGTTAAACGAGTATGTCCTTACGCTATTGGTATCGGGCGTTTTTGTCAACTTTTCATCGGAACCATGCGCAAAACAGTCCCTGATCGGCGCTGCCGCTTCTTGCTCTATCGAAACAGCCTGATTAGGCACACTGGCATCATCTCTTACTATCTTTACAATATATCTGTCCGAAACATTTCTCAATTCGTAGCCGGGAGCCGACTTTATGTCTGAATTCCCCTTCGGAGCAATCTGGATTATACGTTTTTGACCATTCACCGTATATGGTATTAGCAAGATATCATCCGTTCCGATCTTTATACTGTTCGGTAATATCTGCCTTCTTTGATCTACAACTACAACTCTGGAAAAATCCGCTTCTTCATAAGTTCCGGCATCCCCAAATATACGACCGATATACTCTCTCGGGAGAGAGCCGATATTGCGCTCTTTGTCGCCATAAACATAATTGGCCAGGTCTAAAGACTTGGCCAATAGCTTGCTTATCTTTCGGAAAGACTCGATTACGCTCGGTTCCTGAAATGGCGTAGGTATGGCAAGCGTCGAACAATCCGGCGGTTCGGACGGGTATGCCCAGGTTATATCTAAAGCAATAAAAGAAAATATAAGTATGAATGCTACTACCCTAAACCAGAAATATTTTGACATGCTTATCATTGCATCTCTCCGATTATAATCATTAAAATATTCACTAATAACTATATAGCAGATTATAATAGATAAGTGTTAATGTCAATAAAAGTTAACTAAATTTTGTTCTCCTAACATTTTTAGTATGCCCTGATAAATAATTTCCGGTAATGTCATCGATCGCCTGCGTTAATTCCTGAATTCTCAGCTCTTTTTCGAAGCGCAATTTGTTATCTCTCGGCGGATACGTTATCAGCTCGAATCTCAGCCTCTTCCTTTCGAAGTATGCCCTTCTTAAGTCGTCCAGTATGTCATTTCGCAGTTGAGTGTTGAGCCTCGACCTGACATCTATATTAGTCTGGTCGTCCGACCAGATCATCTGGCCCAGATCCCACGACACCGATACATCCAGGCCTTCCTTAATATCATCGGGCCCGGCAACGATATAATCTTTTGTGGCGCTGGTATATATCTCATAGCTGTTTGACTTGCTGTTATCAAATCCCACATTTATCTTCGGGACGAGCGACTTGATCCGCGCCTCCTGCCTCCACTGTCTTATCTTATCAGGATTCACTTCATTGAACTTCATCGCCGCGGCCTGTAACTCCCTGAAAGAGGGTTCGCCGTCGGAAATAATGCTCATCGTCCTGATCCCGGTCTCCACATCCGTATAACTGTCTTCCGGGAAGCCCGCTATCTCCAGCCTGTAGACGCCTTTATCAGTACCGGCCCATAGCGACTTCTCATCCTCAGACGTAAAAGCCATGCTCCTCGCGTTTATCGCCTTATCCATGCCCGCATATAATTCGCGCCATCTGCCTGAGCGCGCGGAATACTCAAAAACACCCCGTGTCGTCGCGCAGAACAATCCGTCGCCTTTCGCCGGGACCAGCAGGTAATTTACGGAACCTGCGAGGCCGTCAAACGAAAATGCTTTCCAGCTTGCGCAATGGTCGTCGGAATACAATATCTTGCTTCCTGTAGCTACATAAAGCCGGGATCCGGCAGATACCGCGCATCTCACGCCCGCCCCTCCCGCGGGCTCGCTCTCCGCGGAATCCGGCATTTCTTCCGGATTTTCGCCGGGATCCGGGGCATTGGCCTTTACAAGAACTCTCTCCCATTCATGCAATCCCCTGGGGGTAACATAAAGGCCGTCATCGGCGCCGGCAAAAAGATAATCATCCCCCACCTCGATGCACCTGAGGCTTTTATTTTTCAGGGACCCGCTGATATCCCGCCATCTTGCGCCGCCGTCGGCGCTCTCAAATACGCCGCGCTCCGTCGCTATAATTATCGTTTCGGGATTATCTTTTGAAATACTGATGGCCGCTATGCTGCTCTTCTCGGGTATCATAGTCCTGAAGACATTCCGCCAAGTCCTCCCGAAATCGACGGACCTGTAGAGGCCTCGCTTCGTCCCGATGAGTATATTGCCGGCGCGGCCGCCTGCGCAGCTGATCTCATTATTTCCTGCGGGAATGTAAAATACAGACTCCCACTTACCTTCTGATCCGCTGGCAGTATATACCTCGTTCCTTGTGGCAAGAAATGTCCTGCCATTGTCAACATAGATGGCTCTTGTATCGACATTGCGTATGGAACCGTCCTTCGCGGCCCATATATCCTGCGGATAAGCGGCAGGCTGCACTGAAAGGATCAGGATTGCCGCAAGCGCCATGATTCGGGTGCGCATAAAAAATGCCTCCTTTTTTTGAGGAGGCATTTTACCGCTTGATTGCTATTTTGTCAAATTATTTTTTATATTTTTTCAATTGCATTTTTTCTTTCGTTTCAGCGCTTTGGCCATCCGCGCTTTCGCTTCGTCGCGCGTCTTCCCTTCCGTAAGATGTCCGCAGCATATAGCCGCGTAGCCCGTCCTGTTCTTTATCTTGAATATATTCATGCCTGCCATAACACCCTCCTCTTTTTGCTGCCCGCTACGTCATCTCCTCCACCGGCATCATGAATGCCTTGATCCCTTCTTTACTGAGATCCTTCCTTAACCGGCCTATCCGCGACACCAGCTCTTTCGCCTTATCTTCGCCGCAGGCCGCATATAATATGTTATTAAGCCCCGGCCATACATCATTGCCGAGATGCGTACCAGAAATATCGCCCTTGCCAAAGACTTTTGTCAACTTCGTATAACTGCTTACGCCGCAGCCGGCAACGGCTTCCATCACTTCATCGTCTATCGCTTCATTATAAGTTATCATCACCATTTTAATCAAGTTGGACATACGCCTATCTCCATACTTTAGATTGCTTCGTCCTGCTTCGCTTCGCTCGCAGTCCTCGCAATGACAATTTTCTTATTACCGTTCTTTTTAATCCGCGACTCAACCGCCGCGTAGAGCGTGGGAATAAAGAGCATTGTGACGATCGTAGAGCATGTCAGCCCTCCGATCATGGTCACGCCGAGAGGTTTCCAGGACTCCGAACCCTCGCCTGTTGAAAGTGCCAGCGGCAACAGCCCCACCAGAGTCGTTATAGTCGTCATGAGTACCGGCCTTAACCGGTCTTTGCCTCCCAGCGTCACCGCATCGAGCATCGAGTATCCGCGAGAGCGCAGTATGGATATGTAGCTTATGAGGACGATCGCGTTATTGACCACTATACCCATAAGCATGATCACTCCAAGGAACGATATGACGCTCAGGGTCGTGCCGGTCAAGGACAGGCCCAATATGACGCCGGTGAAAGTAAACGGCACCGAGAACATGACTATCAGCGGATCGAGAAGCGATTCGAACTGCGCGGCCATGACCATATAGACGAGCGCTATCCCGAGCAGGAGAAGAAGAGAGAGGTCCTTGAACGCTTTCACCTGCTCCTCAGCTTCGCCGCCGATATTGATCATTATGTCCGGGGGAAGCGCCATCTTATCCATCTGACGGCTAAGGCCCTCTATTATCTTACCCGGCGACCGCTTGTACGCATTGCATTCAACCGTGACAACGCGCTCACGGTTCTGGCGCGCGATACTGACTGGGCCATAGGCATCGACAACTTTCGCTATGTTGCCAAGACGCACCTTCTTGCCGCTCAGCGCAGATACGATAAAGAGGTTCTCTATATCTTCCGGCTTCGAGCGCGAAAGCTCATCCAGCCTGACATATATGTCGTAGGTCTCGCCTTTCTCGCGATACCTGGCCGCCGTTGCCCCCTCGATGAAGGTCTTTGCCGTTTCCGCTATAGTACTCATATCCAGGCCGAGAGCCGCCGCCTTCTCCCTGTCGACCTGTATCATAAGTTCCGGCCTGTTGATCTCCCTGGATATGCTGGCGTCAACGGCGCCTTCGGTCTTCTCCATCATATCCTTTATCTTATTGGCCACCATATCCGTCTCTTCGAAAGAATGGCCTATAACCTCGATCTGTATCGCCTTACCGCCCATGCCCGTTATCATCCTGCCAAGGGGGTTTCCTACCGAAACATCCACTTTCAGAACACCGGGTATGCGCCGTATCTCCTGCCTTATCTTCTGTCCTACCTCGAAGACCGAACGCTTTCTCTCGGTCTTGGGCTTAAGCTTAGCCCCGGCTACAATCACATGCGACCCTGAGGCTCCTCCCATTACCCTGCCCGTCCCCCTGCCTGAATCGCCGCTGCGCACGTATGACAACCTCTTTTCGGGTACGGTCTTCTCCAATATATCCTCTATGCGTGAAGCGATCTTATCGGACTCCTCCAGGCGCGTACCGAGCGCCATTTCAATGGTTATCCTCATATCACCCGTATCCTCTTCCGGCATGAACTCACTACCGACGAACCTGAAGAGAAAGAGGCTGAATATGAATATCGCCGTAAACCCGATTATAACGGTCTTTCTGTGGCCGAGACACCACGCAAGGGCTCCGGCATATCTCTCCTCAAGGGATTTAAACCATCTCTCCGACTTTTCATAAAGCGCCTTTATCCAGTCCGCCCTCACGATATACTCCGGCGAACGTTTCATCCACCTGGCGCATAACATCGGGCTGAATGTGGACGCGGTAAAGAGAGACGCTATTAGAGTTACGGTTATCACCATGGCCAGTTCGCCGAATATTATTCCCACGACTCCCGGAATGAAAAGCATAGGCAGGAATACGACTACGGTAGTAAGGGTGGATGCCGCGATGGAGAGGAACATCTCCGATGTTCCGAAGATCGCCGCTTCCCGCGGGCGCTGTCCGCGCTCGAGGTGCCTGTAGGCATTATCGACGACAACTATCGCGTTATCGACCACCATGCCGCATGCTATGGCCAAAGACGAAAGGCTTATGGTATTAATGGTCTTGCCTGCGAGAAAGAGATAGATGAACGCTATAAGCAGAGAAAACGGGATCGTCAGCGCTATTATGAAACTCGGGGCCGCTTGCCTTAAAAAGAACCAGACTACGAATATTACGGCTATAATACCTATAAGGAGCGACTTTTCGAGCGAATTAAGCGCATTCACCACATCCTGTGAAGAATCGAACAGAATCTTCATCTCAACGTCGGTAGGAAGCGTACCTGCGATCTGGGATATCTTCTTCTTTACAAGCTGCGCCACCTCCACAGTATTGGTGCCTGTCTGTTTCTGGACCATCATCATGAGAGCAGGTTTACGGTCAAAACGAAGAACGGTCGTCACCTCGCGGTGGCTGTCCTCGACTTTCGCGACATCCTTAAGATATACCAACTTGTCATCACGTTTGCCAAGAATAACAAGATCCATATCATCGGGGCTGGCAAATTCACCGGGAAGCCTCAGCAGGTAATCGGTAAGGCCCGTTTTTATATTGCCGACGGGCTGGGTAACGTTTTCACGCTTTATGGCATTCTTTATGTCCAATATGGAAAAACCGTAACCTTCGAGCTTCCTCCTGTCTATCCAGACGTTTATCTGCCGTTCCAATCCGCCCATTAACTGCACGGTCCCTACGCCCGGGATCTGCCTTAACGGATCCCCTACTCTCTTATCTATCAGATCGTACAGGTCGGGATAACTCTGGTCGGCGGTGACGCCAAGAAAGACGACGGGCACCATGGCCGTGTTGAATTTAAATATGAAGGGATTGTCCATCTCGTCCGGTATGTCCGGCAGGAATCTCTTAGAGAGTTCTATGCGGTCGCGTATATCGTTTGTGGCTTCGTCCAGGTTGGTGCCCCATACAAATTTGAGCCTTATTACGGCCGCGCCCTCGCTGGACCTCGATGTTATCTTTTCCACGCCCGGCGTAGTCGCCAGCTGATTTTCAAGCGGCTCCGTCACGCGCGTCTCAACATCTTCGGATGTGGCTCCGGGATACTGCGCTATAACCGTTATCATGGGCGGCTCTATCTCGGGCATCAGGTCTATTCCGAGGCGCGTAAGGCTGTACAGGGCGATTATAAGTATCGCCAGGAATATCATCAGATTGGTTATTGGCCTTTTTACGCCGAATTCGGGAAGGTTCATCCTATTAAGGCCTTTCTTTCTCTACTCATCAGCCGTTACCCTAGCTCCATCGCGTAATTTTTGCTGTCCCATTATCACAACCGCATCCCCTACCCGCAAGCCATCGAGCACTTCAACATATGCGTCTTTTCTGGATCCCAGCTTCACCTGCCGCAGCGAAGCAAGGCCGTCTTCCACTACATATACATATAAAGGATCGGCCCTGCCTATGATCGCTTCCTTTAATATAACCGGGCAATCCGTACTTTGGCCTATTATCAGGTTGACTTTAGCGAACATTCCCGATTGAAGATACCTGTCTTTGTTATCGATGATTATCTCCACCGGCGCGGTCCGGGTTTCGATATCAACGACCGGGCTTATATTAACGACTTCACCGACAAATTCCTCGCCAGGATAGGCATCGACCTCTATGATAGCCTTCTGGCCCAATTTTATCCTGGGCAGATAGGCTTCGGGCACATTCAGGTCGATCTCGGCCCTTTCCGTATCAGCGACTAATGCTACGGGAGTAGTCATCGTAACACTCGACCCCAGGTCAACATATATCCGGCCGACGGTGCCGGTCAGCGGGCTCTCGACAGGCGCCTTCTCGAATTTCAACCCGACCTCGTCCCTGTCTATATAAGCGATGACATCCCCTTTGTTAACCGCGCTGCCCTCCTCCTTCACCTTCTCTATTATCTTACCGCTCACCTTCGGATAGACTATAGCCTCGTCCTGGCCCTTGATAGTGCCGGCATATTCCAGCGCCTTACTGACATCATCCAGCCTTACCTTCATTATCCTTACGGGAACAGTCTCGTCTTTAGCCTTCTTATCAGGCCCGGCTCCGCCGCATCCCGCAAGCGCGCCTGTAATCATAAGCGCGGATACAAAAAATATAAGCCCTCTCTTCATAATAGTCTCCTACCGCTCCAGTTTTATATTGTCATTAATGAGCATTGTGCCCTCAACTTTTGCGAGCTCGGCCAAAGCCTTATCATATTCTATGACGCTCGAGGCGTAATTTACCTCGGCCCTCGCAAGTTTCTCCTGGTAATCTATTATGTCATGGGTGGATACGAGGCCTGCCTTGAAGCGCGATTCCTGGGCCTCATAATTCTTCATCTCGGCATCCTTTATCCTGATACTCGCTTCGACCACCCTGTACTTTATGTCCACATCGCGCACGGCATTGCGTACTTCAAGTATGATCTTCTGTTCAAGCCTCTTGAAGGCCAGAAGGGCCTGCTCTTTCTCGAATAGCGACCGCCTATAACTGCCTTTGGCATCATCATTACCCATGGGCATGGTGACGCTCACCCCGATAGACCAGTTCTGGTATTTACCGCTGCCTACGACACGCAGGTCTTTCTCTATCTCTTTCGCCAGGCCGTTAAACCCGTAGCTTCCCACAAGGTCCACTATCGGAAGAAGGCCGTTCTTATAATAAACTACCGATATATCCTTGTTCTTAAGGTCTATCTTCTCGGCCTTATAATCCGGACGGTGGGCGAATGCCCTGTCGAGCGAGTCTATCACTCTGACAGGCTTCCTTCCATAACCTATCTCATCGAGCAGTTCTATATCGGCATTCCAGAGCTCGTCGTCATTAATAAGGTTCGTTATGTATTTAAGGTCGTCCTCCGCGCGTTTCAGGGTCCCCTCGGAACCAGCAACGGCCTGTTCGAAGCGGGCCACTTCCGCCTCGGACTGCAGGAGGTCCACATTCGAGGCGAGGCCCTTTGCGTACTTCTCTTTATTTATGGTGTGCAGATCCTCGACTCTCTTCAGCGAGACTACGGCCGTCTTATATTGCTCCTGGTTGTACTGGAAATCATAATATGCTTTTTTAACATCCGTAAGTGTCTTTATCACTTCCTGTTCAAAATCCTGCAGAGATTTTAACTTATTGTTCCTGGCTATCAGCAAGTCTGCCTGAGCCACCACTATGCCGAATCCTCTCATGAGCGGCTGGGTAACCGTTACGGAAGTAAAACTATCGAAGACGGGGTTGATAGCCTGGAAGCTTGAGTCATAGTTGGAGCGCGTCCTCGTGGTATTAAAATCAAGCGCGATCTCGGTGCCGCTTATGAGAGTCTGGTCATATCCAAAGTTCATGGTTCCGGTCCTTACCTTGGTCGGATCCGGCCCGAAGAGCGGCCTGTCGCTGTTATCCGTATTATCCTCCATCAGCCAATCCATGGATAACGACGGGTCGAACTTGCCGCTGGCCTTCTTCACATCGGCATCGGATATCTTCGGAACAATACTCTGTATCCGGATCTCCGAGTTATTCTTCAGCGCCATCGCGACGCAATCGACCATCCCGATCTTCAGGATCTTCCTGGTCCCCATAGACGCGATATACGCGCTCTTATCGAAAGGCGCAAGCTCCTGCGCCATGGCCGATGATACCATAAATACAGATATTATCACGGCTGATATCTTTTTCATGGTCTCCTATCCCTGCTCCTGCATCTTATCTTTTATGCGCGTAAGTATCTTAAGGTACTGTTCGCGGTCTTCCTGGGATATCATGCTGAACATCCTTATCGCGGCCTCCCTGCGATGCTTCATTGCCTCTCCCACGACTTTCGCGCCTTTGGGCGTAAGCTTAACCTTTACTATGCGCCTGTCTTTTGGATCGCTGAACCTTGACACATAACCGTCCCTGACTACCCTGTCTATCAGGCCCGTCATGGCCGCTGTCGTGACATTTATGAATTTAGCCAGCTCGCCCATCCGGCAATCGCCGCATCTCGATATGTGTTCCATGACGAAGAACTGCGGCATGGTGACGTCCATCTTGTAGAATACCGCCGCCTGATGCTTCATGAAATCCTTCATTATTACCGGCATGATCTTGCCGACCCTATCGGCGAATTCGGATAGTGAAATCTGCGACATTTTTTAATCTCCTTAATAGTTAGGCATATTAACTATTTACATAATAAAAGATATCACAGAGAACGCGTATTGTCAAGTGTTTGCCGCGATTTTATTCGGCTGCCGGAAGGCGGGATATTAATGGTGGCTGCTGTACCATCTCTTCGAAGCATCGAGGAGCGATATCTGCTCTCCGGTCTGCTTCGCGTATTCTCTCTGATATAGCATGATCGCCTCTATCTCTTCATAGAGGCGCCGGATAAAACTGAATGAGTTTTCGGTAAACTGGATCCCTATTTTATAAGTCCCTTTGTCTTCATCGAGCTCGGAGTGAACGACTTTGGCCCTTATAAAAAAGACCTCGCCCTTCAGCAGCATCTTGATTATAACCTTGGTCTGCGGAACTATCGGCTTATGCGTGCATATTAGAGCTCCCCCCTCCGAAACATTAATCGTTATGGAGGAGTCTACAGGATTATCATCCTCGCACTTATACTCGATCGGGCAATAGACCGAGTATCGCCTGTGTTTTCTGCGCTCGATCATACCATCACCCTCTCTCCTGAAAACCGCTATCCGGATGCCCGGTTTTAGGCCAAAACATCCTTTTGACCCTTACCATATAAAGATATCATATTATGCTACAGGCGGCAAGGCGGTAAATCCTGGTTTTTCATCTCTAACCGGGGATTTTTTTGGCCCCATCTACCATAAATGTGACCGAAGCGCCCACCTTCCCTTGTGAAGCCAGACTCAGGACTCAGGGACGTTTTCAAAATTAGCTTCAGACCTGTCCCCATTTTTAGCTTCAGACCTGTCCCCTAAGGGAAGTTCTGCCTGTCCAGTAGTCAGCTATAATCCTCGTTATGTTCGCACTGAAAATATCTTCCCGCCAAGGCGGGACCGGTCTTTTGTTCAGGATAAAAAGGGGAACCTGCTTA
>JAFGRN010000023.1 GCA_016935115.1 Candidatus Omnitrophota bacterium | reverse complement strand
TTTTCTATTGATTTTACAGGAGTACTTATATAGTATAATAAGATAATCTTTTACCAAGGAGAGGTATGCCCCAGGATAAGGTCGATCTTTTGAAGACCGCTTCATCTGATAAATGGAACAGGATAGGCACCCATAGGCGCGCGGGACTCCTGGTGCCGCTCTTCTCGGCATATTCGAAGAATACTACGGGAATAGGCGACCTGGATGACCTGAAACTTCTTATGGATTTCTGCGAAAAGGCGGATTTATCCATTATCCAGCTCCTTCCTATGAATGAGATAGGCGCCACCTTCTGCCCATATGATGCCGTAAGCTCATTCGCTCTCGAACCTTCATATGTATCGCTCAATTCAATGCCTGAGAGCAGGGACAAGGCCATAAGAGCCAGGATAGAAAAGATAAAGAAGATGCTGCCAGCAGGCGCGGGATATGTAGATTACGCCATAAAGGAAGAGAAACGCCAGGTTCTGTGGGATATATTTGAAAATGGCCTCGCCGCGGGAAAACCGGCAGAGTTCAATAAATTTATCCGCGCGAATAAATACTGGCTTGATGATTTTGCTCTTTATAAAGTCCTAAAGAGCGCCCATCAGGGAAAGCCGTGGTATGACTGGAACGAGGGGTATGCCTATCGGGACGCCGACGCGCTTTCGCAGTTTGAAGAGAAACATAAAAAAGATATACTGTTCCAGAAATGGGTGCAGTGGGTGCTGTGCGGGCAATTTTCAGCGGCTAAAAAATATGCTGCCTCCAGGAAAATATTGATAAAAGGCGATCTACCCATCCTTATTTCCCGGGACAGCGCGGATGTCTGGGCGCATCCCGAGTATTTTAAGCTCGATTTTGCCGCCGGAGCGCCGCCGGATATGTACTGTTCCAAGGGCCAGAGATGGGGGATGCCGACATATGACTGGGACAGGATAGCCGATGATAAATTCAAATACCTTAAAGAGAAACTGAAATATGCCGGTAATTTTTATGATATACTTAGAGTCGACCATGTGGTCGGCCTGTTCCGCATATGGAGCATCCCCTATACCGATCCGCTGGAGAATGAAGGGCTCAAGGGGACTTTTGACCCGCCGGATGAGAATGTGTGGGGAGACCATGGGCGGGCCATATTATCGGTCATGATAAAAAGCTCGGATATGCTGCTCTGCGCCGAGGACCTGGGAATGATACCCAGGGCATGTCCCGAGACACTGAAGGAGCTGGGCATTCCGGGGAATGAGGTGGAACGCTGGGTGAAAGACTGGCAGACGAAGCACGACTTTCTTGCGCCTAAGGAGTATCGCGAAATATCCGTAGCCATGCTCTCAACGCACGATACCACGAACTGGGCCGCCTGGTGGGAAAATGAGGCGGGCACAGTGGACGAGGCATTATTTATAAGGAAGTGCGGCGAGCGCGGGATAGATTTCGGGCGCGTAAAGGAGCTTCTTTTCGACGCGAAACGGTCGAGGCATGGGCGGCTGCGTTGGCAGGATATCGTGGCTACTAAAGAGATCTATGCGGGGATACTCGGAAAGCGGGAGGAAGAGCTGGCGGATTTCCTCGACATGTACCTTAATACGTATAAGGAGAAAGAAAAGCTCTGGGGGCAGTTTAAGATCAGGGGCCCGATGCGGGAAGAGTGCGACGCCGAAATAATGAAAGCGGCGCTTAAAGTAACGCTTATGTCACGGTCAATATTTTCCATAGAACTATTTATAGATTATCTCTATCTTGCCGGCGCATTCAAAGGCGATATGTACCGGGAGAGGATAAACCGGCCCGGCACCATCGCCAGGACCAACTGGTCCATGACCATGCCTATGCCTGTAGAGGAACTTCTTAAGGATGAAATTTGCGGCGAAATAAAGGCGATGGTCGCGGCCTCCGGCAGGGCGGTGAATTAAAATGAGCCGTGGAAAATGCGTCTTCTTCTTCGATTTTGATAATACCATAACGAAATTTGACATCCTTGACGATATGCTGGAGCGTTTTTCGAAAGACGATAATTGGATGGCGCTCGAAGAGAAATGGAAAAGAGGCGAGATAGGATCCCTCGAGTGCCTCGACGCCCAGATACGCGGCATAAAGATAACCCGCGGCAGGCTCGACAGTTATCTTTCGGGAATAAAGCTCGACCCTTCTTTTAAGAAAATATTGGGGCTCTGCGACAGGAATAATACGCGCAAGGTGATATTGAGCGACAACTTCGATTATATACTGAAAGGCATCCTTAAAAATAACGGTATCAGCGGAGTAGATGTCTACTGCAATTCGCTGAAATTATTGAAGGAGTCGCTTATTCCGCGATTCCCGTACAGCGGCAGATGCCGCAAACGCTGCGCACATTGCAAGACCGGGAATCTTAAGGCCAATATAGGCCGCAATACGAGGTCAATCTATGTCGGTGACGGCCTGTCCGACCTGTGTCCATCGAAGAGAACGGATCTCGTATTTGCCAAGAGTTCACTCAGGGAGCGCCTTAGTTCAGAAAAGGTGCCTTTTGTCCCGTTTGATGACTTGTCGGATGTTTATAAATATTTGAAAAGGAGCGAATCGTGGCCCAAAAACAGAAGACCCTCGTAAGAAAGCCGGAGGAGAGAGAGGCATCACAGGATGAGCTGATGAAGCTCGAGGAGAAGTATTGTTCGTGGGGGGATACCGTCCACTATGTCCCGAAACCGAATATATTTGAACATTGTAAAGGATCTTTCCTTTATGACAGGAACGGGACGGAGTTTCTCGACCTGCAGATGCTGTATTCGGCGGTGAATTTCGGATATAACAATAAGCGCATTATCGACGCTCTCAGGCGTCAGATCGATCGCCTGCCGCACCTGGCATGCCAGTACCTGCATGAGGAGAAGATACGTCTCGCGGCCAGGATAGCGCAGAGGGCCGAGAGGACTTTCGAAGAGAAGGGCCGTGTCCATTTCAATGTCGGAGGCGCCTCCGCGATAGAGGATTCGATGAAGCTTGTGCGCAATCATACCGGGAAGAACCTCGTCTTCGCGTTCATGGGCGGATATCATGGCAGGACCCTCGGCGCTTCGGCCATAACATCGAGTTACCGTTACAGGGAGAAGTTCGGCCACTTCGGGGACAGGGCGCTCTTCGTGCCGTATCCGTACTGCTTCAGGTGCCCTTATGAGAAGAAAAAAGACTCCTGCGGCATGTACTGCCTGAAACAGTTTGAGAAATTATTCGAGACCGAATATTACGGCGTTATAAATAATAAGACCAACAATTGCGAATTCGCCGCCTTCTACGTAGAGCCCGTACAGGGGACAGGCGGGTATGTCGTACCGCCGCGGGAATATTTTTCGGGCCTTAAAGAGATCCTGGACAGGCACAATATCATGATGGTGGACGATGAGATCCAGATGGGCTTCTTCAGGACGGGAAAATTCTGGGCCATAGAGCATTTTGAGGTATCGCCCGACATTATCGTATTCGGCAAGGCATTGACCAACGGGCTCAACCCCATATCGTGCATATGGGCGAGGGAGAAGCTGATAAATCCCAAGGTCTTCGGCCCCGGATCCACGCATTCGACATTCTCCTCGAATCCGCAGGGCACGGCCGCGGGCCTTGAGGTGATGAAGCTGATAGAGGAATCAAATTTTGCCGTAGATGTGCCGAAAAAGGGGGCATATTTCCTCTCAAGGCTGAAGGCATTGCAGAAGAGATATTCGCAGATAGGCGATGTCGACGGATTGGGCCTTGCGCTCAGGATAGAGCTTTGCCAGAAGGACGGCTTTACCCCGAATAAGGCGCTGACCGACCGCATAGAGGAGATAGGTTTAAGCGGCACTCTCACGGCAGGCGGGAAGAAGCGCGGGCTGGTGCTTGATGTCGGCGGTTATTACAAGAATGCCTTCACGCTGGCGCCTTCGTTATACATTACCGAGAAGGAGATCGACCTTGGCATCGATCTCTTCGAAGAGGCCCTGAATAGAGCCTTAAAAGAGATCTCATAGGCCGCCCATGATATCTAAAATAGCCGATCTGGCCATATCTAAAGCGTCTCCGGGGATGCTGGCAGCCATTTCCAACAAGACTCCCCGGGCGCTTCTCGATTGGAAGGCGCGCGAATCTTTTTGCGAGGTTGTCAGATACGCTTACAGGCATTCCAGATTCTACAGGCAGAAATTCGACAGCCTTAATATTAATCCTGACAAAGTCCGCAAGCCATCCGATCTTGGCGGATTTTATACGACCCCGCAGGACATAGTGGAGCATGCCGAGGATTTTCTCTGCAGGCAGCCGCACATGGTATTCGAATCCTCCGGCACAACGGGAAGGAACAAGAGGATCTATGTCTCGATGGATGAGTTGGGGCATATAGGCAAATTCAACGCGGCCGGTATGCTTATCGGCGGCGTCAGGAAAACGGACAGGATCGTGAACGCGTTCGACTTCTGTATATGGATACCGGGGATGATCGGGCAGAAATCGCTCGAGCATTCGGGAATGCTCGGCATGGCGGCGGGTAAGGTCGATCCCATGGAAGTTTATAAGAGGATACCGACGTATAATTTTAACGTCGTCCTGGGCGAGCCGACATGGCTCATACGGCTAACCGAGATAGCGGAGAAGAGCGGTTCGTACCCGCTGAAGTTCATAATAGGCGGCGCCGAAGAGATGCCTGACGCGGCGCGGCCATGGATGGAGAAGGTCTGGCCGGGCGTAGAGGTGAGGATGGTTTACGCGTCGGTGGAGTCCGCCGGGATCATGGCATTCGAGGCGTTCAGAAAGTGCGCCGGCGGGTATCATATAGATGAGAATAATTTTTTAGTGGAGATAACGGATCCCGATGCCGAGGGATACGGCGAAGTCACATTCACCACGCTAGCGCGCCGCACAATGCCCCTCATACGTTACAGGAACAGGGATATCAGCAGGATCATAGAAGAGAGGTGCCCGTGCGGCCTGCCATACAGGAAACTGGCGAGAATGCGCGGCAGGTCTGATGAGCTTGTGGTGGCTTCCGGCGGCAATATCTATCCGCTCATGTTCCAGGAGATATTGAAGGATGTGGACGGCATAACCAGCGAATGGCAGATCGTATTGAAATTGAACGATATAAAAGAGGTGATGGAATTTAACCTTGAGCTCAAGGAAGGCCGTTCGGCCGAAGATGTGAAGAGAAAAATATTTTCCAATATCAAATCGCATTATCCGGACCTGTGGAAGAACATGGAGATAGCCATATTCGAGACATCGTTCGTATATCATAAGCCCGGAGAAGTCCGTACCGGAAGGAAGCTGTTACGGCTGGTGGACAGGCGGTATGTCAAACAGGAGTGCCATGGCGAATAAGCGGCAGGCATGGGGCACAAGGCTTGGTATCATAATGGCGGTAGCCGGAAGCGCCATCGGCCTCGGTAACTTGTTGCGTTTCCCGGTACAGGCGGCGTCCAACGGCGGCGGTGCATTCATGATACCGTATTTTGTGTCGCTACTCCTTCTTGGCATACCGCTCATGTGGGTGGAGTGGACTCTCGGCCGGTTCGGAGGCGGGTTCGGGCACGGCACAGCTCCCGGCATATTCCATAATATGTGGGCCAAGAACCGTTTTATCAAGTACTTCGGCGTGATAGGGATATTCGGCCCGCTCGTTATAATGGTCTATTATACCTATATAGAATCATGGACGCTCGCGTACAGTTTCTTCGCTATGACCGGCAGGTACTCATCCGCCGCGACAGAAACGGCGATGCAGTCGTTCCTTCGGGGCTTTCAGGGGCTCGAGAGAAACTCATATTTCTGCAATATGGCCCCGGCATACGTGTTCTTCCTGGTGACGTTCATCGCGAATATGGCGGTTACCTATTACGGGATCAGGGGCGGCATCGAGAGGCTCTGCAAGGTGGCGATGCCTCTTCTGTTTCTGTTCGGAATAATCATGATGGTGCGCGTGCTTATGCTGGGAACGCCCGATCCGTCAAGGCCCGGCTGGAACCTTGTTAACGGCCTGGGATTTTTATGGAATCCGGATTTCACTGCGCTGAAGAGCGCAAAGGTCTGGCTCGCCGCCGCAGGGCAGATATTCTTTACCCTGTCCGTCGGCATAGGCGTGATCCTTACGTATGCCAGCTATCTTTCTAAGGGCGACGACGTGGTCCTGTCGGGATTATCGGCGGTAGGTACCAATGAGCTGATCGAAGTCATTATAGGAGGCAGCATAATAATCCCGGCGGCTTTCGTCTTCTTCGGGCCGGGCGGGGTGCGGGATATAGCGCATAGCGGCGCGTTTAACCTGGGGTTTGTCACGATGCCGCTCATATTCGGTAAGATGGCGCTCGGGCAGTTCTTCGGCTGCCTCTGGTTTATGCTGCTCTTTCTCGCGGGCATAACTTCATCCGTATCGCTTGCCCAGCCGGCGATCGCGTTTCTCGAGGACGAATTTAATATAACGAGGAAAAAAGCGGTATCTATATTCGGCGTGGTACTTTTCGTATTGTGCCAGGCCCCGATATTCCTTCTCGGCAGGGGCGTAGTGGACGAGCTCGACTTCTGGGGCGGGACATTCTGCCTTGTGCTGTTTGCCACGGTTGAGGTGATACTCTTCGCATGGGTATTCGGAATGGAGAAGGCCTGGGAGGAGATACACCATGGCGCGGACATGCGCGTACCCGGCATATATAAATTCATAATAAAATACATTACCCCGGCATTTCTTATTGTGATCCTGGGGTTCTGGCTGTATCAGGACGGCATTCCGACGATATTGATGAAAAACGTTTCCGCGCCTGATAGGCAGATAGTATTCGCCACGAGATTCTGCCTTGTGGCGGCTTTTGTGACGCTTGCAGTCCTGGTTAAGATAGCCTGGATGAGGAAGAGAAAGGCCAAAACATGAGGCTCTCGGGCTGGCTCTTCATGTTCCTTTCGTGGACATTCATATTGGCATTGACGATCTTCTGCTTCATCAAAGTGCTCACCAGAAAGAAGATAGGCTGACTTCCAGCCTTTCCAGACAATGGATAAGACCGACATAAAGAATCTCTCAAAGGACGGGCTTGTGTCAGCGCTTAAGTCTGCAGGCGCGGAAGCCTACAGGGCAAAGCAGGTCTTCAGGTGGCTGTATGCCTCCGGCGCGCGTTCGTTCGACGGGATGAGTGACCTTCCCGACGGGTTGCGCCATAAGCTAAAAGGCATCTTCCATATTACCCGCCTTACGATGCTCGACTCCAGGAAGTCAAAGGCCGATGGCACCACCAAATATCTCCTGAAGCTCGAGGACGCCAATGCCATAGAGGCCGTATTTTTGCCTGAAGAAGACAGGGCTTCCGTATGCCTGTCGACGCAGGTGGGATGCAGGTTCGCCTGCGCTTTTTGCGCGAGCGCGCCCTTCGGGTTTATCAGGAACCTCAAGGCTTCCGAGATACTCGACGAGGTCCTCTTTGTCAGGGCCGATAATCCGCGGGCCCGCATAACGAACCTCGTATTTATGGGGATAGGTGAGCCGCTCGATAATTATGACAATCTGCTGAAGGCCATACGGATATTGAACGACCCGGACGCGTTTAATATAGGCGCCCGCAGGATGACGATATCGACCTGCGGAATAATACCCGGAATGAAGAAGCTGGAGAGGGAGGCTTTGCAGGTTGAGCTTTCGGTTTCGCTCCATTCCGCGGATGAAGAGGTGCGCTCGAAGCTGGTCCCGATCAATAATAAGTATCCGCTGAAAGAATTGATCCCGGCCTGCCGGGAGTATACAGGGAATACAGGCCGCGTGATAACGTTCGAATACATACTGATAAAGGGCGCGAACGCCTCGCGCGGCGATGCCTTGAAACTGGCTAAACTTCTCAAGGGGATCAATTGTAAGGTAAATACTATAGCATGTAATAAGGTAAGCATGAAAGGTTATGCCGAGCCGTCTTCCGCCGATATCAGGGTTTTTGTCAGAACTCTTCGCGACAATGGTATCAATGTCAACCATCGCAAGCCACGCGGCGAAGATATCGACGCCGGCTGCGGCCAGCTCAGGATCTCCCGTTACCGCACGTTATCAGAGTGAAATATCATAAAGAGAGCCTCCCAAAATCAGATTTTCCCCGTTGTGGAGGGGTAATTGACAGGTAAAATTGTTTAAGGTATACTGAGTGGGCTTGTTTCTAAGCGGAAGTGGCGGAATTGGCAGACGCGTACGGCTCAGGACCGTATGGGTAAAACCTTAAGGGTTCGACTCCCTTCTTCCGCACCAGTTGTTATTGTCAGCGGCTTAAGATGGAGTCGAAGCGGATGAGCGCCGAGCGAATAGCGAGGAAAAGCGCTATGCGCGACAGCGAAGAAGCTGGCGACGGAGCCGAGCACTGCGAGGCAAAGTCGCCGACTCCCTTCTTCCGCACCATTCAAAATAAAGAGGGCATAATGATACCCAGATATTCACTTCCCAGAATGGCTGCCGTGTGGAGCGAGGAGAACCGCTTTCGCAGGATGCTTGACGTGGAGATATATGCCTGCGAAGCGCTCGCCAGGATGGGCCGGATACCAAAATCGTCCCTATTCCAGATACAGAAGAGGGCCAGGTTCAGCGTCGACAGGATCAGGGAGATCGAGGCCGAGACAAACCACGATGTCATAGCTTTCATAAAATGCGTTTCGGAATATGTCGGCGACGATGCCAAGTACATCCATATGGGGCTTACCTCGAGCGATGTGCTGGATACCGCGCTCTCGGCGCAGATGCGGGAGGCCTGTGACATCCTCATCGATGACGTGAAAAAACTCATGAGGATACTGAAGGGCAAAGCCAGGCGCCATAAGAAGACGCTCATGATAGGGCGCACCCACTCGGTCCACGCCGAGCCCATGACATTCGGATTGAAGCTCGCCCTTTACTACGATGAGATGGGCCGTAATCTCGCGAGGCTCGAGAAGGCGCGCGAGACGGTAAGCGTAGGGAAGATATCGGGCGCCGTCGGAACCTACGCGAACATAGATCCTTCGGTCGAGGCTTACACGTGCAGGAAGATGGGCCTTAAGAGCGCGCGGATCTCCACGCAGATACTGCAGCGCGACCGACATGCCGAGCTCCTGACAGCGGTCGCGATTACAGGGACTTCGCTTGAGAAGTTTTCCACGGAGTTCCGCAACCTGCAGCATACGGAGATAGGCGAGGTAGAGGAGTATTTTTCGAAGTCCCAGAAGGGCTCGAGCGCAATGCCCCACAAGAAGAACCCGATAATGTGCGAACGCATATCGGGCCTGGCGCGCGTATTGAGGGCTAATTCGATGGCGGCCATGGAGGATATCGTCCTGTGGCACGAACGCGACATATCCCACTCTTCGGTCGAGCGCGTGATATTGCCGGATTCGACCATACTCCTGGATTACATGCTCAACAAGTTCATGGATATAGTCTCGCATCTTGTAGTGAATGAAGAGAGGATGCTGGAAAACCTCAATAAATCCGGCGGTATAGTATTCTCCGGCAAGCTCCTGCTCGAGCTTATCGATAAAGGGCTTACGCGTAATGAGGCATACGATAAGGTACAGGCCGTCGCGTTCACCGCCAAGCGTAATAATATCGGATTCAGGGACGCACTGCTTAATGACGACGGTATACGCTCGGTATTATCGATAGGCACCATAGAAGATATATTCGATTTTAAATATCATGTGAAGAATGTGGACAGGATATTCAGGCAGGTGGGAATATAGGGAGATGCCTACCATGACAGGCAAGCCGCTGCTTAAAACCAGCTTTACGGATATAGGGCTGTTTAAAAGGGGAAAAGTCAGGGATGTCTATGACCTGAAGGACAAGCTTCTCGTAGTTTCAACAGACAGGATATCCTGTTTCGACGTGGTTCTGCCGACAGGTATCCCGCACAAAGGCGAGGTCCTGACCCAACTGTCGCTCTTCTGGTTTAATCTTACAGGGGATATTATAGCCAATCATTTTATCTCGGCTGACGTTTCGAGATACCCGGAAGAGTTGCAAAAGTACGCGGATATCCTGAAAGGCCGGTCGATGCTGGTAAAGAAGGCAAAGGCAGTCCCTGTAGAATGTGTCGTGCGCGGCTATCTTTCGGGATCCGGCCTGAAAGAGTATCAAAAGAGCCGCTCCATTTGCGGGATAAAGCTTCCGGCCGGGCTTCGTGAATCCGACAAGCTTCCGGAGCCTATTTTTACTCCATCCACGAAAGAGGACGAAGGGCATGATATCAATGTCTCGCAGGATTATGTCGAGAGGCATCTGGGCAAGGATGTGACCGGTAAGCTCAAAGAGGCCAGCATCGCTTTATACGCTAAGGCGAGCCGGTACGCGGAATCGAAAGGTATAATAATTGCCGACACAAAATTCGAGTTCGGTATATATGAGAACAGGATAATGCTTATCGACGAGATATTGACCCCTGACTCGTCCCGTTTCTGGCCCATGGACGATTATAAACCGGGCGGCCCGCAGCCGAGTTTTGATAAGCAATTCGTTAGGGATTATCTGGAGACGCTTGCATGGGACAAGACGCCTCCCGGCCCGGAGCTTCCGGATGAAATAGCGCGGAAGACAAGCCGGAAATATTTGCAGGCACTTGAGATGATCTCCGGCAAGGCATTGGGTATAGAAAGATGAAAATAACCTACAAATCCGCCGGCGTGAATATCGATAAGGCGAATCTGCTGGTGGGCCATTACAGGCGGTTCGCCGCCGCCACGAAGACCGGAGGCGTGATAAGCGATGTCGGCAGTTTCGGCGCGCTCTTCCGTCCGGATTTCAGGAAATTCGCCGATCCCCTGCTCGTCTCTTCTACCGACGGTGTCGGAACGAAACTGAAGATAGCTTTCCTTGCGGATAAACACGATACTGTCGGGATCGACCTTGTCGCGATGAGCGCCAATGACATCCTCTGTTCCGGCGCCGAGGGGTTATTTTTCCTGGATTATATAGCTACGGGAAAGATCCGCGCCGGCGTCCTGAAAGATGTCGTAAAAGGCATATCGGCCGCGTGCAGGGAGGCTGGCTTTGCGCTTGTCGGGGGAGAGACCGCCGAGATGCCGGGGATGTATGCCCGCGGCGAATACGATCTCGCGGGATTCGGAGTCGGCATAGTCGACAGGAGGGATGTGATCGACGGAAGCGGGACAAAGGCCGGCGACGTCGTGCTGGGCCTCGAATCGAGCGGCCTCCATTCGAACGGATATTCCCTGGTGCGGAAAGTATTCAGCGAAAAGGAGCTCAGGCTGCATTCGAGAGAGCTGTTAAAACCGACCCGCCTCTATGCAAGGCATATCCTGGCGCTTAAGAAGAAAGTAAGTATAAAAGGCATCGCCAATATTACCGGAGGGGCGTTTTACGACAAGATCCCCAGGATAATCCCGAAGGGAATGGCGATAGAGATAGAAAAAGATTCATGGAAAGCGCCGCAGATATTTGAGCTTATTAAAAAACGCGGCGATATAGATGACAGGGAGATGTACCGTACGCTCAATATGGGCATAGGCATGGTGTTAACTCTGGATCGCAAGTCGGTCGATAAGGCCCGGGATACTCTCCGCTCGACGGGGCTGAGGTCGCATGTGATAGGGCGTGTCGTGAAGGGCCGCGGAGAGGTCATCGTCCGTTGAAACGTTTAAAGGGATAATGTGCGTATATTACTTATAGGATCGGGCGGCCGCGAACACGCGCTTGCGTGGAAGATAGCGCAGAGTCCCAAATGCGGGAAGCTGTATGCAGCGCCAGGCAGCGACGGCATGGCCAGGATAGCCGAGCCGGTTAATATCAAGGCAGACGATATTGACGGCCTTTTGGAATTCGCCAGGACGAAGAAGATAGACCTTACGGTTGTGGGGCCGGAGGCGCCGCTCGTAGCCGGTATAGCCGATCTCTTCCGGGATAAGGGGCTTAGGATATTCGGGCCGACAAAAGAATGCGCGCGCCTCGAAGGCAGCAAAGCATTTTCCAAAGAGCTGATGAAGAGGCTCGGAGTGCCGACGGCAGACTTTAAGATCTTCGATAAACATTCGGAAGCGCTTAAGTATCTGGAGTCGAGAGGGGTGCCGGTCGTCATAAAAGCCGACGGGCTCGCGGCGGGCAAGGGCGTTATGGTCTGTAAGTCGATGGACGAAGCGGTCGCGGCGCTCCAGGCTATAATGATCGACAGATCCTTCGGGAATTCGGGCGATAAGGTTATAATAGAGGACTGCCTTAACGGAGAAGAGGCGTCCATAATAGTGGTTTCGGACGGCAAGAATGTCGTCCCTCTGGCTTCCAGCCAGGACCATAAGAGGGCTTTCGACGGCGATAAGGGGCCGAATACAGGCGGCATGGGAGCCTACTCGCCGGGGCCGGTGGTTACGGTAGCGGTTGCCAGGGATATAATGGAGAGGGTAATAGATCCCGTGATAAGAGGGATGTCGGCCGAAGGGAAGCCTTATACAGGAGCCCTCTACGCAGGTATTATGATGACAGATAAAGGCCCTTATGTCCTCGAATTCAATGTCAGGTTCGGCGATCCGGAGACTCAGGCCATATTGCCCAGGATGAAGTCTGACCTGGTTGAGCTGATGGAGCGCTCCTGTGACGGCGCTCTCGGAGGATATTCGCTCGAATGGGATCCAAGGCCGTGCGTTTCGGTGGTAGTGGCCTCCGGCGGGTATCCGGGTAATTTCATAAAAGGCATGGAGATAAACGGCCTGGACCGCGCTTCCGGGATGAGGGATGTGGTCGTCTTTCATGCCGGGACCAGGTCAGGGCGCCGCGACGTCGACGCGCAGGGGCTCTTCGTTACCAGCGGCGGCCGCGTCCTGAATGTGACGGCGCTCGGAGGCGATTACAGGGCCGCGATCAACAATTGTTACGAAGCGGTAAGGTTGATAAATTTTGATAAAATGCACTATCGTACGGACATTGCTTACAGGGCAATCAAGGGATAGGGGAGATCGATATGGCTAGAAAACCGGTTATCGCGATAATAATGGGCAGTGATTCAGACCTTCCGGTTATGGAGCAGGCAACGAAAGTTTTAGACGAGAATAAGGTCCCTTACGAGGTCAGAATACTATCGGCGCACCGCTCTCCCGAGGATACCGCGAGATTTGCCGCATCCGCGCGAAGAAACGGTATCAGGGTGATCATTGCCGGGGCAGGCGGCGCGGCGCATCTTGCGGGTGTAGTGGCCAGCCTTACCACGTTGCCGGTAATAGGAGTGCCGATGGAGACGGCCGAACTGAAGGGTATAGATTCATTATTTTCGACTGTCCAGATGCCGGCGGGAGTGCCGGTTGCCACCGTCAGCATCGGTAAATCCGGAGCTCGTAATGCCGCCATACTTGCTTTACAGATATTGAGCCTGGGCGACAGGAGGATAGAAAAGGCGCTCGGAGCGCTCAAGAAGTCGCTGGCCGATGGCGTCCGTAAAAAGAACCGGAACCTGGGGCGGTAATGTCCGTATCGAAGACACTTGTGATCCGCGTCGATCCCGAAGATCCGGATGAAGATATTATCTCCTACGCGGCAACGGCGGTCAGGTCAGGCGGAATAGTAGCTTTCCCGACGGAAACCGTATACGGCCTTGCGGTCAACCTGTCGGACAAAAGGGCGGTCGAGAGGCTTTACGGCATCAAGAAACGCATCCGCGGAAAGCCCCTTACCGTGCATATTGCCGATAAGGAAAGCATAAATAAAATGGGTTGCCGCATTACAAAGAGAGCAGACCGTCTTATTGGCAGGTTCTGGCCCGGGCCTCTTACCATAATATTGGCATCGAGGCGCGGCGGCAAGGTCGGATTCAGGATGCCCGCCAACAGGGTGGCGCTGGAACTTATAAAAGCGGCCGGAGTCCCGGTGGGCGCGCCGAGCGCCAACTTAAGCGGCAGGGCACCTGCGACGCGCGCGTCCCAGGTGCTGAAATACCTGGACGGCAGGATAGATATGCTGCTCGATGCCGGGCCCTCCGCGGTCGGCAAGGAGTCAACCGTCGTGGATATAAGCTCGGACCCTCCGGTGATCCTTAGGGAAGCGGCGGTCGCCGCCGGCAAGATATTGAAAGAGGTCAGGCGGAGATGATAAATTCAGTATTGTTCGTCTGTACTGGGAATTCGTGCCGTTCGGTTATGGCTGAAGGCCTGATGCGGAAGCGCCTTCGTGAGCTTGGCAAAGAGAACATAAGTATAAGCTCCGCCGGGACGAGCACTTTGGACGGATTATCTCCGACGGACGGTACGATAATGGTTATGAAAGAAGAGGGTATCGATGTCTCGGGCCACAGGTCCAGAAGCCTCACGGCCGATATGATAAAAAAAGCGGGTCTTATCCTTACAATGGAAGAATCTCATAAAGATGAAGTGTTGAGAATCTTTCCGGCCGTCGCCAAAACGCACGTTCTTAAAAAATACGAAAACACCGATGAGGGTGGTTCTGCGGCTCAGGGCATCAGGGACCCGATCGGCGGTTCCATAGAAACTTACAGGGCTATAAAAGATGAGATAAAGCGCGAGATAGAGAGGTTTGTAAAAAAACTGTAATATTGGGCGTCGTCAAACTAAAGAAAGAGGGAGTTTAAAGTGAAGATCGCGATAGGCAGTGATCACGGCGGATATGAATTGAAAGCCGCGCTGGTACGGTTTATGGAAGAGGAAGGGTACGAAGTGGCGGATCTCGGTACCCATTCGAAAGAGTCGTGCGACTATCCGCTAATAGGTTTCGAAGTGGCCAGGACGGTAAGCGAGGGGAAAGCTGAGCGCGGAGTGCTGATCTGCAAGACCGGCGTTGGCATGGTTATCATCGCGAATAAGGTTCACGGCGTAAGGGCCGCTGCCTGCTATGATGTTGAGATGGCGAAATCGGCCAGAGAGCATAATGATACGAACGTGCTGGTCCTGGCGGCTTCGTATACGGAAGGTAAAAAGGCAAAAGAGATATTAAGGACATGGATCGCCACAGATCACGCGGGCGAGCGTCACGCCAGGCGCGTGAAACAGATAAAAGATATTGAATCAAAAATAAAAGGACGTTGATATGGACGGATTAAAGAAGAGGGACCCCGAAGTATACAGGGCGATCCTGGACGAGACCAAGCGCGAAAATGAGAACCTGGAGCTGATAGCGAGCGAGAACTTCGTAAGCGAGGATGTGCTCGAGGCCCAGGGTTCGGCATTGACCAACAAGTACGCTGAAGGCTATCCGCATGCCAGATGGTACAATGGATGCCATAATGCCGATGTCGTCGAGGAGCTCGCGATAGAGCGCGCGAAGAGATTATTCGGCGCCGAACATGTCAATGTCCAGCCGCATTCGGGCACGCAGGCCAATATGGTGATATATTTCGCCATGCTGAAGCCCGGCGATACGGTCCTGGCTATGGACCTTGCCTGTGGAGGCCATCTATCCCACGGGCATCCTCATAACTTCTCGGGCAAACTCTTTAAGATGGTGCCTTACGGCGTCAATCGCAAGACCGAAATGCTCGACTATGACGAGATAGCCGCGAAAGCCAAAGAGCACAGGCCCAAGATGATACTTGCGGGCGCCTCCGCTTACCCGAGGACTATCGATTTCAAGAGATTCAGGCAGATCGCGGATTCCGTGGGGGCATTTTTCTTCGTCGATATCGCCCACATAGCCGGCCTCATCGCGGCCGGGCTTCATGAGAGCCCCGTTAACTATGCCGAGTTTGTCACTTCGACGACGCATAAGACGATGCGCGGGCCCAGGGGCGGATTTGTCATGTGCAGGAAGGAATTCGCGAAGAAGATCGATTCAGAGGTATTTCCCGGGCTACAGGGAGGGCCGCTCATGCATGTCATAGCGGCCAAGGCGGTATGTTTTAAAGAAGCCCTCCAGCCGGAGTTTAAGGTTTATCAGCGGCAGATCCTGAAGAATTCAAATGCGCTCTCCACGGAGATGGCAAAACTCGGATACAGGGTGGTAACGGGCGGGACGGATACACACCTCTTCCTCCTCGACCTTACGAGCAAAAATATTACCGGCAAAGACGCGGCGACAGCGCTCGACAGGGCCAACATAACCGTGAATAAAAATCTGATACCTTACGACAAGAAGTCGCCGTTCGTCGCCAGCGGCATACGCGTGGGCACGCCGGCGGTAACTACGCGAGGGATGAAAGAGGCCCAGATGAAAGTGATAGCGCATTGTATGGATAAAATCCTCTCGAGCCCGGCCGATGAGAAGGTGATAGAGGGCGTCCGCAAAGAGGTGCATGGATTGGTAGGCAGATTTCCCCTGTATAAGGACCTGATAAAGAGGATCGACAGATGAATAAAACCCGTAAATTAAAACGCCCGCCGGAGAGGCCCGCATGGGACGAATATTTCATGGGTATCGCGGATCTTGTATCGCGGCGTTCGAGCTGTTTAAGGCGCAGCGTTGGCGCGGTACTGGTCAGGGACAAGAGGATACTTGCCACCGGTTACAATGGAGTGCCGTCTAAGATACGCCATTGTTCAGAAATCGGCTGTATTCGCGAGAAGCTGAAGGTCCCTTCCGGTGAACGCCATGAGCTCTGCAGGGGGCTGCACGCCGAGCAGAACGCTTTTTTACAGGCGGCGCTTCACGGGACAAGCGTGAAAGACGCCACGATCTATTCCACGATCCAGCCGTGCATCATTTGCGCCAAGATGATAATCAATGCCGGCATAAAAGAAGTTGTAATACGCGGCGATTACCCGGATAAGATGTCGAAGGACCTGCTGCGCGAAGCCGGCGTCAGGGTCAGATTGGCCAAATAATAATGCGCTGCCCGTATTGCGGAAACAGGAATGACAGTGTTATCGAATCGCGAGTAGCGAAGAACGGCTCGAGCGTGCGCCGCCGCCGCGAATGCATGAGATGCAAGAAACGCTTCACGACTTATGAATATGTCGAGCGCGTGCCTCTTATGGTCATAAAGAAGGACGGCCGCCGTGAAGGTTTTGAGCGTGAAAAACTTATAAAGGGTATACTCGTCGCCTGCGAGAAGCGGCCTGTTAGCATGAAACGCATAGAGAAGCTGGTAGACGACATCGAGAAGTATATCGGGCGCCGGCATGACCGCGAAGTTGCCTCGAGGGAGATCGGAGAGCTCGTCATGCACAAGCTCCATGAACTTGATGAGATAGCGTATGTCCGGTTTGCGTCAGTATACAGGCAGTTCAGGGACGTGGGCCAATTTATGAAGGAGCTGAAGCGGTTCCTGAAATAGGAGGGGGAGGCATGAAGGAAGCGCTCTTCTATGATAAGCTCGATTCGGGCCGTGTCCATTGCCGTCTCTGTCCGACAGAATGCGTGATACCGTCAGGTAAGCGCGGCGCCTGCGGTGTCCGGCTTAACAAAGAAGGAGTCCTGTATTCCGAGATCTACGGCAGAATTACATCATTAAATCTCGATCCCATAGAGAAGAAACCCCTCTATCATTATCATCCCGGAGAATTCATATTATCAATAGGGACAAAAGGCTGTAATTTTCACTGCGACTTCTGCCAGAACTGGCAGATCTCACAGGACTGCAATGCCCCTACGAGAGAAGTCACATCAGCGGAGATAGTGGCTGATGCACGGAAGCAAGTCTCTTTCGGCATAGCGTATACCTACAATGAGCCTTTTATCTGGTATGAATTTGTCCTCGAAACCGCGAAGCTCGCGAAAGAAAACGGCCTGGAGAACGTGCTGGTAACGAATGGTTATGTCAATAGCGCTCCGCTGGACGGGATCCTGCCGTATATAGACGCGATGAATGTGGACCTGAAAGCATTCAATGGCAAATTTTACAGAAAGGTATGTAGGGGGGCTCTCGAACCGGTCCTGGAGACTTTAAAACGCGCGCGCGGGCGCTGCCATATAGAATTGACCACTCTCATAATACCCACGCTGAACGATTCCGCCGGAGAGATGGAAAAAGAAGCGGATTGGATCCGCGATAATATGGGCCCTGATACGCCTCTGCACCTGTCGAGATATTTTCCCTGCTATAAGATAAAACTGCCGCCCACTCCGATGGAGACCATGGAGCGCGCGGCGGAGATCGCCCGCAGGAAACTCAAATATGTCTATCTGGGGAACGTGTAGCGCCTACCTGTAGTACTTCTCATAATCCTTGAAATCTATATTGGCCTTGTTGGCCTTTTCGAGGGAGCGCAGCCAATTTTCGAGATGCCCGGCTTTCTTGGCTTCGAGTGTCTTCTTGGCGAAGTCGCCCCTTTCCTCCTCAAACTTCTTCTGGTCGAACTTCTCGTTAGCCGTTTTATAAGCTTTGGTCACTTCTTCATCGTTCACCGCGATGGAGACGGTCAGGCTATCATTCAACTGCTGGATCGCGATATTCTGCCTGGCGATCTCTTCGAAGGCCCTTGGCTCGAGGCCCATATTATTCCTGAGAACGTAGATATAAAACCTTTCATCGAAAGAACCGTTTCTCATGAACATAGGATGGTTGCGGATGTACCTGACTACATCTCCATCCGTTATCCTGATCCCCGCTTTTTTCGCTTCATTTGCCATAAGCAGCCTGTCCCACGCGAATTTACCCAGAAATTCTTTCGAATTCAGGAGCGAATCGAGAAGCTTGGGCTGGTCATAATAACCCATGATTATCTGGCATCTGGCGGCCCTTAGACTGTCCGCAAAATCATCGAATCCGACCTTTTTACCGTCTATCAGGCCTACGGAGGACGGGCCCTTGGTTTTAGAGCCGCCGAGATTGCCTGTGCCCCATAGCACAAAAGCGGGAAGTATAAGTATGAGTATACCGATCAGCACCAGCTTCTTTACGTTTTTACCCCTCAATATATCAAGCATTTTATAGCTCCTTTTGCACGATTATATTTCATCTTGGCACATTCTTCAAGTAAAAATTCTATATTCGATTGACATGACGGAGCCCGTTATATATAATAATTACTCAATATTAGGGGAATATAAAAGATGAAGATATACTTGGATGGGGCCCTCGTAGAGAAGGATAAGGCCGTAATTTCGGTTTTTGACCACGGCCTTCTATACGGCGACGGCGTTTTCGAGGGGATTCGTACGTATAATGGCCTTGTCTTCAGGCTTAAGGAGCACATAGAGAGGCTTTACAAATCTGCGGGTGCCATTCAATTGAACATACCGATTACCAGGTCGGACATGGCCGACGCGGTAGTCATAACCCTCAGGGCAAATAACCTGAAGGATGCCTATATCAGGCTTGTAGTTACCAGAGGGCCCGGTGATTTAGGCCTCGATCCGAGAAAATGCAAGAAGCCCACGATCTTTATTATCACCGACAGGATCACCCTTTACCCGAAAGAGTTTTACCAGAATGGGCTTAAGATAGTAACTGCCGTTACGCGGCGTAATCTGCCTCAGGCGCTCGATCCGCGGATAAAGAGCCTGAACTATCTCAATAACATCCTTGCCAAGATCGACGCGATAAAATATGGCGTTGAAGAGGCATTGATGCTTACCAGCGACGGCTATGTCGCTGAATGCACGGGAGATAATGTGTTTATGGTGAAGGCCGGAAACCTTTTTACTCCTCCGGTCAGCGTGGGGGCGCTTGAAGGAATTACGCGCGCGGTGGTGATAGATATAGCCCGAAAAACGGGTATAACTTTCAGCGAGAAGATGATCAGGCCGGATGACCTCTATTCGGCCGATGAAGTATTCCTTACCGGCACCGCAGCCGAGATAATCCCGGTTATCATGATCGACGATAAAGTCATTAAAGGGTCGAAGCCGGGCAGTATTACGCTGAGGCTTATGGAAGAGTTTAAAAAATTGACAAAGGTAGACGGCGTCAGGTATTAGGGCGCCGTTAATCCGGGGAGCGCTTTTCGTATGTTATGCGATATCTGCGGCAAAGTTGAAGCGACGGTTCATCTTACGGAAATAGTGAATGACAAAATGACGAAGCTGCACCTTTGCGAAAATTGCGCCAGGGAGAAAGGCGCTGAGATGGAGGAGCACTTTGGCCTAAATGACCTCATGTCAGGCCTGGCGGATCTCGGCTCGAATTTAGAGCCTGCGGCTATGAACGCGATAAAATGCCCTTCCTGCGGTTTTACATATCAGGATTTTAAGAAGGTAGGCCGTCTGGGGTGCGGTAATTGTTATGAAGCTTTCAAGAAGCAGCTAGATCCTCTGCTTAAAAGGATACATGGCGCGAACCGTCACATAGGAAAGGTCCCACTTATGTCAGGAGAGATAGCGAGTGAGCATATTGAGCTGCAGGATCTGAAAGCGAAGCTGGAGAAGGCGATAAGCGCCGAGGAGTTCGAGGATGCGGCAAAGATCAGGGATAAGATAAGGGCTATAAACGAGAAGATGAAGTTAAACGGCGGGAAATAATGACGATTGACGATCTTATGAAACAGGACAGCGAATGGCTGAAGGGCACGGGCCCCAATGCGGATATAGTGATGTCGTCCCGCATGCGCCTTGCGCGCAATCTGGATAAGGCGCCGTTCTCGAACAGGTCAGACAGCAGGCAGCTCGAAGCAGTGCTCAATGAAGTCAGGGATGCCGCGCTTTCGACAAATTTCCTTAGGGGCGCCACCTTCTTTCGGCTGAAGGATTTGAGCGAGGTCGACAGGCTTTTTCTGGTCGAACGGCACCTGATGAGCCCGGAACATGCGAAGAATACGGATTACAAGGGCCTGATAGTGGATCCGAAAGAGATCGTAAGCGTCATGATAAATGAGGAGGACCATCTTAGGATCCAGGTATTGCAGTCGGGGCTGAATCTGAAAGAATGCTGGAGGATCATAGATAGTATAGATACGGATCTTTCAAAGAGACTGCCTTATGCGTATTCGGCCAAATGGGGATATCTTACGGCATGCCCGACCAATGCGGGGACCGGCCTGAGGGGATCGGTTATGCTTCACTTGCCGGCTTTGGTATTTGTGGGCCAGATCAATAAGATACTCCAGGCGATAGCGAAGCTGGGACTGAATATACGCGGGTTTTACGGCGAAGGAACCGAAGCGACTGGAAATATCTTCCAGGTCTCGAACCAGGCCTCTATGGGCATGACGGAGAATGACATAGTTGACAGTATAGACAGGATAATAAATCAGGCTGTGCGGCGCGAAGAGGCTATGAGGGAATCGCTTGTGGCAAAGAATAAGGAAGCTCTTATTGACCGAGTTTCGAGGGCATACGGAACGCTAAGGAGCGCCCACATAATATCAAGCAATGAGACGATAACGCTTCTCTCCGCTATAAGGCTTGGGGTGGATCTCGGAGTTATAAAGAATCTCGACCGCAGGATGGTAAATGAACTGTTTATTCAGACCCAGCCGGCGCATTTACAGAAACTTGAAGGGAAACCGCTTAATTCTAACGAGCGTGACGTGAAGCGCGCAAGCCTTATCAGGAAGAATATAAAATAAATACGTCGACGGAGGATAATCAATAATGCCGATGTTTAACCGTTTTACCGAAAGAGCGCGTAAGGTCATATTGCTGGCGAAAGAAGAAGCCAAAAGGTTCAATCATGACTACATAGGGACAGAGCACATCCTGCTGGGATTAGTTCGTGAAGGCGAAGGCGTTGCTGCCGCTGTTTTGGCGAGTTTTGGCTTAAGTTCGGATAAGATACGCATTGAAGTTGAAAAACTGGTACAGCCCGGGCCCGCGACCGTGGTTTCCGGAGATCTTCCCTTTACCCCAAAAGCCAAGAAAGTCATAGAGCTCGCGATAGACGAAGCGCGCACCCTTGGCCATAATTATATCGGGACCGAACATCTTCTTCTCGGGCTCATAAGGGAAGGAGAAGGTGTCGCTTCCCAGGTACTTATGAACCTGGGCCTGGAGCTTGATAAGGTGAGAGAAGAGGTCATGAACCTTCTTGGTTCCGAAGTGCCGGGATACGAAATGGGCCAGAAAGTATCGCCTGCCAAGACGCCGGCGCTCGACGCTTTCGGCCGCGATCTTACCAAACTGGCCAAAGAGAACAAGCTTGACCCGGTGATAGGAAGGAAAAACGAGATAGAGCGTGTAATACAGATACTGTCGAGGCGCACTAAGAACAATCCCGTGTTGCTCGGTGAGGCCGGTGTTGGTAAGACCGCCATCGTTGAAGGGCTCGCCGAGATGATCGTTACAGGGGAAGTGCCGGAAGTGCTGAAGAATAAACGCATGATCATACTCGATCTTGCCCTGATGGTGGCAGGGACGAAGTACAGGGGGCAGTTTGAGGAGAGAATAAAGGCGGTAATGGATGAGATAAAGCGTTCCGAGGACATAATAATATTTATTGACGAGCTCCATACGCTGGTAGGCGCCGGCGGCGCCGAGGGAGCTATTGATGCGTCCAATATAATGAAACCGGCGCTCTCCAGGGGAGAGATCCAATGCATAGGAGCGACCACCCTGGATGAATACAGGAAGCATATTGAAAAAGACGCGGCTCTTGAACGCCGGTTTCAAACCATCATGGTCGAGCCGCCGAGCGTTGACGAAACCATAGAGATATTAAAAGGCCTGCGTGACAAGTATGAAGCTCATCATCGCGTCAAGTTTACCGACGAAGCGCTCGAGGCGGCGGCCAAGCTGTCGGACAGGTATATAAGCGGCAGATATCTTCCGGATAAGGCTATAGATCTCATAGATGAGGCCGGCGCGCGTTCGCGTCTCTCAGTGATGACCGCTCCTCCGGATGTCAAGAGCGTCGAGGATAAGGTAGTAGTTGTACGCCAGGAAAAAGAGGCGGCTGTAAAGAACCAGGACTTCGAAAAGGCGGCAAAATTCCGGGACGAGGAGAGGAAACTTAAGGACGAATTGAATAAAACAAAACGGGAGTGGAAAGAATCGAAGGGCAAGTTCGAGCCCAAAGTGGTGGCGGATGATATCGCCGTAATAGTGTCAAAGATAACGGGCATACCCATAGTTAAACTTGAGGAGAAAGAACAGGATAAGTTCTTAAAGATGGAAGAGGCCCTGCATAAGCGCGTCATAGGCCAGGACGAGGCCATATCCGCGATCGCGCACGCGGTCAGGCGTTCGCGCGCAGGCATAAAGGACCCGAGGAGGCCTATAGGCTCGTTCGTATTTCTCGGGCCGACCGGGGTCGGGAAGACCCTGATCGCGAAGGCTCTCGCAGAGTTCATGTTCGGCGATGAGGATGCTATCATACAGATCGATATGTCGGAATATATGGAGAAGTTCAATGTATCCAGGCTGGTCGGAGCGCCTCCCGGGTATGTCGGCTATGAAGAAGGCGGGCAGTTGACCGAGAAGGTCAGGCGCAGGCCGTATTCAGTGGTACTTCTAGATGAGATAGAAAAGGCGCACGCCGACGTATTTAACCTTCTTTTGCAGATGTTCGAGGAAGGACGCCTTACTGATTCTTTTGGCAGGAAAGTCGATTTTAAGAATACTATAATCATCATGACGTCCAATATCGGCGCCGAGATGCTGAAGAAACAGGGTTCGATAGGCTTCAAGTCACAGAGCGAGGATGTCACATACCAGGGCATGAAGGAGAGGCTTCTGGATGAGGTCAAGAGGGCTTTCAAGCCGGAGTTTTTGAACAGGGTTGACGATATAATAGTATTCAGGTCTCTTACAAAGGAGGATCTGGAACATATCGTTGAGCTTGAGATAAAAGACGTCGAATCGCGCCTGAAGGACCAGAACATAAAAATAGAGTTGACGAAAGAGGCAAAAGATTTTCTTATCGAAAAAGGTTTTGATAAACAGCTGGGGGCGAGGCCGCTCAAGAGGACGATACAGCGTTTTCTTGAAGATCCGCTGGCGGAAGAGATAATAAAAGGCACTTTTAAGAAGGGTGGTACTGCGAAGGTAACGGCAAAAGTGGACCATCTGATATTCGATACCGCTTAGCTTACGGGAAGATATGCGCCACATCAGGACCAGAAGACGGTTTAAGATAATACTGGCACTACTCTGCATCGTGTGTTTTATGGCATTTGTGGAGAGCAGGATCGAAGATCTGATTCCGCAGCTCAAGAGCCTGGCGGAGGCAAGGGTCGAGGAAGCGCTGGGTGGAGGCATAAAGTTCTCAATAGGTTCGATCGACGGCGGACTTATTCATCCGATCGTTATAAATGATATACGGATAGGCAGAGCCAATGCCATGCGGCTTACGCAAAGCCTGGTGATCGATAACATACGCACTAACTACTATATCAAAGATATTATCAGGGCGGCGGGAGGCGGAGGATTACCGCCGCTTCTTAACAGGGATTCTTGGACGTATGTTAATTTTTCGCTGAATAACGCCGATATAAAAGGTTTTGCCGGATTGTATGGCAGTCTGGCAGACTCTAAAATTGACGGCTACCTGGTATTGCGCGGCGGGGAGAAGATAAAATTCGCGGGGTCGATCAAAGGCGATCTGTTCGATGTGGAGATTACGCGCGAATATGCCGGCACGGGATCCATCAGGGCATTCGGAACGATAGCGCCGGATAAACCGTTAATTGTAAATCTTAAAGTCGATAATCTCAAATTGTACGGATTAAATATCTCATGCGATGCTGTTTTCAGGAACAGGCTGGTAAAGAGCTCCAATCCGGCAGTGCCCGATTCCATGGAAGGGGAGTTTGAAGCGAGCAAATTGATGTTGAATTTTAAGCCGTTTCTTGACGTAAAGGCATCATATAAGGCAACGAAAGAGCTGGTAGAGCTGTCGAGCCTGACTTTGGGCGAAACTTTTAAAACTTACGGGAAGGTATCCTTAAGATATCCCGAATCCGTTGACTTGACGATACTGGTCAATAATCTTAGCCTGAGCTGGCTCATGCTGGCATTAGGCAAGAAGGAGGCTATATCTATACTTACAGGTACGATGAACGGCAAGTTTGAACTTAAAGGCCCGGTGAAAAAGATCAGGATAGATTCCTGTTTCGATATCAAGACCGGGACTATGGGGCCTCTGGACTTTGATTATCTGACGGCCAATCTCAAGGGCGAGCTCCCTTTCCTTAAGATAGAGGACACCAGGGTGACGCGGAAGAGCGGATATTTTGACCTTGCCGGCGAGCTTGATCTCCGGCTGGCCGGAAAAGACTGCATGTTCGATCATATCAGGCTCATTACCGACGATTCCGCCATAGCATGGGACGAATGGAGTTTGACCAGCGGTAAAGATTCGAAAGAGATAGAGATGAAGAAGAATCTTGCCGGAGGTTTCGGTTTTGTCTATAAGACATTTGTAAAAGAAGGCGCGATAGACGAGAGTCTTAAAGATACGGATGAGATACGCCTCGATTACAATTTTTACCAGAACGACAGCCTGAAGCTGATGGTCGGCCAGGATAAAGATTTTTTCGGGTTTGAACATAAGGATAAATTCTAAAAATATGAGAGCGATAATATCTACGTTGGCGCGGATCGCGGGAGGCCTGGGGCACAGGTTTATCGATATCGTCCGGTATGCCGGGGGCGTATCGATATTGATGGTGCAGACGCTTTTCTGGATACCGATACCGCCGCTTAGGACAAGGCAGACGATTGAGCAGATGTCTAAAATCGGCGTTGACAGCTTTCCCATCGTTTCGATGATAAGCATGTTTACCGGCATGGTGCTGGCTCTTCAGAGCGCTTACCAGCTGCAACGTTTCGCGGCGGAGATGTATATAGCGTCCCTTGTAGCGTTTTCAATGACAAGGGAGCTTGCCCCGGTGCTTACGGCGCTTATAGTGGCGGGCAGGGTAGGCGCCTCGATCACGGCAGAACTGGGCACGATGAAGGTGACCGAGCAGATCGATGCCCTCGAGACGCTCGCGACTAATCCGGTGAAATATCTTGTCGTTCCGCGATTCCTGGCGCTAGTTATCATGGTGCCGATCCTTACATTATATGCGGACCTGATAGGTATCATGGGAGGTTATCTGATAGGTGTCTATAAACTTGGTATTTCACATGCCATGTACATGAAAAACACGTGGGATCCCCTAAAGTACAAGGATATCTGGACCGGGCTCATAAAGAGCGTGGTCTTTGCGGTCATAGTCTGCATAGTGGCATGTTATGAGGGCATGACTACCGAGGGGGGAGCCGAGGGCGTGGGGCGGTCTACTACGGCGAGCGTAGTTACCAGTTTTATATTGATAATAGCGTCGGATTGTTTCCTGACAGCGCTCTTCTACTTCATAGGAAGATAAGATGCCCAAGATGATAGAGATAAAAAATGTTACGAAGTCGTTCAACGGCCACCGTGTGCTGGACGGAGTGAACCTGACTATAAATACGGGGGAGACCACTGTTATAATAGGCCGTTCGGGATGCGGTAAGAGTGTTCTTTTGAAGCATATAATAGGCCTGCTCAGGCCCGATTCGGGGCATATTCTGATCGATGGCAAGGATATCACCGCCATGGACGAGAAGGCCTTAAGCGCGCTCAGGATGAAGTTCGGTATGCTATTTCAGGGCGCGGCTCTCTTCGATTCGCTGAATGTACTAGAAAATGTCGCGTTCAGCATGATAGAACATACTAATGCCACGAGCAACGAAATAGAGAAGAGAGTCAAAGAGTGCCTGTCGCTTGTCGGGCTTCGCGATATAGAAGATAAGAAGCCGGCGGAATTGTCGGGAGGAATGAGGAAGAGGGTGGGGCTTGCCAGGGCGATAGCCCTTAGGCCGCAGATAATACTTTATGATGAACCGACGACAGGCGTCGATCCTATAATGGGCGACTCAATCAATGACCTTATCGTAGAGTTGCATAATAAGTTAAAGGTAACATCGATCGCGGTTACGCACGACATGACCAGCGCGTACAAGATAGGCGATAGGATGGCTATGCTTTATAACGGGAAGATAATAGCATCGGGCACTCCGGAAGAGATCAAGCATACGAAGGACCCGATCGTCAGGCAGTTCATTACAGGCGCCAGTAAAGGGCCTATAACGGAAGGCATAGATTTCGAGCATCTGATCTAAATACAATAAAAATCCGAAAGGAGAAAAATGGAGATCACTAGGACGTTCGAGCTTAAGGTAGGCACATTTATACTGGTCGGTATCGCGATCGGATTCCTTATAATCTTTTCTATAGGCGATATCAATCTTTCAAAAGCAGGATATACCATAACGGTTAAGTTTGATTTCGCGAGCGGCCTGTCCGCGGCGTCCCCCGTAAGGCTTGCCGGTGTCAAGGTTGGAAGGGTGGACTGCGTAAAAGTTGTTTATAGTGACGAGGATAAGAAAACACATGCCGAGGTCCGCACATGGATAGAGTCCGATGCCAAAGTCGAAGAGGATGCGTCCGTCACGATCAATACGCTGGGTCTTCTGGGAGAAAAGTATCTCGAGATAATCCCGGGGACTCCCGGAGCCCCTATACTTAAGGATGGAGCCACCATCATCGGCAAGGATCCTGTTATCATGGAAAAACTTACCGAGAACCTGGTCAGCCTTTCGGATTCCGTAAGTGTTATTATGAAGCGTCTCGAGAAGGGCGAGGGCACGATAGGAAAACTTTTGACCGAAGACGCGGTGTACGATGACTTAAAGTCCATAACAGGGAACTTCAAGGACTTCAGCGCGGAACTTAAATCTACCGGCACTAATTTCAAAGACTTCAGCGAGGATTTGAAGCGCCATCCGTGGAAGTTGTTAAGCAGGCCGCGGGAAGATTGATATCAGGAGGAAAAAATATGACCATAACTTTTCTACGTCTCTTCTTCATGTTTTTAAGCGGTGTGGTGGGTTACTATGTAGGCTCGCTTCTTACCGCTTTCAGCGTGGGGGGCGCCTATGTCGGAGCGGCCATAGGGATTATAGGCTCGCTTCTTGTGATGCTTCTGGAACTTGGCATGAGAAGATTCTCCATACGGAACCTATCGGCCGCGGTCTTTGGGCTCATATTCGGGTTCTTCATGGCGTGGATTGTGACGAGCGTACTTCGCCTTATTCCGATGTCGATTGAGCTCTTTGCCTCGATACAGATAATACTTATACTCATATTCTGCTATCTGGGAATGATAATAGCCATGAGGGGGAAGGATGAGTTCAATCTTATAATCCCTTATGTCAAGTTTGTCAGGCAGGACAAGAAGGACGATATTATACTTCTGGATACCAGCGTCATCATAGACGGCCGCATCGCGGACATGTTACATACCAAATTTGTTGAAGGCAGGCTCGTGATACCGCGTTTCGTCCTGAAAGAGCTGCAGCAGATAGCTGATTCGCAGGATTCCCTTAAGCGTAACCGCGGCAGGAGGGGGCTGGACATATTGAACAAGCTCCAGAAGTCGCCCGAATTCGATGTCCGTATTCAGGAAGATGATTTTCCGGATATCAAAGAAGTCGACGCGAAACTTGTAAAGATGGCGAAACTTCTCGGTGCTAAGGTATTTACGAATGATTTTAATCTTAACAAGATAGCGGAGCTCCAGGGGATTACCGTGCTTAACATAAATGAACTTGCCAATGCCCTGAGGCCCGTAGTGCTGCCTGGAGAAGCTATGGATGTCAGGATCAGCAAGGAAGGCAAAGAGCATAATCAGGGCATAGCATACCTCGACGACGGAACCATGGTCGTAATAGATAATTCCAGGCACCTGATAGGGCAGTCGGTGACAGTTGTCGTTACGAGCGTGTTGCAGACTTCCGCCGGAAGGATGATCTTCGCGAGGTTGGAAGACGGCGGGAGGCAAGGTGCCGGAAAGCCCCGATGAAGCCGAAATTCCGGACAATAGCCATAGTCCCGGCGGCAGGTTCGGGCAGACGGCTATCCCTTAAGAGGAAGAAGCCGTTCGTTCTTTTAAGAGGAATGCCGATTGTTATACGTACGCTGAAAGCCCTCGAGGCCTGCGGGATAATAGAGGCCATAGTGGTGGCCTCGGAACCGTCTTGTATGAAGAGGCTTTTTACGCTGGTTCGAAGATACCGCCTGAAGAAAGTGCTTGATATAGTCGCCGGAGGCAGGACGAGATTTGAATCCGTCAGGAATTGCCTCGGATGCGTAGATCCATCATTCGATATAGTGGTTATCCACGACGGAGCCAGGCCGTTCGTTGAGAAAAATATTATAGAAGAGTCGATAAAGCTGGCCGCAAAGTTCGGAGGCTGTATTTCGGCTGTTGCGGAGAATGATACCGTTAAGCTGGCCGGCAGAGACCTCTTTGTCGAGAGGACCCTGGACAGGGGCAGGTTATACCGCGCCCAGACGCCGCAGGTTTTCAGGCGCGATATAATAAAAGAAGCTTACGAACGCGCGTCCGGGACCGGCATTACCGACGATGCCGGCCTTGTGGAGGGTCTCGGGAAGAAAGTCAAGATCCTGGCCGGGTCATATCGCAATATAAAGATCACGACTAAAGAGGATTTAAAGTCGGCAGAGGCATTCCTATGACGAAAGTGGGGATAGGTTACGATATACACAGGCTGGTCGAGAATAGGAAGTTGGTACTCGGCGGCGTAGAGATACCGTATGTAAAGGGCCTGTTGGGATATTCGGACGGCGATGTGGTGATGCATGCCATTGCCGATGCAATGCTGGGCGCGCTCGCGCTGGGAGATATAGGACAGCATTTCCCCGATACAGACCCGAAGTACAAAGGAATATCAAGCGGAGAACTGGTCAAAAAGGTGGTATCTATAATCAGGGAGAAAGGTTTCGATGTCGGCAATGTCGATACCATGATACTTGCCGAAGAGCCTAAGGTAGGGCCATTCAGAGGCAGGATGCTGGAGGCGCTTGCCGGGGTGCTGGGCATTGCCGGCGACAGGATAAGCATAAAGGCTACCACAAGCGAAGGCGTAGGCTCTATAGGCAAGGGTGAAGCTATAGCTGCCTATGCTGTCGTTGCAATAGACGAGAAGAGGTGATTAAGATGCTCTGCCTGCATATAATACTCAATATAATCCTGGTCCTGGTCATCTTCTGGGCGCTCATAGCGGTGTTTTTTCGCAGGGAGATCGACGTTGTCTTTACCCGTGACCCGGCGGCGGTTAACTTCCTGGAGGTATTGCTTACATATTCCGGGTTGCACGCGATAATATACTACAGGATAGCTAACGCGCTCCTGCGGGTTGGAATACCGTTCTTTCCAAGATGGATCTCTCAGTTCGGAAAATTCTTTACCGGCATAGAGATACATCCGGGCGCGAAGATAGGAAATAGGTTTTTTATAGACCATGGCATGGGGGTTGTAATAGGCGAGACCACTATTATAGGCGATGACGTCCTGCTTTACCAGGGCGTGACGCTTGGCGGTACCGGCCTGGAGAAGGGCAAGCGCCACCCGACCATCGGCAATAATGTGGTAGTCGGCGCCGGAGCCAAAGTGCTGGGCAATATCAGTATCGGCGACAATTCATATATCGGCGCGAACGCGGTCGTCATCAAGGATGTGCCACCCAACTCCACGGTGGTAGGCGTACCCGGCCGTGTGACCAAACAGGATGGGAAGAAACTCGACCTGAGCCTGGACCATATACATGTACTGGATCCCATATTGCAGGAGCTGGAAGAACTCAGGAAGAGAGTCAATAGGCTGGAAAAGAAGTGATCCCGCATGAAGATATATAATTCGCTTACAAGAAAGAAAGAGGACCTGGTGCCGATCTCCGAGAAGAAGATCGGCATGTATGTATGCGGCCCTACGGTGTATGACGAGCCGCATATAGGCCACGCCAGGAGCGCCTACATATTCGATGTCATAAGGCGTTACATGAAGCACAAAGGCTATGAGGTCACTTTTGTGCGCAATATTACCGATGTCGATGACAAGATAATTAATAAAGCCAAAGACCTCTTCAGGGAGAAGCCCGATCTCATCGAGTCAACTAAAGAGGTATCTAAAAAATATCTCGACGCCTATAACCGCGATATGAAACTTCTTGGCATAGGCCGTCCCGACAGGGAGCCGAAGGCCACCGAGTATATCCCGAAGATGATAGAGTTCATAGAGGAATTGATACGCCGCGGCGCCGCATATGCCGTTGACGGGGATGTTTATTTCAATATCAAAGCGGCCAGAGATTACGGCAAGCTCTCGAAGCAGAATATGGAGAAGATGGAGATAGGCGCTCGCATCTCCTCGCATGAAAAGAAAAAAGACGGCCTCGATTTTGCCCTCTGGAAGTCCGCGAAGGAAGGTGAGCCTTTCTGGGATAGCCCGTGGGGAAAAGGGCGTCCGGGATGGCATATAGAATGTTCGGTGATGAGTTCGGACATACTCGGGGATGAGTTTGACATACACGGCGGCGGCATTGATCTCATTTTTCCGCATCATGAGAACGAAGTTGCGCAGTCCGAAGGAGCCGGCAAGAAGTTTGCCCGGCACTGGATGCATAACGGCCTTTTGACCATAGCGGGAGAGAAGATGGCGAAATCCCTCGGTAATTTTATATCGATCCAGGACTTCATTAAGAGGTATAGGGACGCGGATTACCTCAAGCTCCTGTTTCTTAATACCCACTATCGCCATCCGGTTGATTATACGGAAGAAAAGATCGGCGAGATGAAGGCGCAGAAGGAGAGATTTACCATACTTTTCGACAAGATAGACAGGATCGTAAAAAAAACGGGCGCGTCTCCGAAAGCGGCCGTCGTTCCGTCGAAGATCGAGGATGAGATGAAGAGGGCGTTCGAGGAGGCTATGGACGACGATTTTAACACTCCGCTTGCCCTGGCGGCGCTCTTTGATGCTGTGACGGCCGTCAATAAACTCATGATAGGCAAGGATGGTTTTAACCCTGGGGGGACAGATGAGCTGGCTTCTGCGAAGAGAGCTATCGCGCGCCTTGCGGATATATTCGCGCTCGAGATAGAGAAGGACTGTTCGAAAGAAGCCGTTGATGAAGCGGCGGTATTGAAGTTGATAGAGAAAAGGAATGAGGCCAGGAAGAGGAAGGATTTTACCGCCGCTGACGATATCCGCAGGAAACTCTCCGAAGAGTTTGGAGTGGTCCTCGACGATACAAAAGACGGGACCGTATGGCGAAAAAAAGCTTGAAGGCTGGAATATTCATAACCTTCGAAGGTCCGGAAGGGTGCGGCAAAAGTACCCATTCGGCAATGCTTTGTGAGTATCTTAAATCTCGGGGATATGATTGCGTTCATACGCGCGAACCGGGCGGCACAAGTCTTGGTGAAAAGATACGCGAACTTCTACTGCATTCGGACGGAATTAAGATATCGGACATCAGCGAGCTGTTCCTTTTCGAGGCCGCGCGCTCGCAGATAGTAGTGGAGGTTATAATGCCCGCGCTTGAGGCCGGAAAGATAGTCATCTGCGACCGGTTCAGCGATGCTACCTTCAGCTACCAGGGATACGGCGGAAAAGTCCCGCTTGAAGTGATCAGGGCGCTGGATCGCGTGTCGACCAAAGGGCTGAAGCCGCGCCTTACGATACTCCTGGATGTGGATACGATTACGGGGCTCTCCCGCGCAAAACGTAAAGGCTCCGACAGGATGGAAAAGAAAGATGTTACGTATCACAGGAGGGTGCGTTCCGGTTATTTGGATCTCGCCCGACGCTACCATGGCAGGATAAAGGTGATAAAAGCAGGCGGCACGATCCAAAAAACGCAGGCTATGGTAAGGCGCGAGGTGGACCGTGTCATTTAATGATATCAGGGGTCAGGATAATGCGATAGCCTTCCTGAGGAGTTCCATTGCGGGCGGAACCGTGGCCAATGCCTATCTCTTTTACGGGCTTTCGGGTATCGGGAAGAAGCTCACCGCGCTCAATTTTGCCAAGTCTTTAAATTGCGCTAATCCGGACCACGGGACGAGTTGCGACACCTGCCCGTCGTGCAGAAAGATAGATTCAGCCAGCCATCCCGATGTGCGGCTGGTTACGCCGGAAAAGGAAGGCTCTTCTGTCAGGATCGGCGATATCAGGCCTGTTATAGAAGACAGCGGCCTTAAGCCTTACGAATCCGCGAAGAAAGCCTATATAATCGACGAAGCCAATCAGCTTACAGAAGAGGCCTCGAACGCTCTCCTGAAGACGCTTGAAGAACCATCGCCGCAGACCGTCTTTATATTGATTGCCGAAAGCGCCGCCGCGCTTCTGCCGACAATACGTTCACGCTGCCAGGCCGTGAAATTCTTTCCGCTCGGTAGCGTGGTAGTGAAGGGTATATTGATGAAGGATTACGGCATGAATGGCCTCAGGGCGCATATAGCTTCGAGCCTTGCCTGCGGTAGCGTGAAGGGTGCCCTGGCATTCAGGGACGAAAAGTTCTTCGATAAGAGAGCCCGTATTCTGGACGCGCTGGAGTTAGGCACGCTATCTGACTGGGATTTTGACAGGACGGCAAAAACGGATCTTAAAGCCCAGCTGGAGATAATGCTGACGTGGTACAGGGATCTGCTCGTAGTAAAGTCCGGCGGCAGCGGTATTATGAATATTGACAGGGAAGACGCGGTCTTCAGCCGCGCCGGGAAGACAGGATTTGATAAATTACATGATGCCATAAACAGGATAGTAGCGACGCAGGCATATCTGGAAAACAACGCGAACCCCAAGCTGGCGATGGCGGCCCTGGAATTTTCGATATAGCGTCATTGCGAGGAGCCCTTCGACTTAGTTAAGGGCGACAAAGCAATCTAAAGACAAGAGTGCTTCAGCCTATGGTTTTGCAATGACAGTGGAATGGAGTTAGTATGTACGAAGTTATACAGGTTAAATTAAGGGAAGCGGGCAAGATCACGTACTTTTCGACGGGCGGGATGAAGTTCAGGGCCGGAGATTATGTCATAGTCGAAGCGGACAGGGGACTTGACTACGGCCAGGTACTGAGCGAGACGGAGGCCATACTCGATGCCGATCTCGAGGAGCCGCTTAAGAAGGTAATGCGTAAGGCCAATCCGTGGGACATGACCCAGATCGAGAAAAATAAAAAGAAGATCTCCGAAGTCATGGATGCTTGTTCCAGGAAGATCAGGGACCGCAAGCTTCCCATGAAGCTGATTGACGCGGAATATTCTTTCGACCGCTCCAAGATCGTTTTTTATTTCACTGCCGAAGGCCGCGTGGACTTCAGGGACCTTGTGAAGGACCTGGCAAGCGCTTTTAAGACGAGGATCGAGCTTAAGCAGATAGGCGTAAGGGATGAGGCTAAGATGCTCGGAGGCCTCGGGCCTTGCGGCAGGGCGCTCTGCTGCGCCACGCACCTGAAAGATTTCGAACCGGTTACAATAAAGATGGCGAAGGAACAGAACCTGCCGCTGAACCCGACCAAGATATCGGGCCTCTGCGGCCGGCTTATGTGCTGTCTCGGATACGAATACGGTACATATAAAGATCTTATGAAGGGACTTCCCCGCGAGGGCGATACCATAAAGACGCCCAAAGGCAGCGGCAAAGTGATAAGCGTGAACGCATTGCGGCGCACTGTTACCGTAGAGCTTGAAGACGGGACCCAGATAGAAATGCCGCACACGAAGTAGACTGCCATGGCCAAAAAATACTACATAACGACGCCTCTCTATTATGTCAACGCGAAGCCGCATATAGGCCATTCCTATACCCAGATAGCCTGTGATTCTGTCGCGCGGTTTATGCGCCAGGCGGGCAGGGAAGTTTTTTTTATGACCGGCACGGATGAGCATGGCGAAAAGATCGAGCAGGCGGCGATAGCGGCGGGCCTCGGCGCCGGGGAAGAGCAGAAGTTCGTCGATTCTATAGTGCCGGATTTCAAAGCCCTATGGATGAAGCTTAATATAAAGTATGATCATTTTATCCGCACTACCGACGCGTATCATGTGAAAGCGGTGCAGGCATTCCTGGAAAAACTTTACAGGGAAGAGAAGATCTACAAGAAAAATTACAGCGGATGGTTCTGCACTCCCTGCGAGACTTTCTGGACCCAGACACAGGCCGCCGACGGCATCTGCCCGGAATGCAAGCGCCCGCTCGAAAAGCTTGACGAGGCCAATTATTTCCTTAAGACATCGGAATACCAGAAGTGGCTGATAGATTATATAAATTCCAATCCGGATTTTATAAAACCGGACTTTCGCAGGAATGAGGTGCTCGGTTTCCTGAACAGCGAGACGCTTACGGATCTTTGTATCACCCGCCCCAAGAGTAGGATGCGCTGGGGGATAGAGGTTCCCTTCGATAAAGAGTACGTGACCTATGTCTGGTTCGACGCGCTCATAAATTACGCATCGGGAATAGGGTATCCCGACGATATGAAGCGGTTCGCTTCGCTCTGGCCCGCCGACATGCAGGTGATGGGTAAGGATATAATAAGGCATCACGCCATTTACTGGGTGATAATGCTCCACGCTCTCGGGATAGAGCCTCCGAAGGCGATATTCGCCCACGGGTGGTGGGTATTCAAAGGCGAGAAGATGTCGAAGTCCAAAGGTAATGTCGTCGATCCGGCAGAAATGGTTAGTAAATACGGAGTGGACCCTTACCGCTACTTTTTACTCAAAGAGGTGCAGTTCGGGATGGACGGCGCTTTCAGCGAAGAGGCGTTCATAGCGAGATTTAACAGTGACCTGGCCAATGATATCGGGAATCTCTTAAGCAGGACGCTTACCATGGCGGAGAAGTATTTTGCGGGGAGAGCGCCGGCCATAGCGCGAAACGATTTCGGAAATAAGAAGGCGGAGGAGATAGCGGCCGAGGCGGCTAAAGCCGCTATCGTGATGGAAGAGGCGATGCCGGATCTTAATTTTACCCTGGCGCTTTCGGGAATCTGGAATGTGATAAGTCTCGCTAATAAATTCATTGAAGATTCAAAGCCATGGGTGCTGGCCAAAGAAAATAAACAGGATGAGCTTGCGCTTGTGATCTACACACTTCTGGAGGCCCTGCGTACCATAGCTATAGGAATCTACTCTTTCATGCCGGAGACCGCGCAGAAGATATGGGCGCAGCTGGGTATGGAGGGTAGCGTGGAGTCCGTGCCGTTCTCCGACGCCAAAACCTGGGGCAAACTCACCCCCGGCACCAAAGTCAGTAAGTCAGGACCTCTATTTCCCCGCATCGAAATCAAGAAGTAGCGGCAAAAATATCCTCCCGCTTCCCGGGAAGTTACGGGTCCTGTCCGAGGGTGGACTCAGGGACGTTTTCAAAATTAGCTTCAGACCTGTCCCCATTTTTAGCTTCAGACCTGTCCCCCAAGGGAAGTTCTGCCTGCCCAGTAGCTAAGCCATAATCCTCGTTATGTGAGCACTGAAAATATCTCCCCTGTACTCAAAGCTACAGGGCCGGTCTTTTGTTCAGGATAAAAAGGGGAACCTGTGGAACTCGGCCACTTGGAAGTGGCCTCATCCTCCTACGCCTTCAACGCTTAGATTGTATGAGGCTTCGGAGGACGCCTACAGTAATACTACTGCGACATCCTCGGTTCTTTTTAACCCTTTTTATC
>JAFGRN010000022.1 GCA_016935115.1 Candidatus Omnitrophota bacterium | reverse complement strand
TAATATGTGCTGGCGGGACCCCGCCCTGGGCAAGACAGATGGCGGGGCAATGGTACTGTATATAACGGGTTTTATGCGGGAGTAGTTCAATGGTAGAACACGAGCCTTCCAAGCTCGTTGCGTGGGTTCGATTCCCATCTCCCGCTCCATGTACCATTCGGTTTGCCTGCATGGTAAGGGGCAAACCTCAGGTACATGGCACGGCCGTAACCTAATCGGGAGGTTATCGTATGGTCCAGTCGGTTGAAGCTATCAATGAGAAGGTCAAGAAGGAAAGCGCTTTTATAAGCAAGCTCATCGAAGAGATCGAGACAGTCATAGTGGGCCAGAGGTACCTCATCGAGCGCCTCCTCGTCGGTATTCTCGCTAACGGGCACATACTGATCGAGGGCGTGCCCGGACTCGCGAAAACACTCTCCGTGAGGGTGCTTGCCCAGTCGATTGATACGAAATTCCAGAGATTGCAATTCACGCCCGACCTTCTGCCGGCGGACCTCCTGGGCACAATGATATTCAACCCGAAAGACGGCAACTTCACGGTCAAGAAGGGGCCGATATTCGCCAACATAATACTCGCCGATGAGATCAACCGCGCGCCCGCGAAGGTCCAGAGCGCGCTCCTCGAAGCCATGCAGGAACGCCAGGTTACCATAGGCGATACGTCCTTCAAGCTCGACGAACCGTTCCTGGTGCTTGCCACGCAGAATCCGATAGAGCACGAAGGCACTTATCCGCTCCCCGAAGCGCAGGTCGACCGTTTCATGCTCAAGCTCAATATAGACTATCCGACGAAAGAAGAAGAGTTCAAGATAATGAAACGGATGGCCGTTACGGACAAGAAGATAGTGGTCAGGCCGATCGTCGGGCCGCATGATATCGTGAAGGCGCGCAAAGTGGTCGACGAGGTCTACATCGACGAGAGGATAGAGCGCTACATAATAGATATCGTATTTGCTACGAGGGACCCTAAGGCGTACAGGCTGGGGGATCTCGCGCCGCTCATACAGTACGGGGCTTCCCCCAGGGCCACAATAAACCTGAGCATCGCGGCGAAGGCCTACGCTTTCCTCCAGGGGCGCGGATATGTCGTGCCGCAGGACGTGAAGACGATAGGGCTCGACGTCATGCGCCACCGCGTCATAGTGAGTTACGAGGCGGAGGCGGAGGATAAGACATCGGTGGACGTGGTGAAGAGGATATTCGAGGAAGTCAAGGTCCCGTAATAAAATGACTCGTGTGAATCTATCTGTCGATGTCATTGCGAGGCGAAGCCGAAGCAATCTTTAAGTAGCTGCGGCTTTAGATTGCTTCGTCGGCAAGAGTGAGGCGGTAACCTCCTCGCAATGACGATAGTCTTCCTGAATGGCGAGCTATTATAATGATTCCCAAAGAGATCATCGCGAAGATACGGCGTATCCAGATAACGACATCAAGGCTCGTAACGGACTTTCTTTCGGGCCAGTACGAGAGCGTCTTCAAAGGCCGCGGCATGGAGTTTGATGAAGTGAGGGAGTACCAGCCCGGCGACGAGATCCGCTCGATAGACTGGAACGTTACCGCCAGGATGGGCCGGCCGTTCATTAAAAAATATATCGAAGAGCGCCAGCTCACGGTCATGATCCTGCTCGATGCCTCGGCGTCATCCTACTTCGGAAGCCAGAAGCGCCTGAAGAGCGAGCTGGCAGCCGAGATCTCGGCTGTGCTCGCCTTCGCGGCCGTAAAACATAATGACCGGGTCGGGCTTATCATATTTACCGACAGGATAGAGAAGTTCATCCCTCCCAGGAAAGGGCAGCAGCACGTCCTCCGGGTTATCCGTGAAGCGCTCTATTTCAAGCCCAGGGGAAAAGGCACCAACATAGAAGACGCCCTTAAATACCTCGACAGTGTCACGACGAGGCGCGCCGTCACGTTCATCATCTCGGACTTTTTCGACAAAGGTTTCAAGAAGCCCCTTTCAATAGCCAATAAGAGGCACGACTGCATCGCCATCACCATTACAGACCCCCGTGAAATGGAATTGCCGAAATCCGGAATACTGGAACTTACCGATGCCGAGACCGGAGGGTTCTTCCTGGTCGACACATCGAGCGCCAAGGTGAGGCGCCTCTATTCCGAAAAGGCGGCATCTAAGATAGAGGGCCGCTCGAGGATGTTCGGATCCATCGGCGTCGACCATATAGACATCCGCACCGACAAGCCTTATCTCGATGAGCTTATAAAGTTCTTCGCGATGAGGAAGAGGAGGATGTGATGCCGCGCCCGGACGCGAAGAGGGCGGTGACGGCCCGGATCCTGTCGCTGGCTTTCCTGTGGCTGGCGTTGGCGGCCTCCGCATCCTGTCCCGAAGACAACGTATCCGTGCGCGCATATATCGACCGCGCCAATATTACGATAGGCGACAGGATAAGATACACCATAGAGGCGACGGCGCCCCGCGCCACAGAGGTGCAGATGCCCGTCTTCAAGGGCGGGATGATCGGGGATTTCGAGATAAAAGATTCGTCTACGAAAACGGCCGAACGGATCTTCGGAAGAAAGACCGTCCGCAGCCTATTTTACATCACGGCTTATTCCGTCGGCAAGAAAGAGATCCCGCAGGCAGAAATCAAATATAAGCCGGGGGGAGCTAAAGACTGGGCCGCGGAGAAGACTAAAGCCCTTCAGGTGACCATCCGGAGCGTCCTGCCGAAGGAGATGCCGCCGGATATCAAGGACGTGAGAGCTCCCGCATATTTTTTTGAGATTAACTGGTTCCTTGTCGGAGGGATTATCCTGCTTCTGGCGATATTCGCGACAGCTCTCGCGGCCTATATTAAGGCCAGGAACCGCGCGCCCGTCAGGCTGCCGCATGAGACCGCCCTTGAGGAGCTTGAGGCCATCAGGGCACAGTTCTTAAGAGGCGGCGATATTAAGGAATATTATGTCGGAGTATCGGACTGCGTAAGGCGCTATATCGAGCGCGCCTTCAGGCTGAAGGCTCCGGAGATGACCACCGAAGAGTTTCTCGATTCGCTCAGGGACTCTTCATCGCTCACTGTGCCCCAGAAGGATCTGCTGAAAGGATTCCTGAATGCCTGTGACCTGGTGAAGTTCGCCAGGTACCGTCCGACCGGCGCCGAAGCGGAGAATGTCTATACGACCGCGAAGAGCTTTGTGGAAGAGACGAAGGAGGCCGGGTAGATGCTTGCATTTAAGGATCCATGGGTCCTGCTCTTCATAGCGGTAGTCCCGCTCATAATATTATTTGCCTGGATCAGGAGGAGGGACTCCACCTTCCTGATCTCGTCACAGGACCTGCTGGAGGGCATCAAACCTACGCTGCGGCTCAGGTTCAGCAGATATCTCATACTCTTCAGGGCCGGGGCCGTTATCCTCTTCATATTCGCGCTGGCGCGGCCGCAGGTAGTTCTCGAGGGGTCCAAGACCGTTTCCGAGGGCGTTGATATAGTGCTGGCCCTCGATACCTCGACGAGCATGCTCGCGGAAGATTTCAGGATAGGCGCCAGAAGGGTCAACCGCTTCGATGTCGTGAAGGATGTAGTCAAGGAGTTCATCCGGAAACGCAAGGACGACAGGGTCGCCCTGGTGGCGTTCGCCGCGCGCGCTTATACGGTCTGTCCGCTTACTACCGACTATTCATGGCTCATCGAGAATCTCGACAGGGTGAGGGTCGGCATGATAGAGGATGCCACGGCCATAGGGTCGGCGATAGCTACGTCAGTGAACAGGCTGAAGAATTCCAAGACGAAGAGCCGCGTCGTCATATTGCTTACAGACGGCGTGAATAATGCCGGCACGATCTCGCCGATCGTGGCCGCCGAAGCGGCCAAGGCGTTCAAGATCAAGGTCTACGCGATCTGCGTCGGGTCCAAGGGTCTGGTGCCGTATCCCCTGAAGGACATGTATGGCAGGACCGTTTACAGGAATATACCGATAGAGATGGATGAGGCTGTCCTGAAGAGGATCGCCGAAATAACGGGCGCGAAATATTACCTGGCCAGCGACACCGAGACCCTGCGCAAGATATACGACGAGATAAACAAGCTCGAGAAGTCCAATATCGAACATTTCGGATACCGGGAGTATGAGGAGCTCTTTTATTACTTTCTAATACCGGCGCTCTTTATACTCGCGCTCGAGATATTACTGGCAAACACGCTTTTGATGAGGATACCGTAGCATGACCTTCGCCAATCAGCATTATATAGCGTCAATATATGCGGCGTCGATAGCCCTCGTCCTCTTCTATCTCTGGGCGATGAGGCGCAGAAGCATCCTGATGGGCAGATTTACCGACAAGAGCCTTGTCAGGAGCATGGCGCCTACGGCTAGCACAGTCCTGAAAGTCCTGAAGATGGCTGTCATTACGATGGCGGCGGTCTCGGCCCTGATCGCCCTCGCTCGGCCCCAGTGGGGATTCATATGGGAGGAGCAGAAGTGTACGGGTATAGATATGCTGATAGCTATCGATGTGTCGAAGAGCATGCTCGCTCCCGACGTCAAGCCGAACCGCCTCGAGAGGTCGAAGTTCGCGGTCAAGGATATGGTTAAGAAGTTAAGCGGTGACAGGATAGGGCTTATAGCGTTTTCGGGGACTTCATTTTTGCAATGCCCCCTCACCATCGATTATAACGGTTTTCTGCTCGCTCTCGACGATCTCGGCATAGGCACGATACCGCGCGGCAGTACCAGCATCACCAGCGCCATCAGGGAGGCCATAGATCTCTTCAAGGGCCCGGACAAAAAATATAAAGTGCTGGTCATAATAACCGACGGTGAGGACCTGGAAGGCGATGTCATGAAGGCCGCCGAGCAGGCGGCGGAGCTCGGGATAAAGATATATTGCGTAGGGGTGGGAAGCCAGGAAGGCGAGCTGATACCCGTGATAAATGACCGCGGGGAGAGGGTATATGTAGCCGACCGTTCCGGCCAGGTAATAAAATCGAAGCTGAACGAAGAGCTGCTGAAGAAGGTCGCCATAGCGACGGGCGGAAGTTATGTCCGCGCTACGCAGGCGGAGTTCGGGCTGGCGCTTTTATACGACAAGAGCATCTCAAAGCTCGAGAAGAGGGACATAGATGCCAAGATGAGAAAGCATTATCAGGAGAGGTTCCAGTACTTTCTCGCATTGGCCCTTCTGCTCTTGATGCTGGAGCCGCTTATTCCGGAGCGGAGGACGGCGCCGAGATGAAAAAGACCGCCCTTATTGCAGTATTGTTGATGGCATTGCCGGCGATGAACTTATTCGCATCCGAAAAAGAGTATGTAAAAGAAGGGAATATATTATATAATAAGGGCGATTATGCCGGGGCAGTGAAATGGTACGACAAGGCCGTCGGGGAGAACCCCGCCGGAGGGATACCTAATTTTAACAGGGCGGCGGCGCTCTACAAGAGCGGCTCATATCCGAAATCCATAGACGCCTTCAATAAATCGATAGCCGCCGGCCAGGCCGAGCTTATCCAGTCGGCGGATTTCAATATCGGCAATGCCACTTATAAGACCGGCTCCGCGATGGACAAGGCCGATAAGGATAAGAAGAAGATAAAGAAGACGGCGGAGGTCTATAATACCGCCCTCCAGTATTACAAGCGCGCGATAGACCTCGACCCGACGGATGTGGATGCCAAGTTCAACTACGAGTTTGTTTCGAAGAAACTCGAGGAGCTGAGCCCTCTCTTCCAGATAAAGCAGGAGGAAGAGAAGAAGAAAGAAGAAGATAAGAAAGATCAGGATCAGCAGGATCAGGACAAGGACAAGGATCAGAATAAGGACCAGCAGAATCAGCAGGACCAGCAGAAGGAAAAGCAGGAGCAGGACAAAGAGCAGCAACAGGATAAAGACAAGCAAAATCAGCAGCAGGATAAGGATAAGCAGGACGAAAAAGAGAAGGAAAGCCAGGGCCAGAGCGGCGGAGGAGAAGGCCAGGGCGAGAAGGAGCCTCAGGGTAAAGATGAGAGCCGGCAGGATCAGAAAGAGGGCGCTCGTCAGGATGAGAAGCAGAAGTCCGGCGATGAGCAAAAAGAGGAGCAGAAATCCGGGAGCGGTGAGGAGAAAGAGAAAGATCAGGGCTCCGGCGCCAAGGAAGAAGAGAAGTCCGACGATGGTAAAGGCGGGGAAGAGAGCCAAAAAGCCGGAGGAGAGGAAGAAGAGAAGAAGCCGGATGAAGGCAAAGAAGAGCAGCAAGACAGCGCCGGCGCGGGCGAAGAAGAGAAAGAGGAGCGCCCCGCAGGTGGAGCTGCCGGCGAAGAGGAGTCCGAACAGCCCGAGCAAAAGCCCGGCGGACTTATGGCTTACCAGGGTACGCAGCGCGATAGTGATATGACCGGCGAGATGACGGAGCAGGAGGCGAAGATGCTCCTCGAGGGATATAAAGGCGAGGAGGCGACCGGCAGGACGGTCAACCTGCGCCGCGTGCCCATGCAGGAATCCGAACCCGATAAGGATTGGTAGGGAGTCCGTCATTGCGATCCCTGCGGCCTCCTCGCAATGACGATCAATATAGGATGACTATGAGTCGATTCATTAAGATACTGGCAGTAATTTTTCTTGTCGTCGGCGCGATTACTTTTCCCGCGCTCGCCGCCGAGAAGAAATTCGAGGTCAACCTCGACAAGACGCGCGTATCGATAGGTGACCGCGCCCAGCTCGGGCTCTCTTTCCAGGGTACCCAGTCGATGCCCGCCCCGGATCTCGGCAACATAGACGGCCTCGACGTAAAGTATGTGGGCCCATCGACTATGATGACCGTCATAAACGGGCAGGTTTCGAGTTCCGTTACCCACATGTATTCGGTCCAGCCTTTAAAGATAGGCAAGTTCCAGCTCGGCCCGTTCACATTCAAATATAAAGGAGATGACTATACATCCAACATGGTCTTTCTCGAATCGGTCGAGGAGAAGGTGATGGCTGCTCCCCAGATGGCGGGGGCGAATATACTTCAGGAGATGAAGCTTAGCGACAGGATATACCTTACGCTCTTCGTCGAAAAACCCGCCGCTTATGTCAATGAACTTATACCGGTTACCGTCAAGCTCTATGTCAACAGGCTCAATGTCAGCGATATCCAGCTTCCGTCATTCGACCAGGAAGGTTTCTCGAAGGTAGAATTCAAGGAGCCGAAACAGTACCGTGAACGCGTGGGCGGCTACCTCTTCGATGTGCTGGAATTCAAGACGAGCATATTCGGCACGCGCGCCGGTGATTACCATCTGGGGCCGGCTAAGATAAAATGCACTGTGATGATGCCGAAAGGCATGCCCCGCGGCCCGATGGATGACGATTTCTTCCCCGGAGTTCCCTATGACGATTTCTTCACCCGATACGAGAGATATCCCCTTGAGTTAAAGTCGACGCCTGTCCAGATAGCGGTCCTGCCCGTACCGACTGCCGGGCGGCCTGCTGATTTTACGGGTGCCGTCGGAGATTACCAGTTTGTCTTCAACGGAAGCCCTACCAGGCTGAAGGTAGGCGATCCTGTAACGGTACGCATGGATATAAACGGCAACGGAAATTTTAATACCGTGCTGATGCCGAAATTCGAAAACACATCCGGGTTCAAGACTTACGAAGCGCAGGTCAAGACCGAAGAGAACCGCAAGAGTTTTACGCAGGTCCTGATCCCGGAGAGCGATTCCGTGACCAAGATACCGCAGGCATCATTCAGCTTCTTTGACCCCAATGCCAGGCAATTCAAGACTATAACGCAGGGCCCGATACCGATACAGGTGGAGAAGCAGAAAGATGAGGCCCCGTCGCAGGTGATCGGGCCTATGCCCGGAACGCGGGAGCCCGCCGCCCCGGAGAATAAGGATAGAAAAGAGCCCGACCTTGGCAGGGATATCATCTATATAAAAGAGTCGCCGGGGATCTGGTTTAAAAGAGGAAAAGCATACTATAATACGGGAGCCTTCCTCATGGCGCTGATCATACCGCTCCTCTTATTTATCGCGTTCTGGATTTATCAGCGCAGGCAGCTCCGCCTGAAAAGCGACACCGCTTACGCCGGACGGATTTTTGCCGTCCGATCGGCCAGGAACGGCATCAGGCAGCTGAATATACGGCTGAAGTCCGCGGACCCCAAGAGCTTCTACGAGGCGGTATTCGAAACCCTCCAGAATTACCTCGGCCATAGGCTCCATATACCGCCTGCGGGCATGACATCGGCCGCGGCTGTCCAGGGGCTGGCCGAGAGGGGAGTGGATAAGGCCGTCATCAGTAAGGTTGAGAAATTGTTTACGGCATGCGACCTGGCGAGATTTGCCTACCAGCAGATAGATAACTATAAAATGATCGACGATAAGAAGGAGCTCGAAGAGGTATTGAGATATTTCGAGCGCAAAAAATTATGAAGAGATATAAAAATTATATAGCGGCAACACTGGTATTTATCGCGGTCTTTTCCGCGGGGCAGGGGCGCTGCTCGGAAATCAAAAAAAGCGTCCCCGAACAGCTCTTCTATACTGCCAACCAGAGCTATGAGTCGAGAGATTACCTGAAAGCGATAGAGGGTTATCTGGGCGTCCTGGAACAGGGGCTCGAGAGCGGCAATCTTCACTACAACATAGGCAACGCGTTCCTTAAGATGGGTAAGCTGGGGCATTCGATACTATGCTACGAAAGGGCAAAGAGGCTTATTCCCGGAGACAGCGACCTGAAAGCGAATCTCTCATATGCCAATTCTCTCGTCGAGGGCGGCGGCCCCGGGATCGAAAACAATCCGGCGATGATGTTCCTGAACGCCGTATTCGCATCCTACAGCCTGCGGGAGATAATATTCTCCGCCGCCATTCTGTACTTTATACTGCTTGCCCTCCTGGCGCTGTTTTTAATCAGGCCGTTCTTTATCAATCGTTTCCGTGTGGTTCTGTGGATCATAGGAATACTCTTTATCGTAAACCTGGCCGCCGTAGGTATAAGATATTTCAATGAACGAGTATTGAAGCACGGGATAATCGTACAGGAAAAGGTCGAATGTAAATATGAGCCTATAGAAAAGTCAACCACGTATTACACTTTGCGCGAAGGCGCTCCCGTGCTGATATTGAAGACGCGGGACGGCTGGCGCCGGATAAGGCGCTATGACGGCAAGGTAGGGTGGGTCAAGAAAGAAGCGGCGGAAGAGATATAGGCAAGATTTTTTTAAAATAATCATTGACATAAAACGCATTTCTGCTATAATCAAACAACTTATTTATCAGTAATAATCAATAATAAATTATAGAAGCCGTTCGTTTTTAGGACAAAGAATGACTCCGGAGGGAGAGTTTTTTGTCTATTTTTAGACGGAAACAGCCGCTGGCGTTAAAGCGAAGCGGCTGCAGTAGCTCAGTCGGTAGAGCACGTCCTTGGTAAGGACGAGGTCATCGGTTCAATCCCGATCTGCAGCTCCAGTTTTTTATAGATAGGAGGATTCTATGGCAAAAGAGACGTTTGTAAGGTCAAAGCCCCACGTGAATATCGGTACGATAGGCCATATCGATCACGGCAAGAC
>JAFGRN010000021.1 GCA_016935115.1 Candidatus Omnitrophota bacterium | reverse complement strand
TCTTTTGTTCAGGATAAAAAGGGGAACCTGCGGAACTCGGCCGCCGGAGGCGGCCTCAAACATCCTCGGTTCTTTTTAACCCTTTTTCTCTTCACAAAAGACCTAATATTTTCAATGTGCTCCCTATAACTTCGGATCATGGCTCCCTATAGAGGGCAAAAATATCATATAGGTAACGCGATCAGTGGATACCTCTTGGGGGTTCGTGCTTAAGCAGGGCGTCGAAGTTCGCGAGCGGGCATGGTTTTTTGCCCTTGCATACCTTCTGGCAAAAAGAGCGAGCGAACCTTCCGAGCGAAAATTTCTCGCAGGGGAATTTTCGCGTCCCTGCGAAGCACAACCCCCAAGAGGTAGACCCTTACGGAGTAAGGGATATTTTTGCCCCCGAAAAATCCCGTTTGCCATCCGGCTCCGGCGTGGTATACTGATAGCACAAATAATAAGATCTCTCGCTAAAGCTCGAGATTATTATCTTGAGTCAAGCAGGGGATAATAAGGGGGAGAACATGCCAAAGATGCCGGCCAGGAGAAATTACTTCATTAAGAAACGTTTCCAGCTTAAATATACGGCCATAATAGTCAGCGTGCTGTTGATCGTTATGGTCGCTACGGGGATGGGGGTATATTTCGGGATGTGGGGTTCCATAATCGAGAATTTCTCGGTCTTCAGAATGTCGCAGAATCTGGAGAATGCCCAGCGGATCGCCGCATATGAAGACGCCAGGTATAAAAAAGGCGACTATCGCCTTGATAAGATATTCAGGGAGGCAGAGCTATTAAGTGCCCAGCAAAAAGGATCTCTGCGCGGCGCACTCAAAGCGGTGAACCGTTCACTTCTGCCGAAACTGATCATACTTGCCGCTTTGATATTTATAGCAGGGATATTCATTTCACACAAAATAGCCGGACCGATGTACAGGATAGAGCGTTCCGCTGAGGCTATCCGTGACGGCGATCTTTCCGTAAGCTTCAGGGTTCGGAAAGGTGATGAGATGAAAGAGACGGCAATTATGCTGGAGAATATGGTCGATTCCCTCCAGGCAGATTTTGCCAGGATAAAAGCGGCCGATTCAGCTCTTGTAAAAAGGATAAATGAAGCCGAGGGGTTGATAAGCGCAGAGGACTGTGATAAGATGAGAAAGCTGGTGAAGGAGATAGACGGGGTACTTCTAAAGTATAAGACATGAAGAACCGAATAACCTGCCTGACGCTTTCATTTGCACTTATGCTGATGGCACTACCAATACAGGAAATGAAGGCATCCGACGAAGAATTTCTGGATAAGATAGAATATGACAGCATCCTGTACTTTGCCGAAGAGGCAAATCCCAGGAACGGGCTAATAAAGGACAGTTCGCGTCCGGGCGCGCCATGCAGTGTGGCGGCAGTAGGTTTCGGTCTTGCCGCCATGTGTATCGGTAACTCGCGCGGTTGGATCGATTACGATAAAGCTTATGAACGCGTGTTAAAAACGCTTAAAACTTTCCGCGACAATGTTCCTAATGAACACGGTTTTTTCTATCACTTCCTTGATATGCGTACAGGTTCCCGCACATGGAGTTCCGAGCTATCATCCATAGATACAGCACTCTTTTTAGCAGGCGCCCTCTTTGCCGGCGAATACTTTAAAGGCACTGAAATTGACTCAATCGCGCAGGAATTATATAGGCGCGTAGAGTGGCCCTGGATGATGAATGGAAGACCTGTTATGTGTATGGGGTGGAAACCGGAATCCGGATTCCTATGGTATTATTGGGATTCATACAATGAAGCAATAATACTTTATGCGCTGGCTATAGGATCGCCCACATATCCCATATCTAAAGAGGCATGGTTGGCATGGAAGCGTCCCGTCGGTACTTATAAGGACTATAAGTTGGTATACTGCTCCACAGGCAGCCTATTCACCTATCAATATTCACACGTATGGATAGATTTCCGTAATATATATGACGGTGATATAAATTATTTTGAAAACTCCGTGAATGCCACGAAAGCTAACCGCCAATTTTGTATCGATGAATCCTCCGTATATAGTACTTACGGGGAAAATTCATGGGGCCTTACCGCCTGCATAGGCCCCGATGGATATAAAAGTTACGGCGCAAAACCTGGTGAAGCCCTAAATGATGGTACCATAGCACCGTGCGGCATGGCGAGTTCGTTTGTTTTTGATTGGCAGGAGTCGCTGAAAGGCCTGAAATACCTTTACGAGAATTATGGGAGTTTTTTGTACGGCAGGTATGGATTTAAAGATGCTTTTAATCTGGACAGGAAGTGGTGGGCAGATGAACATCTTGGAATAAGTTTAGGGGCAAGCCTTCTTATGATCGAGAACTATCGCTCCGGGCTTATATGGGAGAAATTCATGGGCATAGAATTTGTAAATAGATGGATAGACCTATGTATGACAAGAGAAAAGCCGGCTATTCAAAAACAGCCTTGACAAAAACCTTCCTTATGATAATATTGTTATAATATAACCAATTCTTTCTTTATAAAATAAAGCAGACTTAAAATATTGGAGGAGATAATGCCAAGAGCCCGGAAAGTGCGTATATTCATTGTTATTTTCGCGATTCCACTATTCCATGCCTTTATCGTAACTAATTTTGCTATTGCCCAGAACACTCCTCAATCGGCCGCATCAAATGTGTCAGCAGCAGAGGATTCCGGTACCCTGCCTGCTTCTGATCAAGCTTCAGGCGTTTCATCCGCCCCGGCGCCGTATTCCAAGGAAGAGATTACACTGGATAATCCCAATGATCCGAAATTGGCGCTTCCGGCGATAGAAGTTCCCGAGCAGATATATCAGCTCAAAAAGATAGATCCTAACAGGATAGGCGTCGAAGTAGCCTATGAACAGTTTGCCGGTGTAAAGATCCCGCCAAAGATACTGCCGAGCCCCGCGGTAGGATTCGGCCAGAGAGTGGAGATATACCAGGAACCGAAGCCGGTCGACTCTTATATGATAATGTTCAAGGAGATGCGGCATATCTACAGCGATATAAATCCTAACTGGAGAGAGATCGATTTTGAGCCGTGTTCTTACAGAAGCCTTGTCAAGCCGCTCTTCGTCAGGGCTTACGGCACAGAGGTTACGATAAGTGACCCGAAAGAGTCCTCCAGCCTCATAAAGGGACAGATAAAGTATACTCTCGATTACCGCGATGTATATAATGAATATGATCCGAAATTTCCTGATAGCAAAGTTTCAAGATGGCTGCAGAATGATATACTGATCATAACTATGGCAAAGATGGAGCCGATAGACTGGCTATACACGTCCAACGTCGGCTTCAGGTATTCGACCATAAATGTCAAGGAATTGGACGACAGATGGGACTTTACATCAGGCGATGAGTTCAGGTGCACATACTATGTAAATCAGTCGCTATCTCCGAATCCCAGACTCGAATTATTCGCTCAGGGAGAATATTTTAAAGGTGAGCATGATAGATGCATGTGGGCTAGTGAGCCGGACCACTACCTCATAGCGGGTGAGCTCAGGATGAAGTCGAAAGATATGAAGACAAGCTATACAGGACGTTTTAGCTACTCCCTGGATATATATTCGCCTTCCAGTAATACTTTCGAAAAATATGAGATATGGGCAAGGGTAGGACATGATTTCAGTAAGAACTTAAGCGCATATACAATGCTGAAGTACCTGTATGACCATACACGCTCAATAGATAATGCTATGTGGGTTGTCCCCGCTGGTTTTGTTGCGCCCTGGCCGGCACCATTTGATGTCACTGCTAAAGCTATCGTATGGGAGAACAGGGCCCAGGCGAGGATATATGACAAACTTTGGGTTCAGGCCGGAGCCGATCTCTCCGTCGGAGTCGATATGTGCAGTTTCGACAATATCGGGATACTGGCGGGCCTGGAGTATTACGCTCCAGGAATAATCAGGGTGGACGTGGGGTGGAGAGGGAACGGATTCTACAATATCGATGATTTCCTCTCGACGATCTATTTCAAGTGTTACTTCTTCATGTAGGATAAAGGGAGGATAAATGAAGTCCGGCAGGGCCTCCGCGATATTTTTAACATTTTTTCTTTTTTTATCATTGTATGCTGCCGGATGCGCGCCCGGCCAATCCGAAGCGCAGAAAGCCTTTCCCAATAACGGGTTGCCAACGGAGATCAAAGTAGCATTTTGGGGCGCTCCAGACGAAGTCAATATAATCGCCGGAATAATCGATGAATGGAAGAAGTCCCATCCGGATATACTGGTAAAACTGGAGCATACTCCTTACCGCGGTTATGTAGATAAACTCCTAACCCGTATAGCGGGAAGATCCGCCCCCGATATCATATGCACCGAAGTAGACCTCTTTGTGACATTCCAGTCTAAGAATGTCCTTCTCGACCTTACACCGTATGTTACGGCGGATCCGGAATTTAACCTTAAAGATTTTTATCCGCAGATCATAGACCGCTTTACTGTTGACGGCAAGCTGTATGCTGTGCCGCGCGACACCGCGCCATTTGCATGTGTCTATTATAATAAAAAGATGTTCGATGAAGCGAAGATCCCATATCCGACTGATGAATGGGATATTAATGATATGCTGGAAAAAGCCCAGAAGCTGACAAAGTCCGATAAGGATGGGCGCGTTACCCAGTACGGTTTTTATGCCTGGGCCTGGATGAACTTTGTCTATGCTTTCGGCGGCAGCCTTGTCGATAATGTGAAGAATCCCACGGAATGTATTTTAAATACCAAAAATTCCGTAGAAGGCCTGCAGTTCTATTCGGACCTCATAAATAAGCATAAGGTCCAGCCTTCCGCCACTACCATGACAAATCTTGCTATGGGAGTACAGGGCATGTTTATGACGGGCAGGCTTGCCATGTTCTCTTCCGGCATCTGGGAAACGCCCGGCCTGCGTAAGATACAGGACTTTGAATGGGATGTGGTGATGTTCCCAAAAGGCCCTTCCGGCAAGCGCGGTTTCGGTACAGGCGGTTCGGGTTACTGCGTATTAAAAGAGACGAAATATCCGAAAGAGGCGTTCGAAGTCGTGAAAGCGCTTTCCGGGAAGAATGCCCAGATGAAGCTCGCCGAGACAGGGCTTGCTCAACCCGCGATGATGTCGATAGCAATGTCAAAGTACTGGGCTGATGACGGCAAGGTGCCTTATAATAAGAAGATGCTCGATCGCGCGATGAAGTATGTTATATATGACCCGTTCTCTCCTGCCTGGAGGGAAGCGAAGGAGATGTATATAATCCCCGAGCTTGACCTGTTGTTCAGCAATAAGAAGACAGCATGGGCCGCGGTCGCCGCGTTTATCAACAAGGTGAATAATCTCCTTAAGAGGCAGTAGCGGAAGGACCGCGAAAGAGATGGCAAAGTTCCGCACCAAATACGGGTACTTCACCGACGACGGTAAAGAGTACGTCATCACGAGGCCGGATACCCCGCGGCCATGGATAAATATAATATCTAACAGCGATTACGGCATGACCATCTCCCAGACCGGCGGCGGGTCGAGCTGGTGGGGGAATTCCAACCTTGCCCGGATTACCCGCTGGATGCAGGATCTAATCAAAGATGAATGGGGCAGGTATATATTCATAAAAGACAGGGATTCCGGCGAAGCCTGGTCTCTTACATGGAAACCCGTTTGCGCCAAATTTGACCTTTATGAAGTGCGCCATGGCATAGGTTATACCACATTTACATCGAAGTTCCGTGGCATCAGATCTTCCGCCACTGTATTTATTCCCCCCAAGGAAAATCTCGAAGTCTGGAAAGTTACGCTGAAGAATGAGGGAAACTCCGCCAGAAGGATAAGCTTATTTACCTATTTCGAATGGTGCCTCGGTAATTCCGATGACACTCACCGCGAATTTCAGAAGACATTCATCGGTACCCGGTTCAATAAAATCACAAATACGCTCTATGCCGCGAAACGCAAACAACTCGTCCCTAAATATATCTCGTCGGGATCTTTCGACTATCCGATAAGCGGTTTTAATAGTGTCAGCGAAAAGCCCGTTTCATTCGAGGGTGATAAAGAACGTTTTCTTGGGATGTACGGGAACCTGCGGGATCCTTTAGCAGTTAAAAACGGGAAGCTTACAAATACCGTCGGAGACTGGTATGATTCCATATCCAGCTTGCATAATGATGTGGACCTTAAGCCCGGCCAGGAGAAGACGCTCGTCTACACCATAGGTTATTACGGCGATAGCAAAAAAGCCGAGGGCTGGATAAGGAAATACCATAGTGTCGCGGAGACGGACAGGTCGCTTGAGAAGACAAAAAAATTCTGGAACGATCTCCTGTCCGGCATGGAAGTCAGGACTCCGGACGACGCTTTCAACTTCATGACGAATACATGGCTGAAATACCAGGCCATTTCCGGCAGGATCTGGGCCAAGAGCGCCTATTACCAATCTTCGGGCGGCTATGGATTCAGGGACCAGCTGCAGGACAGCCAGGTATTCCTGCCCATAGCTCCCGAGCTCTGCAAAAAACAGATCCTCATGAATGCCGCTCACCAGTTCAAAGACGGTACTGTGCATCATTGGTGGCATCAGCTCTCCACATTCGGCGCCATCACCGATATGACAGATAACCTGCTGTGGCTGGCCTACATACTCTTAAGTTATCTGGAAGAGACTAAAGATTTTAAGATTCTCGATATAAAGGTGTCGTATCTTGACGGCGGTACAGGGACCGTCTACCAGCACTGCTTACGGGCGATCGATAAAGTCCTATCGCGCTGGTCCAGGCGCGGATTGCCGCTCATCGGCGCCGGCGACTGGAACGACGGTTTTAATATGATAGGGACGAACTGGAAAGGAGAATCGATATGGCTCGGCCAGTTCCTTTACGGGATTTTGCTCAGGTTTGCGCCTATAGTTGAACGTAAGAAAGACAGGCCCCGCGCGAAGAGATACATAGCTAGAGCGGCAGAGTTAAAGAAAGCGATAAATAAATACGGCTGGGATAGCGAATGGTACATAGCCGCGACGAGGGATGACGGTAAATTGGTCGGCTCGAAGAAATGCAAAGAGGGCAAGATCTATCTTATGACGCAGTCCTGGGGCATTATCAATGACGTTTCGACGCCGGAAAGAAAAATTAAATCTATGGAGTCGGTAGAGAAGCGCCTGTGCGGCCCGTACGGGCCGCTGCTCATCGCGCCAGGATTTACCGTTCCCGACGAGAATATCGGCTATATTACCAGATATGCCGCGGGCGTCAGGGAGAATGGAGCCGTCTATACCCACTCAGCCTGCTGGGCGGTGCTTGCCGAGTGCTGTCTGGGCAGGGGCGACATCGCTTATAAGATGTATTCGAGTTTTTCACCGCCTAAAAGAGGAATGGATCCGGATCTATATAAGGCAGAGCCCTATGTCACGTCCGGCAATACTAATGGCCCTCAGTCAGCCGACTATGGTTGCGGAGCCTGGACATGGTATACCGGTTCAGGCGCATGGCTTTACAGGGTATCGACCAACTGGATCCTGGGGGTGAGGCCCACATATGAGGGGCTATTGATAGACCCGTGTATTCCGCGCCGCTGGAACGGATTTACAATGAAGAGGCGTTACGGTTCGGCTGAATATATTATAGAGGTGGATAACCCCGATCATGTGCAGAAAGGCGTTAAAGATATTTACCTGGATGGCAAGAAGATAAAGTTACCAATTATAAAGGATCCGGGTGATAATAGGATGCATAAAGTAAAGGTTGTGATGGGATAATGAGGATACTTATAGTAGAAGACGAAAAGAAGATAGCGGATTTCATAAGGCGCGGCCTTAAAGAAGAAGGCTATGCCGCCGATGTGGCTTATGACGGCGAGCAGGGCCTATTTATGGCAAAGACCAATGACTATGACCTGATCCTGCTTGACCTTATGATACCCAAGATAGACGGGCTCAAGCTTTGCAAAAAACTCAAAGAAGAGAAAGTAATAGCGCCTGTGATCATGTTGACCGCGAAGGATACCGTAAAAGACAAGGTAAAGGGCCTGGACGCGGGAGCCGATGATTATCTTACGAAACCTTTCGCTTTTGAGGAGCTTCTGGCCAGGATACGCGCTATATTAAGGAAGAAGGACGCGAAAGCGCCGACCAAGCTTAAGGTGGCGGATCTCGAGATTGATCTTCCGACGCATAAGGTTACGCGCGCGGGCAAAGAGATAGAATTGACCACAAAAGAATATTCTCTTCTCGAATACCTCATGCGTAATGAAGGCGCCATAGTAACCCGCACCATGATATCCGAGCATGTCTGGGACATAGATTTTGACACGTTTACGAACGTCATAGATGTTTATATAAATTACCTGCGCAATAAGATAGATTTTGAGTCTAAAGTTAAGCTTATCCACACCGTACGCGGCAGGGGATATGTACTGAAGGAAGAGTAAAATGTTGTCATTGCGAGCGAATGAAATGAGCGAAGCAATCTAAAGCATAGATTGCTTCGTCGGCAAGAGTGAGGTTTCGGCCTCCTTGCAATGACAGCGTCTGTTATCACATAGCTGGAGAGTCGCATGTTCTACAAATCCATACGCTTCAAGATGACCATTGCCTACATGGCGATCCTTGCGTTGACACTCTCCATATTCAGCGCCGTTCTCTTCCATTATGTGGGACGTAGCCTTCATGAGAATATGGATACCCTCCTGCGTTCCAAGGCAGAGGGCATAGTACATGCCATAGGCACATACTGGGAAGCGGAGAGGCTCGGCCCGAATCGGTACGGGGCGAGGATCGATGAATCCCAGGGTAGTATTAATTTTGCCACGATAGCCCAGAGATGGGTACAGGAAAAGTCCAAAGACCCGAAGCTTCTCGATATTATTGTCCAGATATATGACCCAAATGGCACAGTCGTCGCATCGTCAAAAAATACGCAGGGGATAGCAAGTATATCCGAAGAGAGCTTTATGACCGTGCTCGACGGAAAAAGCCTCTTCAGCACGCTTTCGCCATCATTTCCCACGACGAAGGTAATAAAGTTCAGGATATTTGTAACTCCGGCCATACAAAATAATCAGGTCGAATATGTTGTCCAGGTAGCGAGCCCGCTAACTTCAATACAGACCACGCTCGATACCCTCAGGCTCGCCATAGTTATCCTATTTCCGGTCACAGTGCTGCTTACAGGCATAATGGGTACGCTTCTGGCTACGATGACGCTTCGCCCCGTCAATACCATCATCAGCACGATACATACTATTACCGCGGAAAATATGAAACTCAAGCTTAAGCTTCCCGGCACCCGGGACGAGATCGACAGGCTTGCCGATACGTTCAATGACATGCTGGCGCGGCTTGATTATGCTTTTACTTCCCAGCGCCGCCTGTTTGAGGATCTTTCACACGATCTCAAGACGCCGCTCACCATACTTAAAGGCGAATTTGAGGTGGTCTTAAAGAAGATGCGTTCGCAGGAAGAGTATGAGACGATCCTTAAATCCAGCCTTGAAGAGGTTAATAAGATAATACATCTTGCAGATAACCTGCTTATGCTCGCGAGTATAGAGGCGAGAAAGATAATACAGGAAAGGCGCGAAATAGACCTTAATCTGCTGGTGCAGGGTACGGTTAACAGGGTAAAGAAGCTGGCCGAGGCCAAAAATGTGGAATTGAGCCTGGTGCAAAATGCCGGCATGACGATAAAAGGCGATGAACAGCAGTTGAAACAATTATTTGTGAATCTTCTCGACAATGCGATAAAATATACCGGTTCCGGCGGCAGGGTTACGATAACCATAGGCAGGACCTCCGGATCAGCAAGTGTTACCATTACGGATAATGGAATAGGCATGTCGAAAGACCAGGCAGACCATATATTCGACCGATTTTACAGGATTGATAAGTCCAGGACGGAGCAGGGTTTTGGCCTGGGCCTGAGCATAGTAAAGTCAGTAATAGATTCCCATAGCGGCGCCATAAAGGTAGATAGCGCCCCGTCCCGCGGCACCACTTTTACCGTTCTCCTTCCAATATTGTAGATTAGAAATATTTAATCTTCTTCTAACCGCATTTTAATCGCGAATATAGTATACTCCGGGTAGAAAAAATGAAAGGAGGAAGTTATGGTGAAGAGAATGTTCTTTGCCGTGATGTTTGTGGCCATGGCGATGGTTGTAATGGCCGGCGTTTCCGGCGCGGCTGATGTGAAGGCTGCTGCCGGCAATGAGTTTCTGATCGCCGATTTCAATACCGGAGAAAAGCCGAATAATATCGGCGGTGACTTCGGAGCGTGGAGCAAGGATCCCACCGATTTTACCCAGGGATGCAGTGAATCTTTCGATACCGTCAACAGGCGCGGTACTACCGGCTTCGCAATGAAGCTCGATTATTCGGTAGATTCGAAGAATCCCGCTTATAATGGTTTCTGGATGTTCTTGCAGAATTTTGATGCATCCAGCTATGATAACCTGGCCCTGTGGGTGAAGGGTGACGGCAAGATCGGTTATACGACCGTCTTCAAGGTTGAACTGAAGAACGCGTCGAAACAGGTCGGCCGCTATTATGTCACAAATATCACCGATGCATGGCAGGATATCGTTATTCCTCTTAAGGATTTCAAAGGGATAACCGATTTCTCCAACCTGTCGGAACTTGTCATCGTTTTCGAAGACAGGATAGCGTCCAATAAGAAGGGCGTTATTTACATCGACGATATCAGATTCACAAAGAATAAATAAGATCAGTATGGACGGATGGGCGCATTGATTTGCGCCCATCCCGTCCGAATAAGGATTCCGGCCATGAGAAGAGCATTTGCCGCAATTTTTTTTATAATCTGCACTACCTCTATATGTAATACCGGTTTTACCCAGGACCTTCCGCAGAAGCCCATTAAATTCATCAAGCCGATATCATTGGCGAATTATAACGAAGGTTCTCTATACACAAATCTCGGCGGCCTTTCAGGCGGTGATGAAAACAAGCCCGGAACGCTCTATGCAGCAGTGATACAGGATGAAGGCTATGTAAAAGGCAATACCGGCTATGCGGTAACACTCGATTATGATGTGGAAAGGCTGGGAGAGTTTACATTTTATTGGATAAAGCTGGGTAAAGAAGTGCCGGGGAAGAGCGGTTCTACGGAATCACTCGACCTGAAAGATTATAACTACCTGTCTTTTTGGATTAAGGGTTCGCAGGAGATAAGCGATATCAAGGTAGAACTGCACCAGGATGTTAATGGCGACGGTATCTTTACATATGGCCAGGATATTAACAGCTACGTTTATGTGAACGCATATATCAGGGGCGGGATAGTCAGCAAGGAATGGAGTAAGGTTGTCATACCGCTCAAGGTTTTTAGCAAGATAACGGACTGGTCTAAGATGTCGGAACTGGTTATTGTATTCGAGAACAAGGCCGGCAATAAGAAGAGCGTAGTCTATATAGATGACATAATGTTCGGGAACAGGCCGGAGTCGGTTCTCTCTTCCGCGGGGGAGGACGGCAAGGACCTGAAAGCGCCGGATGAAGAATCTTTCAAGGTTAACGGCATCGACGCCAAACATTGTCCCGCATTTAAAGGCGATAATATACTCGAAATAACAACAGAGAGTTTTTATCAGAATCCTTCCCTCGAGAGTGTCAGATTCGAATACTCCGTAGATCGCGGTAACAGCTGGAGGACCATAGGCGCAGATTACGATGTGGAAGGGACTGTCCATAAGATAAACTGGGAACCTGATAATACGAGAGAACTTTTAAGTTACCAGGTCAGGGCCGTTGCCACAAATATATGGGGCGATGATAAAGCCACGGAGATACTTATTGATTGCGGTGTTCAGCCGATAACCGATGATGAATTTCTGAATCTGATAGAGAGGAAAGCATTCGATTTTTTCAATGACCATCAGGATGCCGAGACAGGCCTCTTTGCCGATACCTCCGGTGGTGGTGATGCCAGCATAGCGGCAACCGGGTTAGGTCTTGCCGCATTGTGTATAGGGACTGAGAGAGGCTGGCTGGACAAGGCTGAGGCAAGGCGTAGGGCGCTTCTGGCGCTCAATACATTCCTTCCTCGCGCCGGCGAGGAAGAATCTTTGGCCGAGGGACGCTTTGGATTCTTCTATCATTTTCTCAATAAACATACGGCAAAACGCGCCGGAAAGAGCGAAATATCCACGGTTGATACTGCTATACTCGTCTGCGGCGCCCTAACTGCCGGAGAGTATTTCAGCGGAGAAGTGAAGCAAAAAGCCGAGGAGATATATAGGGCCGTTGAGTGGGAAAAGTTCCTGGAGCAGGAGCCAGGGCCATGGTTTAATAATTTTTCCATGGGCTGGTCCCCCGAGAGGGGATTCCTCGAGTCATACTGGGATTTTTACACGGACGAGACGATACTTGTCTGCCTTCTCGCGATAGGCTCCCCGACGCATCCCGTAGATCCCAAGGTATTTTACGCCTGGAACAGGCAATCCGGCCCTTACGAGAACGGCAAGCCGTTCATCTATACATGGCACGGCGCGCTTTTTTCATATCAATATGCCCATCTGTGGTTCGACCTTCGCGATTTAGTTGACGGCAAGGGAGTCGACTGGTTTGAAAACTCTACCAATGCCACGCTGGCCAACAGGCAGTTCTGCATCGATAATTCCGATAAATTCAAGGGTTACGGCCCGAACAGCTGGGGCATAACATCCATGGCGCGGCCCGGCGGATATATCATGCACTTCGGCGTTCCTCCTATGGGCAGCGGAGAGCCGCAGTATGACGGCACAGTATCTCCGACCGGACCGGCGGGATCAATAGTCTTTACGCCGTATCTTTCCATCTCCGCGCTGAAATACATGTATGTGACATATCCCCGGCTCTGGGGCCAGTACGGGCTCAAGGATTCTTTCAATCGCGACCTTAGCTGGTATGCCAATACTTACTATGGCATAGGCGTGGGGATGATATTGATACCTGTTGAGAATTTTCGTACGGGATTTATATGGAAAAATTTCATGAGTAACAGGCATATAAGAGACGCTTTGATAAAAGCGGGCTTCACCAATAAGAAAGGGTGATATATTATGGATAGACAGAAAACGATATTGGCCGCGATTCTGGTTTGTATATTTTTAGCGTATTCCGCTGCCGCGTTTACGCAGGCGGAAGAAGCTTCGGTCACAGGGGCCGAGAAAAGGGTTTCTCCTCCAGCTAAATTTAACAGTATTATTTCGCAGATTGATGGCCTTAGGGAGGACGCCGCTCTGCGTAAACTCATAGCCGATTCCTTCTCGGACTGTTGCGCCTTCGAAAATTATGACAAGTTTGTTGCCGAAGGCAATGCCGCTTTGCAGAAGCCGGAATTTAATAATAAAGACTATCTTAATTATGCCATAGCGAAAGCCCGGTTGGACCAGCTTTCATGTCTGTCCAAGAGTAATGAGATAGAAGCCGGCAGGCTCTATATGTCGGTAAACGATAAGTACTTTGCCGAGGCAATAGAACACCTTGATAAAGTTCCTGCCATGACACAATCCAAGAGCCTTGTGATAGATAATAATGTATTAAAATTTATAGTATTCAGGGAGAAACTGCAGCCCCAGAAAGCGGATGCCATGCTCGATGCCGTTGCCCTCCAGATCTCCAAATATAATGATGACCGGAAGATCTGCAGGGAAGAGCTTGCCAGGGTCTCAGAAGACCTTAACGATATGGGGCTTGATAAGCAGGCTATAAAGATCAGGTTGCTCTATGCTTCAAAGGTCGATCCGAAAGAAGCGCAGGAAGTCGTAGATGAGATTATGAAATCAGCCGACCACCATTTTTTACAGAACAGCATGAAAGAAGCATCCGCGCTTTATGAGCAGTATATCGCCGCCGCGCCCGCATATTATAATAAAGAGGAGATGGCCGCCAAGGTGATGGAGATCGGCGAGAAATATTATGATGCGGGAAAATTTAAGGATGCCAGGAAGTATTATGAATCATATATAGAAAAGTATGGTGACCTGCCGCCGTCGGATTACGGCAGCTATAAACTGGCGATGACCTACTATAATATGAAAGATCATGTCAGGTCCATATCGCAGCTGGAAGGCTTTCTTGAGAAGTATAAAAACAGCGTCTGGTTCGATAAGGCATTTGAGATGCTCGCAAAGGTCTATTATGAGAACCTGCCGCGCGATAAAGCGATCGAGAACCTCAGGGGGCTGATGAGCAAATACTACAGGCAGGGAGCGGGAGACTATGTGCGCGTTCTTATAGCCATGCTTTATTATACAGCCAAGAATTATGAAACGGCCGAAGATGAACTGAAGAAGATAGAGCCCAACAGCATGTATGCGCATACCTCCAAGATGATCCGCGATGACATAAAGAATATTAAGGATAATGATGCTGCCCCGACCTTTGGAAGTGATTCGACCGAAACGTATAAAGTATGGGATGTATATCAGCCTACAGATGTTAAGGTAACTGTAACTATCGGGTCGGAACTGGCTCCGATGACCACTGCCGATGACGGAACTATTACAATTGAGGCCCCCAAGGGTGCGAAATTGCAGATGGCTCTTCAGGGCATTGTCGATGAAGACAGGTTTAATGAATACCAGCTGGATAAAGAAGACCCCTCAAGGCTTCCCAAGATGCTGCGGGAAGAAACGGAGAAAGATCTCCTTTTCCTGCACTGGGCCAGTGAAGACGGAAAGTTTACCGATGATAATGAGTCCGAGACAAAGACCTGGCAGGCACCGAATGAGCCCGGTGTTTATAAGATGTCGGTTAAGGTTGATGATTTCGGGCTGGTACGCGTTCCGAATAAAGGCGTCAGGAAAGATATCCAGAAAGACGTAAACATTACGATCATAGTGAAATAGTAATCCTAAATAAATACAGGAGTTATTATTATGAGAAGTTCTGTTTTGTCATTGCGCTTGCTGCGGGATAAAATCCATCCTCGTCATTGCGAAAGCGCGAAGCGCTTGAAGCAATCTAAAGGCAAGATTGCCGCGTCGGCCTTCCCTCGGCTTCGCTCGGGACATGTCGGTCTCCTCGCAATGACGGTTATATTTATGGCAATGCTGATCGCTTCCTCCTTCGCTGCCGTAGAACGCGGTAAGATAATAGATGACCCTACCGGATTCAGTATTCTGGAAGCAGAAGAGAACGGCATGTTCAATATGGGGCCCGCTATAGCCGGCGTGAATTCGGAGATGGAAGAGTCAGCGGGTAAAGAGGTCCTGAAGTTTGACTATACTATATTCCCGGGCGCGATAGTAGGTCTTTGGACCAAGAATTATCCCTCAAAGTTCCAGGCCGGCATGGTTGACGCAGTAAGGGCGGGTGTCAAACCTCAGAGCGCTGTGGAATTGAAGGAAGTTACGGTTAAGCTCGAAGTGAAGGGGGACAGGGCTGTGCAGGCAGTGCCTATGAGGCTCGGTCCGGAATGGAGTTATGTACAGGCATCGGTTGACTGGGAGAGGATAGGTAAGCTCACCGAAGTCGTGTTTGTGGTAAGCCCTATGGACAGCAATAAACGTCTTGAGGGGGCTCTCTATTTTGACCTCAATTTTTATAAGCTCAGCCCCCTGCAGAAATATATGCCGGCCGTTAAGGCAGGACTTGTTCTTTTCTTAGGTATCATATTAGCGTTAATTGCCGCTCTACTCGGTAAGTTTTCCGCGAAGATTCCGGGAATAAAATTACCCAGAGACCTGCTATATGGTATTGTCGCTGTTGCGATAATAGGCGCGGCGCTATATATCCATTCATCGGGAGCGATGAATCCGCTCGAAACAGGGCTTACTTTTGGTTTTCTGTGCGTGGCAATCATCGGGGTGGCGATACCTGAGCTCCTGAAGTTTAATATCACCGGCGCGCATCTTACGGTGTCCGAAATCTTTTGGAATGTGGTAATCTCGGGGATGCTTGCGGCGGCCTCCAGCGGGATGGGACTTCTGCAGCCTCCTTCATCATGGGTACAGATGCTTACCTTCAGCAATACCATAGCCGCTCTTGCCTTTGTCGTATACCATGCCGCGAACGCCAGATCACTCGCTTCTTCGGATAAACATATAAGCGCCATATCCGGAGTGATCATTGCGGGCGCGCCGTTTCTGTTTAACTGGCTGCTTCTCTTGGAGAATGTGGCGGCCCTGAGGGCGCTCGGCAATGGTTTAACGCTCGGCATGAGCGTCTACTGGCCCGACATAGTGGAATTGATAGGCCGCGCTATAGTGATGATCGTATTTAATGAGATCACCATGAATGCCATAAGCCTGGCGACAAAGGACAGGGTTATAAAGGGATGGAAGGCGCATCTCTACATGTTCCTGGTATCGCTGGGAGTGGTTGTGGCTCCGGTCATTGCTAATTTCGGTTCGAACGTATTTATCGCCAAGCTGCCGGCGGGGTTCAGGGCTCTGTCGAGTATTCTGACTTCTATGCTTTCGTTCGCCGGGCTCTGGGGCGAGGTTTATCTTATTACCGGTGCGCTTCTGGATGCCGGAAAGAAGATCGCGCCGTCCACCGAGACGATTGCGAAGCATGTGAATGCAGGCACAAAGAAAGGGATGGCCTACAGCGGTATTCTCGTAGCCATACTTTATGTGTTCAGCATGACCCTTACAGCTCCTGTATCTCAGAAAGTGATGTGCGCCATACCGATCTTAATGGGTATACTTCTCGGCGCGGCGCTCTTTCCGTTCTTTAAGACCATAATAGAGAGTTTTGACGGCAGTATAAGGTTCTTCGAGCGCCTGCAGTACAGCTATAAGGATCTGACCCTGTGCGCCAGGGGCGCAATAGCCGGCCTGGCCTTTGCCATAATGATCACCTGCAACATGTTTAAAAACGGGATGCCTGACCGGATTCTATTCGGATTATGCATGGGCGTTATCGCTTCTGGCGGCATAAGTTTCCTAAGGGATGTCATATATGCCATTCAGAAACGCGGCAAGATCCAGTCGTGGAGGCTCTACTTTGTTGACTCATGCCTGGGAGCGTTTGTAGGCTCGGCTCTGGCATTCTATCTCGATTCGCGGCAGGTACCGGTAGTAATAGAGAAATTCAAGCTATATGTAAGCTCCGGGCTTTCCGCTACCGATTATATTACCTATCCGTTCGTTAATAAGTGGGGCCGCATAGACCTGGGCAGTTACACAGGCGGGGTAAAGCTCCTATTCACCGAATCTTTAGCCGGGGTAATAAACTGGTCGATAGCGGCATGGCTCTTCGCGATAAACAAGGTGTTTTTGCAGTCTTTCTTCGAGAAGGATACGACGCCGATAAAATTCTTCTTTTCGAGAGCAGGTTTTGCCCAACTAGTTGAGCACATGATATATGTTCTCCGATGGGGCCTCTGGATGTCGCCTATCATATTCACATTCCTGCGAATGATGCCGGATCCGACATGGTATAACCAGGACGGCGCTATCCGTACGGTATTTGCCATATTTAACAATATAACGATGACTCCGGAGGGTTTTAGAGCCTGGAGCATGCAGGTCTTTATATGGATCCTTGCATTTGACTGGTTCCGCGTTCTGATATGGATGGATCACATGGGACTGCGCGTGGCTTCTTTGGTTAACCTCAGTTTTATCGGAATGGATGCGCTCGACGAGAGGATAGGCCGTTTCATAGGCTCCGCTTCGGCCCAGCGGTACATACCGGAAGGCGTCAAGCGTTTCACTACATGGGCGCCGCTTCTTATCCCATTTTATATCCCGCGCGGCAAAGAATGGGAACAGGTATGGAACACATCGCAGGCAATACAGAATGCGTCGGCGGATAAGGGGCTGGCCGGCATGATACAGTCGCTGCCGGTCATCTGGCTCTTGGCGGTTATTGCCGCGGCAATAATTGCGTGTACGGCCATATCATTCGGCCTTCGCGCTTTTGGCAGGCGCGCCCGCAGGCGCCGCATAGCGAGTTATGAACTCTCTAATAGGGAGTATAAAATCACGATGAAGGAGAATAGCGACGCCTATAGCGAAGTTATAGCCAAAGAAGCGGATGTTACGAGGCGCTCATATGATACGATCGACCCGTGCGGCAGGATACTCTTTGTAGTTGACGCGGCCGAACCTCCGGCAGGCGCAGCGCGCGCATGGCCGGTAATAGGCAACTTCCCGACAGAGAAATTTGCGCCTTCGTATGTTAAGAGATCTGACGATTCTATCAAGGTAATGAACGCGGCCAATGATGTCAGGACCACCATAGAGATACTCCTTCCCGACCAGGATTCTACGGCCGAGATATGGGAGATAACACTTGAGGACCTGTCTGGCAAGCAGCGCCGGTTAAAGATAGTTCCATATCTGGAATGGGTATTGAATGGCGGCATACATGACAGGTTCCATACACAGTACTCAAGGCTTTATCCGGAGATGGAATATGTGAGAGGCCTCAATACTGTACTTTCATGGCAGAAGGCGACCAAGTCTATGGGTATCCTCGCATCTGATGCGCCTGCCGAGGGATTTCAGAGCGCCCGGGTGGACTTTATCGGGCGCGCCAGGAGCATCTGGTCGCCACGGATATTGGAGAATCTGGACTTCCTGCCCCCCATAGATACTGCCGGCTATCCTACTTTTGACCCGATAGGCAGTCTGCTGATAGATACTCCTGTAGCAGCAGGCGGATCCGTTAAGGTGCGTCTCATGATAGGCTTTGCCAAGAATAAAGAAAAGGCTCTCGACCTTGTAAAGAAGCACCTGAAGCCTAAGGCGCCCACTACACCTGCTCCGGAGAAGAAGAAGCGCCCGCTTCTAATCGGCCATGGCGAAATCCCTGCCGGTACATCCAAGCCTTACTCAACATTTTCAAAGGACGGCAACAGCCTCATAGTGCATACTCCGTATACGCCGCGTCCTATCGACCATGCGGTATCAAACTCGATACATTCGGTGATGGTCACTAACCGCGGACTCCATACATCATGCAACGGCAATTCGCAGCAGAACCGTCTTACGCCGGACTGGGCCGACACGGTGACCAGAGAAATACCATCGGAAGCGATCTATCTCTATGACAGTTCCCGGGATGAGTGGTATTCTCCCACATTCCATCCGCTCAATGACAAATCCGCAAAATATGAATCTGAATTTAGCGTGGATGGCAGCGCCATATTCCGGATGACGAAGGGTACCGTTTCAACAGAATTGACCGTATTCGTTCCTCCGGAAGATACGACAGGAGTATATATATTAAAGGTAGTTAATAATGCCGACTATCCAAGACAGATGAGAGTGGCCCCGTATTTCCAGATGGTGCTGGGTTTCATGCCCGAGAGATCGGGCCCGCTGGGAGGGCGTTATTGCAAGAATTTGAACGCGTTGTTCTATGAGAATCCGCGTAATATATTCCGCTCAGGGCCCGCATTTGTCTCAATGTCGATACTGGCAGAGGGCACGGAAACACGCCGCGGACGATTTTTTGGGCTCGGCCGCGGCCCGGCGCGGCCATACATGGTAGAGAAAGCGATGCCTGATGCGGCGCAGCTTACCGATACGGCCCAGATAGCAGGTATGTTGGGAACGATGGATATTCCAGCGCATGGCGAAAACAAAATAGTGATAATTCTCGGACAGGCTGACGATAAAAAGAAAGCCGTCGGGATCATAAATAAGTACAGGGATGTCACCAGGGCCGAAGAGTCTTTGAAAGAGACGCGCAAGTGGTGGCTTGGCCTGATGGATACGGTAAAGGTACGTACGGACCAGCCTGAGTTTGACCGTTACCAGAACTGGCTAAAGTATCAGGCTCTGGCTGAGAGGATCTGGGCTCGCCGGGGATTTTACCAGACAAGCGGCGCTTACGGCTTCAGGGATCAGCTGCAGGATACGATCAACATGGCATGGGTCGACCCGGCGCTTGCCCGCAAGCAGGTCATACTGGCTGCCTCCCAGCAGTTCGTGGAGGGGGATGTATTCCACTGGTTTTTCACCCTCACAGACGGGCGGGCCGCGTTCTCATGCCGCTCGCATGCCTCTGATAACCCTGTATGGTTGTCATGGGGGGTGGCTGAATATGTAAGAATCACTGGCGATTACTCCATCCTGGATGTGATGACGCCTTACATGGAGTCGGAGTTCCCGTTTGCGAAGCTTCCGAAGAATAAGCAGGGATGGGGGCATCTATATCACAGGACAACAAGGTCGGATACTGTATACCGGCATTGTATGAGGTCCATAGATCTTCTTCTTAACGACCGCATGGGCAAAAATGGCCTGCCTCTTATTCAGACAGGAGACTGGAATGACGGGCTCGACGAGATAGGTTCTGAAGGCCGCGGCGAGAGCGTCTGGCTGGGATTTTTCCTCTACTATATATTGAAAGAGATGCTGGGCATCATAGAGAAAAAAGACGGCGCCGCGCGCAGGGACTATTACGCGAAAAGAATGAATGCTTTGAAGGATGCCATAGAGAAGACGTGGCGAAACGACAGATACCTGCGTGCCATACATGATGATGGTACAGAGATAGGGATAGCCGGCAGCGGAGTCTGGGAGATAGACGCCCTGACCGCGTCATGGGCTGTTATATCCGGGATCAACTTCGAGCGAGGGTCTGTTATATTCGATACGGCACTTAAGATCCTTGAAAAAGATAATGCCATACTTCTGGGATGGCCGGCTCTAAGGGAAGATACAAAACCCTACCTTGGCCGCAGCAGTAAATATCCGGAAGGTGTACGTGAGAACGGCATGTATTGCCATGGTGTGCAGTGGCTCGTGAGGGCGGCGCGTATTCTTGCCGAAGAATTTGAGAAACAAGGCAAGCGGACCAAGGCGGATGAATACCGTTTGGTCGCCTATAGACTATGGTCAAAGATATCGCCACTCGCCCACATGAGTGCCGGAGAGATCGAGATTTATGGAGGACAGCCCAATAAACAGGCCGCGGATGTTCTGACCAACTTTGAGCCGGGCAGAATGATCTGGCATGGGTATACCGGCGCTGCCGGATGGATGCTGCGACAGGCGATGGAAGGCATAGTAGGAGCCTCTCTGGCCGGCAATAAGATGATTTTGCCCGCCGACCTTAAGAAGCCGAGAGGCTCTATAAAAATCCTCAGTGTCGAGAGAGATCTGAGTAAGAGTCCGTTCAAGAAATAGATTGCCGCGTCGGCAAGAGTGAGGTTGTAGCCTCCTCGCAATGACTGGACAGGTCAGGGAGTTATTGTGAAGATACAGAGAGCCGTACTATTATACGCCGTCCTGGTGTTGGCTATGCTCGCCGGCGCCGGATGTTCGGTAAAAGACGGCCTGGCTAATAATCGCGGTATTCCTCAGGGAATTCCCACGGAAACCATTGCCGATTTCAGCAAAGGAGAGCTGGTAAATAATTTCGGCGGCGAATGTGGAACATGGGAGAAATATCCCGATGATATGGGCCAATCAATCGCCGCGGCTATCGACAAGGTGACCCGTCGCGGTGACAGCGGCGCGGCTCTTAAGCTGGAATACAACGTAAAATCACCACCCGATTCTGCCAACGGTTTCTGGATACCGCTTGGTAATCTCGACGCGTCATCGTACGATCATTTTGAATTTTGGGTAAAGGGCGATGAAAAATCGGGCTTTACCACTCTCTTTAAGATAGAATTCAAAAAGACCCAGAAGGATGCCGATGGGAAAGACGAATCCATACAGGCCAGCTATGTCGTGAAAGGTGTCACCGGAAAGTGGCAGAAGATCTCCATACCGCTTCCGGTAATGAATGGCATACTTGATTGGCATGATCTGAAGGAGTTCGTAATAAGTTTCGAAAAAAAACGCGTCGATAATTCGGCAGGCACCCTCTATTTCGATGATTTCGCGTTTATCAAGACATGGATGCCCGGGCCAAAGATAACTGACATAGTCCCTCACAGGAAGAAGAAGACCGATAAAGAATCCAACCCTGAGGAGTTCGCCAGATTTCTCGCCGCCAGGCTGCACGGCTTTCCGAAGGAAGTTTTTGTGAAGAAGATATTTCCAGAAGATGACCGTGAGTTTCTGATGGAACTGGCCAGGGATACCTGGAAGTATTTTGACAAACTGGTGGATATGGAATATGCCCTTCCGATCGATAATATCCGGTTCGGAGAGGCATGCACTATATCGAAAGAGACACGCGTCGGAGATTATACCAATATAACTAATATAGGCGTATATCTTATGTGTGTAGTCTCGGCGTATGATCTGGGTTTTATTACCAGAGAGGATGCTGTCAGGCGCATGGATGCTACGCTTGACTCGATTGATATCCTGGAGAAGTACAAAGGGTTTCCTTACAATTATTATGATGTGACAATATTTCAGAGGACGAGCAATTTTATATCATTTGTCGACAGCGGATGGCTTGCCGCCGGGATCATTGTCGCGAAGAATGCGTTTCCTGAAGAGTTGGGACAGAAGTGCGACAAGCTGCTTGGCCCCATGGACTTCTCTTTATTTTATGATCCGGTAGAAGGGCATATGTATCATGGCTACTATACCAACATCAATTACTATTCCGAATATCAGTATGGTGTTTTGTATACAGAGCCCAGGGCGGCAAGTTATATTGCTATAGGTAAGGGCGATGTGCCCAAGGAGCATTGGTTCGCGATGGCGCGCACGTTTCCCGCTTCGTGGGATTGGCAGACCCAGATGCCGATAGACAGGAAAGAGAAGACATGCCTCGGTTTTAAGTTCTTTGGCGGTTACTATGAGTATGAAGGCACGAAGTTTGTGCCGAGCTGGGGAGGAAGCATGTTCGAGGCATTGATGCCTACGCTTATAATGGAAGAGAAATCTCTCGCCCCTAAAGGGCTTGGAGCGAATGACCGGGCGCATGCGATAATACAGGTTAAGTATGCCCTGGAAAAATTAAAATATCCGGCATTCGGCATGTCTCCATCCAGCGTGCCGGAGGGAGGGTATTCGGAATACGGAGTAAAAGTACTCGGAACAAAAGGATATAAAGATGGTGTTATTACGCCTCACGCTTCGTTTCTTGCGCTCGAATTTACGCCTAAAGAGAGTATAGAGAATCTCAGGGTGATGCTTGATAAGTATGAATGTTACGGTGAATACGGATTTTATGATGCCATAACTGTCGCAACAGGCAAGGCAGCTACTGCCTATCTATGCCTTGACCAGGCGATGAGTTTTATAGCGCTTAACAATTACTTGAATGACGGCGCGATCCGCAAGAGGTTTCATAATGACCCGATTGCAAAGAATGCGGAAGAACTGCTTAAAATTGAAGATTTTTTTGAATAAATATGCTATTATTAACCTATATTTTTTTGCCTTATTATTATACACATTGTAAAACCCTGGACTTGCCGCAAGGATAAAATAGGATAATCTTAAGTGGATATAAAGGGATCTGAAAAAGAGGCTATCGCGGGATATCTCTTTCTGTTGCCGAATCTTATAGGATTTCTTATATTTACCCTTGTTCCTGTTGCCCTTTCGCTTGTATTGAGTTTTGTGAGATGGGATATGCTTTCCCCGGCCAAATTCATAGGGATTAAAAACTTCATTGACCTTCTCGGTTTTCATACGGAATCAGGCATCTTTACCGCGAATGACCCTCTCTTCTGGAAGTGCGTGGGCAATACTTTATTTCTTATGCTGATAATCCCCGTTGAGATAATGGCTTCTCTCGCGCTTGCGCTTATCATGAACCAAAAGGTACGGTTGATCAATTTTTTCAGAGCCGTTTTCTTTCTTCCCACGATAACGAATGGTGTGGCTATATGCCTCCTATGGGCATGGATATATAACTATGATTTTGGCCTGGTCAACAATATGATCATCGGGGCCGGGGATCTTCTGTCACTTCCGCTTAAAAGGATACCGTGGCTTACTTCAGTAGCCTGGGCCAAACCCTCGCTCATGCTTATGGGGCTATGGATAATGCTCGGCGGATATAACATGATACTCTTCATGGCCGCCCTGCAGGGAGTGCCCCGCGAACTTTACGAGGCGGCGGATATGGACGGCGCGAGCAGCTGGAACAAGTTCTGGAATATTACATGGCCCATGATAAGCCCCACTACCTTCTTCGTATTCGTCATGGCAGTAATCGGCGGCTTTCAGGGAGGCTTCATGCAGGCCTATATAATGACCGGTGGAGGGCCGGACAGGTCGACCACGACTCTGGAGTATCTCATATATAATCATCTTTATAGCTGGCAGCATGTCGGATATGCCGCGGCCATAGCATGGTTCGTATTTGTCATAGTCTTTACGGCAACCGTATTTAACTGGAGATTCGGCGGGAAGCTGGTACAGTATTCGCATTATTGATATTTTTAACGGGAGAGTTTTGTGGAATACGCGGCGGATGAAGTCAGGAAGGGAATGGGCAAGAGGACGCGAAGCATATTAAAAAAATGCGCCATATATACTCTTCTTGTGATAGGCGGCGTGACGATGATACTTCCGTTTCTCTGGATGCTCTCAACGTCTTTGAAGTCATATGCTTCAGTATTTATTTTTAATATAACCGAAGTCAAATGGCTGCCTGATCCCATCTATTGGAAAAATTATATTGATGTCTGGAAGGTGGTGCCCTTTGCCCGTTTCTACCTGAACAGCATCTTCGTAGTGGTATGCGTTACTTTCGGACAGGTTATAACGAGCGCCAGCGCGGCGTATGCTTTTGCCCGCCTGAGATTTCCCGGCCGCGATAAGATATTCTTTGCTTATCTGGCTACCATGATGATACCCGGCTCAGTCACGATGATACCGGTATTCGCGCTCATGCGCTCATTCGGCTGGATCGATACGTATAAGGCCCTGATAATACCGGCGATATTCTCCGCATACGGCACCTTCCTGCTGAGGCAATTTTTCATGACGATACCACGGGACCTGGAAGACGCCGCCAAGATCGACGGATGCAGCCTCTGGGGCATATTCTGGCGGGTAATAATGCCGCTTTCGCACACCGCGCTCGCGACGCTTACGATATTTGTCTCGCTCGGTAACTGGGTGAGCTTCATGTGGCCGCTTCTGGTTACCAACTCCATAGAGAAGAGGACCCTGCCGGTGGGCCTGGCGTATTTCCAGGAGCTTTACCAGTACGCGCAGCCGGATTGGGGGCTGCTTATGGCGGGTTCGCTTATAACGATGGTTCCCGTTATTATAGTCTTTCTCTTTAACCAGAGGTTCTTTGTCGAAGGTATAAAACTTACAGGGATGAAAGGATAGCCGCAAACCGGATTATTATGCCAACTATGACAAGCGATAGCAGGGAAATAAAAAAGAAGAAGATACCGGGCTCGAGGAGCCTTCAGTCCGCCCTTAACGACGAGATAGCGCGCACTTATCTCAGGACGTCGGAGAAAGCATATATCAGGAAGAAAAATACCCAGAGGCTCGCCTGGTCCGTAGCTATCGTCGCTTCGATACTGGCTCTCGTAGCCTTTTTTACAAAGATAACATTTGATATCAAGATTCGGGTATTGGGCGAGATGCCTTCGATAATGATCGAAGGAGGCAGGATAGATTTTGATAATAGGAAGGAGAAGGGCGTCTTTCTGATAAAAGGCATAACTTCCAACAATGACATAATTAAAGATACCAGGTTTACCGGTGACGCAAAAGCCGGATCGAGGACAGCTGATGATTGCGTCCTTCTCTCCAATTCCAGGGGCAGTGGTTGGGGAAATTTTACCATTAACTTAAAAGAGCCTATAGATTTAAGCAAGCTCGACTTGAAATTTGTGGCGCGTGGGATGTCCGGCGGAGAATGTCTCGGCATAGTGATAGAAGATCTTGACCATAGGACCTACAGGATGGAGCATGACCTGTCCACGAAGCTTACCGATGAATGGCAGCTTTACAAAGTCAATTTCAGGCCTGTAAAGAAAGCGGTGGACCTTGTCAACATAGTAACGATCAGATTTGAATTCGGCAGCCTTACGGTCGGCAATAGTTCCGGAGCCGCCATCTTCCTGAAAGACATATATGTATCGAAAGCGAGAAGATCGAGATGGCTGTAAGATCGGAAGGCATGTTCACATACCATATTTTGCAGGATAGGGAGCGCAAGAACCTTGCAATCCTTGAGATCATCCGCAGGCGCAGCCCCATATCCAAAGCCGAAATATCCCGCACGCTCGGATACAATATAGTAACGGTCACTAATTACCTCGATTATTATATCGAGAAGAAGATGGTGCTCGAGGTGGGCCTTGATATATCTTCGGGCGGCAGGCGCCCGGAGCTTCTCGAGCTTAATGCCAGGAGCGGTTATGTGGTGGGTGTGGATGTCGGCCCCGACATGATCACCGCCATCATATCGGACCTTAAAGTGAAACCGCTGGCGCAGGTAAAGGTCCCGCGACCCGCCGTTAATATGGAGGAAGTGATCCCCACGGCAGTTACGGTTATAAACGATGTTATCGACAAGTCGAAGGTGGACCGCAAGAATATCAGATGTATAGGCATGGGTGTCTCGGGCATAGTGGATTATTATTCGGGAACGATCCGTGATACGGACCCGGCTAGAGGCAGGACTAAAGTCAGCCTGCCTAAAGTCACGGCGGCGATAGGGCAGAAATTTAATATTCCGGTATTTATAGGCAATGACGCTTCATGCGGAGCCTTCGGCGAAAAGACATTGAATCCCGCCGCGGATGCCGAGAATCTTCTGTACATCTATTCGGACGTGGGATGCGGCATGATAGTGCACGGGGAGGTATATATAGGTTCCAGCGGCTGCGCGGGAGAAACCCAGATAGTATTCGAGGCGCCGCAGGCGGATGAGAAGTCCTACCAGAAGGAATTTGTTTTCCTGAGGCCGTGGGGAGTCGACCTGGGAGTTGTTGCCGAGGCCAAAAAGGCAATAGCGAAGAATGTCGCCACCGAAATCCTGGGGATGGCCAAAGGTAAAGCGGAGTCGATAACAATGGATAATGTTATCGACTCGGCGAAGAAGGGCGATAAGGTTGCCGCGGAGATAGTCCGGATAGCCGGCAGAAACCTGGGTGTCAGGGTCTCTTATTTTATCAACTTCTTCAATCCCGGAGTCGTCATCATAGGCGGCGGGCTGGAAAGGGCAGGAGACATATTTCTCGATTCCCTGAAAGCGGCTGTCAGGAAGTTTGCGTTCGAGGAGCCGGTAAATGCCGCCAGGATAGTGCCGAGTTCGCTCGGAGATAATGCCGTCGTACTGGGTGCCGCCGCCCTTGCGGCAAGGGAAGTGTTTATACAGGCTTAGATAGACGGTAGTTAACGGTTGACAGTTGACAGTTAATGGTGTTATGGGGGTTTGGGGTAATTTTATAAGCGTAAAAGAGAGGATGCCATATGTTTTATCTGCGTTTAAGGATGATGCTGCTTACGGCGCTATTATTCGCGATAATTTACGCGGTCATAGCAATGATAGGGTCGTATCTTGGCGTTAGCAATTTCAGTTTTTACTTAATCGCCGCCCTCGTTATGATGCTTATACAGTATATGATAGGGCCGAAGATAGTCGAGTGGTCGATGCGCGTAAAATATGTCGGTGATAATGAGTATCCCCAGCTGCACCGCATGATAAAAGAACTGGCGGCGAAAGCCGGAATTACTGTGCCGAAGATAGGTATTGCGCAAGTTTCCGTGCCCAATGCTTTTGCATTCGGAAGGTCGATAAAGGATGGCAGGATCTGTGTTACATCCGGTATAATGAACCTTCTGGATGAGAATGAGCTTAAGGCTGTTCTGGGCCACGAGATGAGCCATATCAAGAACAGGGATGTATTGACGATTACGCTGCTTTCGGTGATACCAATGATCCTGTATAGAATAGCCTGGCAGTTCCTCTTTTTTAACAGGCGCGGCAGGTCCTCCGGCGCAAATACGGCGTTAATAGGACTCATGGCATTCGCATTTTATTTTTTAACCAATCTTCTTGTATTATACGCCTCAAGGATAAGGGAATATTTCGCGGATAAAGGGTCGGTCGATCTCGGTAATCGTCCGGCGGATTTGGCCTCGGCCCTCTATAAGTTAGTCTATGGATCGGCGAGGATGCCCAAAGAAGCGATAAAAGACGTGGAAGGCATGAAGGCTTTTTTTGCCAACGATCCGTCGCGGTCTGTCAGGGAGCTGAAGGACCTGCGCGAACTCGATCTTGACAAAAGCGGGACCATATCCGACTCTGAGATGCTCGCGCTGCAGGGCAAAGAGGTTCGCCTAAGCCTCGGCGATAAGTGCATGGAACTGATGAGTACTCACCCCAACATGCTGAAACGCATAAAACGCCTGAGCAATTGGAGGGTTTAATGAAGATGAAGTTCACTTATGACGCTACGGGCATAGGCAGCCTTCCGTTCCACGATACCGCTGCGGCGCTGTCCGCCGTATTCGATAACCTGAAGACGATCCCGTTCTGGCCGCAGCTTCCCCGCAGGTCGTTCAAAGAGAGCATGTATGTCCAGTATTCGGAAGGCCTGCCGGGGCTTGTCGTAAATGATTCAAAGAAGACCATCCACATAGATACTGCCAGGGCCGCGGCCGAGCTCGAAGGCGCCTATACCAGGTATCTCGAAAATGACATCGAGTATTTTAAGATCTCCAGGAGCCACGCGGAAGGGTTATATGCCTTCATGGAACGCTTCAACGGCTCGGCGGGAAATATCAAATGCGTAAAAGGGCATACGACCGGCCCCATCAGTTTCGCGCTCACGGTCACCAACGAAAATAAGCGGTCTATAATGTATGATAAGGATACGTTCGAGGTTCTTACCAAGGTCCTCTGCATGAAAGTAAGATGGCAGGCGCGTGAGCTGAAGAAGCTTTTTCCGTCGGTTATAATATTCATCGACGAGCCGTACCTCGTATCGATAGGCTCGAGTTACGTGAATATCGATATTGACGACGCATTCGCCAAGCTCGATGAAGTCATTGCGGCGATTAAGGAAGAGGGGGCAATCGCCGGGCTACATTGCTGCGGCAATACGGACTGGCCGCTGCTTTTGAAGAGGGATCTGGATATATTGAACTTCGATTCCTATGCTTTCACGAAAGAGTTCTTGTTGTACGGCCCGGATATCAAGAAATTCCTCGAAAGAGGTTCGACAATCGCGTGGGGGATAGTGCCGACAGCTTCCGACGCCATAGCGAAGGAGTCCGCCGCATCGCTAGTCAGGAAATTCTCCGAAGGCATGAAGATGCTGTCGGAAAAGGGCATCCCCGCGGATAGAGTATCCTCAATAGTCACTCCAAGCTGCGGAGTCGGCTCGCTCGATGAGCCCGTCGCCCGCAGGGTCTTTGAGGTCCTTCGCGAACTCTCCGAATCACTGCAGAAATAATCAGGCGCAAAAATATCCTCCAGCTCTGCCCTGTGGCCCGGGTACTTCGCGGGGACGTGGAAATTCCCCTGCGAGGAATTTCCACTCGGAAAGGTCGCTCGCTCTTTTTAGCATGCAGTATATAGAGGACTCAGGGACGTTTTCAAAATTAGCTTCAGACCCGTCCCCATTTTTAGCTTCAGACCTGTCCCCTTAGGATACAAGGGCGGACTGGATATAGGGGTTTTGGGTTGACGCGACCTGCCTTTTATAGTAATCTTATGTAAATTATATGGAAAAGCTTCTTAAGAATACCACCATTGTAGTTACCGCCCTTGTGCTTCTCTGCGGGTACATCTTCTTCTTCCAGTTGGGCAAGCTCGCCCTGACGGATCCCGATGAGACATTCTATGCCCAGACCGCAAAGGAGATGACGCTCAGGAACGAGTGGATAACGCCGTACCTTTACGGCAAGCCACAGTTCGAGAAGCCGATACTCTTCTACTGGCTTGTCGAAGCGTCGTTTAAGGCCTTCGGGGTAAACGAGTTCTCGGCGCGCCTGCCGTCGGCCATTTTCGGCACTATTGGCGTGATAGCTGTCTTTTTTCTCGGAAGCCTGCTGTTTAACAGGACCGCCGGCTTTCTTTCCGCGCTTATTCTCGCGACCAATATCGAGTACGTCATACTGTCGAGAGCCTGCATCACCGATATGGTTTTATTTGTCCTGCTGCTGCTTTCCGCGCTGTTCTTCCTTTGCGGCTACATCAAAAAGAAGGGGTATTTTTACCTCCTGTCATCGCTGACGATAGCTCTCGTTACGCTTACAAAGGGGCCAATTTACCCGGCGCTCTTCGGTTTCGCGGCGATCCTGTCGCTTTTACTGGCCGGAGACCTGAAGGCGCTAAAAAGGGTTCCGTGGTGGCAGTCGGCGCTCATATTTATCGCGGTAGCGGCGCCCTGGTACGCGGCGATCTATAAATTGCACGGCAAGGCTTTTATCGACGGATTTTTCGGTTTCCATAATGTTAACCGGTTCCTCGTGTCGGAGCATAAGATAGGATCGCAGTTTTATTACAATATTCCCGTAATGTTCGGCGGGATGTTCCCGTGGAGCGTCTTCCTGCCCGTCGGATTCTGGCACATATTCCGGAAGATTCGGTCCCGGCGCCGCGGCGGATCCGGGGAGGGCAAAGCAGGGCCGATATTCCTCCTCGCCTGGTTCGCGGTCATATTCGGCTTCTTTACTATCTCCAGCACGAAGCTCCCGACCTACATATTCCCGTGCTTTATTTCGCTTGCGGTTATAGCGGGTGTCCTACTGGCGGACTTTGCCGGCGGCGGGACTTCAACCTCTGTGGCGAAAGGCGTCAGGATTTCGTTCTACCTCCTGATATTCATAATGCTCTTCGGATGGATCGGCGGCGCGGCATACGCCAAGGCCGATTTTCCGTCGATAACGCGCGGAGTCATTATTTCCGGATTATTCATAGCATTCGGCGCGATTCTGTCTTTGGCGGCGTTCCGGGCCGGAAAATTTATCGCGGCATTCATGCTTATAGCATATGCCATGATACTCTTCCTGTATCCAGTAAGCGTATTCCTCCTGCCCGACATCGAACGCTACGAAACAAGCAAAGAGATCGCCGAAAAACTTATCGTCTATATGAAACCGGGAGAAAAGCTCGGCTGCGAGAGCAATCATCTGGCGGGGCTTGCCTATTATACCGGCATATTCCCGGCGGATATAGACAGGCACCATCACATGGTGCAGCTCTTGGGATCGAAAGAGAGGGTATGGGCCGTCATGAAAGAGAAGAACCATAAACAGCTATACGACCCTGTGATCAACAAGGATTATGTCGAGCCTTCGTATATGGTATATAAGATCGGAAAGCGCGCCATCGTTACGAACAGAATGCCTTCCGGCGGTGAGTATATTCTGAAAAGGGAGAGGCCTTAAGAGATGAACCCGAAGAGCGTGTCGTTCGTATTTCCCATGTTCAACGAGGCCGAGAACATTGCCGAGACGATCCGCCGCGCGGGTGTTCTCGCCGGAGAGATCTCCGCCGACTACGAGATCATGATCGCCGACGATGCCTCTACCGACGGCAGCGCTGATATAGTCGAGCGGATCACCCTGAAGGACCGCCATGTAAAACTGATCAGGCTGGGTGTCAATACGAAATTTGGCGGCGCGCTCAACGCGGGCCTGATGGCTTCCACAAAAGATGTCGTGGTATATACAGACTCGGATTTTCCCGCCAGGGAAGAAGATATATGTAACGCGATCCGGCTGCTTGACGGCGCGGATATAGTGACCGCTTACAGCCTGGGAATAAAGGACGCGAACCCAAAACGCGTGGTAATGTCGAAGGTATATAATTTTCTGGTCCAGTTTCTATTCGGCCTTCATCTGAAGGATATAAATTCGGGCCTGAAAATCTACAAGAGAGAGGTGCTGGAAGGCCTCAGGCTCCGGTCGATGAGTCCGTTTATAGACGTTGAGATATTCGCCGAGGCCGTCAGGCGGGGATTTTCCATAAAACAGTACGGCCTGGTATTTGAACAGCGATCCAGGGGCTCATCTACCATATCGCGCCCAAGCGTAATTTTTCGCACCTTTCTGGACATGTTCGCGTACAGATTAACAAAATGGATGTGATGAAACAGCTGATAGTAGCCGCCGACGACTTCGGACTGACGAAGAGCGTTAACGAGGGGATAGTACGCTCCCTCGAAGAAGGTATTGTAACCTCTGTCAATTTCCTTCCGAGCGGAGAGGCGTTTGACGATGCGTTGAGACTCGCGCGGGACATCGGGCTGGATGAGGCGGGAGCGCATCTCGCGCTCACGGAAACGAGATGCGTATCATCCCCTTCCGGCGTGCGTTCCCTCACGGATGCCGCCGGCAATTTCCATAAAGGGCACGCCCGATTTATCCTGAGATTTATCTCAGGCGGAATAAGCCTCGATGAGGTATATCTTGAATGGAGGGCGCAGCTGGATAAGGCTATAGCTACAGGCATCAGGGTTACCAACCTTTCTACGCATGAACATATACACATGATCCCGGCGCTTCTTGGAGTCCTGCTCAAACTCGCGAAGGAGCGCGGCATCTCGGCAGTAAGGTATCCTCATGCCGACCGCTCTTACAGGAGAGCCGGATTCAGGACATTATACAAGCGCGCAGTTCTTTCGTATTTCGAAGGCAGGACAGGCCGCATGATCGGGGCTTCGGGGAAGATCTCGCCAGGCCACTTTCTGGGGTTTCTCGATTCTGGTGCCATTACGGAGAAAGTTCTGCTCAATATCATCGATAACCTTAATGAAGGAACCACAGAACTTGTATGCCATCCCGGGTTCATCGGGCCCGAAGTGGTGGAGAAGTATACCTTTCATAAAAATTGCGAGGAAGAGCTGTTTGCCCTGACGAGCCGGCGGGTAAAAAAACGTGCGGATGAAAAACACATAGGTCTTATAAGTTATGCTGAATTCCTGGATAGCCGATAAAGAGGCGCTCCGCACCCCGCCGCTGGGCGGGATTGGGACAATAAAGGCCGGGATTTGCCTCTTCTTTCTTGCCGTAATAATCTATTCCAATTCTCTCGGCGGAAGTTTCATATCAGATGATGGATATTTTATAGTTAAGAATATCCACATCAAGAGCCTTGCAAACATACCGTCATTCTTTGTCAGCCCGACCGCTGTAGCCTTCGCGGAACTGTCTCATGATGTCTACCGGCCGGTGACCGCGGCATCTTACGCGGTCGATTATCATCTGTGGCGGCTCAATACATTCGGTTATCATCTCGAAAATGTTCTCCTCCATGCATTAAATGCCATTCTGCTATTTATCCTTTTACGGCTGATATTGGGCAATATCTTCGTTGCGTTTCTCGCAAGCGCATTCTTTGTATGCCATCCGGTGCAGACAGAGGTCGTCTCGTGGATATCCGGCCGTTCAAGCATCCTGTTCCTGTTGTTTTATCTTCTGGCATTCATAACGTATGCGTTGAATTCCGGTAAAACCGGGAAGGCGCTTCCCGCGCTTTCGCTCGCGTTCTTTTTTGCCGCGCTCTTCTCGAAAGAGATGGCTGTCAGCCTGCCGCTACTTCTTTTAGCTTACGATATTCATTTTGGCGGCAAGGAGAGTATAAAGAGCAGGTTGACCAGGCTGGCTCCGTATTTTCTGATGGCCGCGCTATTCGTGATCATAAGATTCCTGGTCATAAACAGGATAAGCCAGATAGGATGGTGGGGAGGAAGCCCATACCATACATTTCTCACCATGACGGTGGTCATGGCGGATTATGTCAAATTATTGATAGCTCCTTTCAAACTATGCGCATTTTACGTAACGACGATATACGATTCCATAACAATAACAAAAGTATTGCTGTCTATATTTTTTCTTATTGCCGTTATGGCCGCGGTGCCTTTTGTCTTCAGGATATCCAGGCGCGTCTCCTTCGCCATATGCATATTCTTTATAACGCTCCTGCCTGTATCGAACATAGTGCCGCTCAGGGCCCTTATGGCGGAGAGGTTCCTGTACCTGCCGTCCGTGGGCTTCTATATCCTTGTCGCTATCCTGCTGGAGAGGATCGCCCAGGTGCATGCGCCGCGGCGGGGCGTCCTATTCAGGAGGGCCTCCGTCATCCTGGCGGCGATGCTTATACTGTTTTATTCCGCGAGGACCATGGCGCGTAATGAGGATTGGAAGTCGTCGGAGGCATTGTCGGAATCGATGCTCAGGATAGATCCGCTCAATCCGTGGGCGCTTATGTCGCTGGGCGTGGCATATTCGACGCAGGAACGTTACGAAGAGGCGATAAAACCGCTCGAGAAGTCAATAACGCTGTCCGACAGCTTCTTCGCGCCGAAAAGCATCCTGGGATTCTGTTATCTGCAGCTGGGAAGGAATGAGGATGCCGTGAGGATTCTCACGGATGCCCTTAAGATAAGGCCTCACAATCTCGAAGCCCTTAGTTCCCTCGGAGTGGCATATGCGAACTTAAAGAGGTATGATGACGCCAGAGAGCGGTTTGAACTGGCCCTGAAGCTCGACCCGTTCTATGTCGACGGTTATATTAATCTTGCCACCGTGTACAGCGTTACGGGTGATCCGGAGAAAGCCATTTCTATATATAAGAAGATCGGGATGATCACCCGCTCACCGGAGGCCGTAGCGATCGCTTATATTCGCATGGGTGATGTATATGTATTCAAGCTAAAGGACCGCGTTATGGCAAAAAAGTGTTATGAGAAAGCGGCGGATTTGTGCGGTCCTGGCATGGATGAACTGAAAAAGACGGCAATCAACAGGATGCAGGTGCCGTGGATGCGGTGAGTATTACCAAATAAACTTGCCGCGGGCCGGGTTCTGTGTTATACTTTCAACATAAATCCGGGAGGAGTGCATGGGAAGATACGCAGGCGTGGTCGCTGGATCGATCGTGATGCTGGCCGGTATCGTGGGACTTCTGAACTGGTGGTCCGATTTTGTCATCCTCCTTAAAGGCATGATTCCCGCGATTATGATATTCGCCGGCGCGATATCCGTGATAGCGGCACTGAGCGAAATAAAAGATGAGGCCGCGGCAAAGAGAGAAGAGAAGAAATAAAAAGTTATCGGCGCCCGCCGTTAACAGCAATAACCGCAGATAGTATCTCCGACGGAAAACACTACTAATAGCGTTCATAAATTTTATTTACACAATTTGTAGTGTTTTTTCTTGACTTCCACTAATGCCCGTGTTAACATCCTAACGGTTTTTTTAAATAAGGTCATGAACTCGGGAGGGAAATGGAAGAGATGGCAAAGAGATCGGGAGCGAACGTGAAGTTGTCCGAGAACGCGATGAAAGTTCTCGAAAAAAGGTACCTTAAAAAAGATGATGACGGAAAGCCGCTGGAGACTCCGGAGGACCTCTTCAGGCGGGTAGCTAAGAACATAGCGTCGGCTGACGCGAAATACGGAGCCTCGGCCCAGGACATTGCAAAGACGGAAAGCGAGTTTTTTGGAATGATGGCAAATCTCGACTTTTTGCCCAATTCTCCCACATTGATGAATGCGGGGCGCGAACTCCAGCAGTTATCCGCTTGTTTTGTCCTGTCAATAGACGATTCAATGGAGTCGATATTCGAGACGATAAAGGATACGGCACTCATACATAAATCGGGTGGCGGCACAGGTTTCAGTTTTTCGCGTCTGCGGGGCAAGAACTTTCCGGTAAGATCTACGGGCGGAATATCGAGCGGCCCGGTCTCCTTTATGAAGGTCTTCAACGCGGCTACCCAGGCCGTGAAACAGGGCGGCACCCGACGCGGCGCCAATATGGGCATCCTGAGGGTGGACCATCCGGATATCCTCGAGTTTATCACCTGCAAGGAGAATGATAAAGAGATCACTAATTTCAATATCTCCGTTGCCGTTACCGAAGACTTCATTAACAAAGCGCTAAAAAATGAAGAATACGACCTTATAGACCCGCGAACGAAGAAACCCGTTGGAAAATATAATGCCAAAGAGGTATGGGACCTTATAATAAAGATGGCATGGAAGAACGGCGAGCCCGGTATAATATTTATCGACAGGATGAACCGCGATAATCCTACCCCGAAAGCCGGCCAGATAGAATCTACGAATCCCTGCGGCGAGCAGCCGCTTCTGCCGTATGAGAGCTGTAACCTCGGCTCAATAAATCTCGCCAACATGGTGAATGCGGGATCCATAGACTGGAACAAGCTCGGCGATACAGTGGAGAAAGCGGTTCACTTTCTTGACAATGTGATAGATATGAATGCCTATCCCCTTAAAAGGATAGATGAGACGACGAAGTCGAATCGTAAGATCGGGCTCGGAGTCATGGGTTTTGCCGATATGCTGTTTATGCTGGGGGTCAGTTACAATTCCGGGGACGCGATACAACTTGCGGAAAAATTGATGAAGTTTGTGTTCGAACGCGCTAAAGCCGCGAGCCAGGAACTGGCAAGGGAGAGAGGGGCATTCCCCAATTATAAGGGAAGCATTTATAATACGAAAGGCGCGAAACCGTTAAGGAATGCCACGCTCACTACAATAGCTCCGACCGGAACGATTTCTATTATCGCCAACTGTTCCAGCGGCATAGAGCCGATATTCGCCATCTCGTATATCAGAAATATCATGGATAATGTGAAGATGGTGGAGGTCCATCCTTACTTCAGGGAAGTAGCCGAAAAGGGAGACTTCTATAAGCCCGAATTGATGAACCTGATAGCGCAGAAAGGCAGCGCTCACGGGATACCTGAGGTGCCGGAGGATGTACAGAAGCTCTTTGTGACAGCGCATGATATATCGGCCGATTGGCACATAAAGATGCAGGCGGCATTCCAGAAATATACGAATAACGCGGTTTCGAAGACGGTCAATCTTCCGCAGGAGGCCACCACTGAAGATGTCCGCAAGATATATATGCTTGCTTACGAAACCGGATGCAAGGGCGTTACAATCTACCGCGATAATTCCAGGGCCGAGCAGGTATTGAGCAAGCCTTCCGATGAGAAAGGCGCTGTTAAGGAAGATGCGGAGCTGAAAGAGGCTGTGCCGGTAAAGATCATACCAAGGCCGCGCCCGAATGTCACTGTTGGCACTACTACAAAGATAGCCACTGGTTGCGGTAATCTCTATGTCACCATCAATGTGGACGAAAAAGGCCTGCCTTTTGAGGTCTTCATGTCGATGGGCAAGGCCGGCGGATGCGCCATGAGCCAGCTCGAGGCGCTGGGGAGGCTCGTATCGCTCGCTCTGCGCAGCGGGATAGAGGCTACAGCTATCATAGAGCAGATTCGCGGTATACGCTGCCCGTCGCCCAGCTGGGAAAAGGGCGGCAGGATATTCTCGTGTTCCGACGCTATCGCGCGTGTGCTCGAGCGAAGGCTGCGCGGCGCCGAGAAAGCCAAGGGCCTGGTAAGTGTCCTCGAAAAGACCAAAGTAGCCATAGAAGACCAGGCATCGCCATCCGCCGGCGCCAGGAAATCCGGCAACGGCAAGAAAGGCGATATAGTTGGGGTCTGCCCGGATTGCGGAAGCGCCCTATGGCATGTTGAAGGTTGCATGGTCTGTAATTCATGCGGCTACTCAAAGTGCGGTTAAGGATAAAAAGTTTGCCCACCCCTTGCAAAAATGGGATTATATGGTAGAATATTACCAATACCCTGGTTTTTATCCTCACATAGATCATAATATAGAGGATTAAACCGGGATAAAAAGGGAGGTGCTGCATGGAGAGTTTGAATGTGGTGGTGATGGATCCCATTAAAGCCATGGCCATTAAGATATGGAGTTATATCCCGGCCATAGTGGGAGCTATCGTCATACTGGTAGTAGGTTGGCTGCTGGCCAAGCTTATCGAAGCTATTGTGGTGAGAGTCCTAAAGGCTGTCCGCCTGGACATGGCGAGCGAAAAAGCCGGTATTGCCAATGTGCTGGCGCAGGGTGATGTAAGATTATCCCTCTCCGAGCTTATCGGCGGTATAGTCTACTGGCTCATTATCCTCGTAGCGATAGCCACTACGCTGGATGCGCTTAATCTCAAGATGGCATCGGATCTTATATCCAGGTTTGCGGAATACGTGCCGAATATACTTGCGGCGGTATTCGTTCTTATCCTGGGCTCGTTCCTGGCGAATTTTGTCGCCACGATCATACGTACCGCAGCCGCTAATGCCGGTATTAAGACGGCCAAGCTGCTCGGACAGATCGCGCAGATAGTGCTTGTGGTATTCACGGTAATAATCGCCATAGAGCAGCTTAAGGTGGCGACCGCTCTTCTGGTGCTCGCGGTGAACATCATACTGATATCCATAGGCCTGGCGATAGCGATCGCTTTCGGCCTTGGCTGTAAAGATATTGCCGCCAAGTTCATGCAGGACGTGATCAATAAGGCGAATAAATAATCCTGATATAACAGGTTAATTAAAAAAGGGGGCGCTGAAAACGGCGCCCCCTTTATTTACAGGAACCAATGAGCATTTCTCTCTACATACACATACCTTTCTGCAGGCGCAAGTGCCTCTACTGCGATTTCTTCAGCGTGATCTATGAACCCAGGGCTGCCGCTTCATATATAGATGTGATTATGCGGCAGATAGAGGCGATTGAAGAGGATTTTTCTACGGTATATATCGGAGGCGGTACTCCGAGCGCGCTTGCGCCGGAGCTTTTAGCGCGGCTTCTGAAAGCATTGAGTCCGAAACTCCGCGCCGGAGCCGAATTTACCGTCGAGGCCAATCCGGAGAGCCTAGATGACGAGCGGATAAAACTTCTTCTGGGCTACGGCGTCAATCGCCTCAGTATCGGCGTCCAATCGCTGGAGGATACGAAGTTAAAGAGGCTGGGCAGGATCCATAACGCGCGAAAGGCCGCCGAGTCGGTGATCCTGGCCTCGAAGAGAGGATTCTCCAATATCAGCATAGATCTCATATTCGGAGTGTGGGATGAAAAGCAGGATCGATGGAAGAATGAGCTGGACCAGGCGGTGAAACTGCCGGTACAGCACGTCTCCTGCTACGCGCTTACCTATGAAAAAGATACGCCACTATTTAAAGCCCTCCAGAATAAGAGCATTACTCCGCTCGATGATGATATTGCGGCCGCCATGTATGAAACGGCCATAGATATCCTGTCGCTCCGCGGATTCAAGCAGTATGAAATATCAAATTTTGCCCGCGAGGGCTTCGAATGCAAACATAATTTAAGTTACTGGGAGAATAATCCGTATATCGGCCTCGGAGCGTCGGCTGTGTCGTATGTAGGCGGCGTCCGGTCGCGCAATGTCGCGGGCGTGGAGGAGTATGTCAGGCGATTCGATAAGGGCCAGGTGCTCGCGGATTCGAGCGAGAAGCTCTCTCCTGAGAGGCGGGCGAAGGAGACTGCCGCCGTCAAGATCAGGACGAGGGACGGTATCGACTTCGCGTGGTTCAAAGAAAAGACCGATTATGACCTTCAGGAGCTTGAGAAGAGAGCTATTCCCGGTCTCCTCGAAAAAGGCCTCATAAGGTATAAAAAAGAGAATAACACCTCATCAGGAATCCAGCTAAAACGCAAAGGATTCCTCTTCTGCGATACTGTTTCCAGCACGCTGCTGTAGAAGCGTCGGGATTTTTTGGTCTTCAGTCCGAGTCCTAAGGGGACGGTCCATTTAGGGACACCCCATTCCTATAAGCCATAATCCTCGTTATAGTTCGCACTGAAAATATCCCTCGTTCGCACCGGGTATCTTTCGGCATAGGGGGTGAAGTATGTTACCTTGCGCCCACCTTCCGCTTGCCGCCCCGCCATGGCGGGGCTGTGGTGAAAATGCGATGGCCAATGAACCTGCATACACATAAACTATTGAGCAGTTTCCTTGTCCTGGTATATCGCCCCAAGGTATCGCATTTTCACTACAGTCGCTCCAGGTGGATCGCAAGGTAACACTTTCCCTGCATGCCGAAAGATACCCGCCACTCTCTCTAAAGCAAAAATATCGCATGGGGTTTCTTTTGTTACTTAAGGCGGCAGAACTTTTGGCACCTTGCTGGAGCGAATCTCTAAAATTTCGATACCTATAGGCGATACAGGCTTTACCATCGAAATTTTAGCG
>JAFGRN010000020.1 GCA_016935115.1 Candidatus Omnitrophota bacterium | reverse complement strand
GCAGTACAGATACCCGTCTTATTTATTCGTGATATTGTAAACCCCATACGAGCGCCAAGGCGAAAGGGCACCTCGCGGCAGGACCCGAAGGATATTTTTGCTATATAGGGACAGGACCCGTAACTTCTCCCTGAGGAACGACAGGACCCGGAGGATATTTTTGTCTGGGGAGAGAGGTTACTTGTTGACAAATTCGCGCAAGAGGAGTAACTTAATATCATCGGGAGGGAAAAATAATGGCTCAGCCAAAGATCAATTGTTGCGAACAATGCCAGGTCTACTGGACGTGCGAGACGAAGTGGTACAGGGGCGAAAAGGGCGAAGAGAATATATGCTGCCCTGTCTGCAACTATTACAGCGTCTGCATCGAAAAGGCGTCCGGCAAAAAGAACTGCTCCTCTAAGCAGAATAAGTCGAAGTAGGATCGCTTTTACGCATAGATACCATTCCGGTGATCCCGCAGACAGCAAATACCGTCCCCGCTAAAATAAGAACATAGAATCTTCCCGCGAATTTTGCCGCATACGCGGCCGCAAACATGCATACCAGGAACGCCAGGTGTATTATTCCTTCGAGAGAGCTGAATATCCTTCCCCTTGCCTCATCACGTATCGTCTCATGGATAAGCGTGTTAACCGAGACCATGATCGGGCCTGCCACTACCCCCAATAATCCCGTGAGAAAACCGGCGAGAAAGATATTGGCGTAATTATTGACGGCTATGGCAAAAGCCGCTATCAGGATCCCGGTAAGGACAAAACTCAGGTTTATCATCATCTTCTTCTCTATCTTTTGCCCGAACCTGCCGTACATGACCGTGCCGAGAAATAGCCCACATACGAGGTATGTGCCGAGGAACCCCAGATGCCTGGTCGATGTGCCAAACGCATCCTGGACAAATATTATGATCACGCATGATACCGCACCGAGGCCGGATGCCAGCAGGGCAAAGACATACATGACAAAACGCATCTGGCTGTGCCCGGCCAGATATTTTAAACCCTCTTTCATGTCGGATATCACGGACCTTTTGAGCGAACCTTCCAGCGCCTGCCTGGCGGTCTCCAGGTCTTTCTTGACATCGTGATTTTTGCCGTTCCTCATGGATATCATCGCTATGAGCCCCGCCGAAACAAAGAACGTAGCGCTGTCTATATAAAATCCGCCTATCGCCCCTACATACCTTATATTGACGATAAAACCCGCGACCAGGAGGCCGACGACATTGCCTATCATGTGCGTCGTATCCTGAAGGGTATTGGCTATGAGCAGCTTATCTTTCGCGACAAGATCCGGTATGATAGCCATCTTCGACGGTATAAAAAAGCGCGATATCGAGAACGCGAGAAATACTATGAAATATATCGGCAGGATCAAGTTCATCATTATAAAAATCGGAATGGCCAGGATAAGCGCCCCCCTTAAGATGTCCGATATCATCATCACCCTCCTGCGGTCGAGCCTGTCGACCCAGACACCAGCGATCGGGCCCACTATAAATACGGGGATTATTGTGAATGATATCAGTTTGGCGAGAGCTACTTCGGAACCGGGATTACGCTGATAGACAAGCGCCACAAGGGCCATCTGGTTAAGACGGTCGCCGAAATTGGAGACAAGCTGGCCGAGCCAGAGAAATAAGAAATTGCGATTGGATAGGACTTCCCTGAATCGGGCCAGTGTTGACTCCTACTCGATTAGTTGACAGTTGACAGTTTACGGTTGACGGTTAAAATATCGGTTTGGCAGATACTGTCAACTGTCAACCGTGAACCGTTAACTAAATGGAGCCCACGAGTGGACTCGAACCACCGACCTGCGGTTTACGAAACCGCTGCTCTACCGACTGAGCTACATGGGCGTGTAATCTAACTCAACAACTCTGGCGTCCCGCCCCGCCCCTAACCTCACTCCCGGCGGGGAGCTACATGGGCCTGTAATCTGACTCAAACAACTCTGGCGTCTCGCCCCGCCCCTAACCTCACTCCCGGCGGGGAGCTACATGGGCATTCAGAGCTTCGAATTGTGGATATTTTATCGGATACGCGGCGTTTAGGCAAGAGATTTGAACACGGTCCGCTTTTCGAGCCGCGCCACATACTTGAAATAAAACGGCAGGTAATGCCTCATGGATTTGAAAAATCCCTTGCCTCCGGACAACCTGAGCGTTTTATACCCGTAAAGCGCGAAAAATACCCAGGTATAGAAATGTGTAAGCGGAAGGGATATCAAGAAGAGCGTAAACGGGCGCAAGAACGGCCACTGCACCGTTACGCCGAATAATTTATGTAAATTCACTATCTTTCTTTTCAGTTTCGGATCTTTGAAATTCAAGGCTGAACCTGTTTTACTGGATACATTGACTTTCTCAAAATCGGCATCAAACATTCCCCGGTCTATGGCCAGCTGCCCAAGTTCCGTTCCCGGATACGGATAGAAAGCGGAGGACGATGCAAAATCAGGCCCGAGACCGATGTTAAAATCCAATGTCCGCAGATCAACTTTGAGCGGATCCTCGACGGGCAAGCCTATCAGGTTCTCCGTCCATATCCTGATCTTTGAAGCATGAAGAATTTTGCAGGCATTGATTATCTGCTCGTTCGATATATGGCGCTTGAGAACATTGTTCGCTATTTCATTATTCCCGCATTCTATTCCCATATTCACCGTAATACAATTCATCTGCCTCAGGAGCCGGCCGACTTTATCGGTAACCAGATTAGCTCTCACATTACAGATGAGCGGCAGGGCAATCTCCCTGGGGTATCTTTCGGCGAATTCTTCCAGCCAGCCGTCCGGCTTAAGAAGGAATGTATCATCGTCGAGCAGGACGCGATCGAGGTAATAATTCTCCTTCACTCTGTTGATTTCAGCAAGCAAATTACCGACGGACCTGTGCCTCAACATCTGCCCCTTATCTTTCAGCATACTGTTATAGACATGATTAAAGCAATATGTGCATTGGTACGGGCATCCCCTCATCGACATGAAGAGTTTTATCCCCCTGGAACGTATGCTGGGATCCGCGTCGTACATCAATTTCCGGTCCGGAAAGGGAAGCTCGTCCAGATTTTTCACCAACGGACCCATGGGATTCCGCACGATCCGGCCATCCGGTTTTTTAAACCAAAAGTTCGGGATATCATAGAAATCTTTGCCGTGTTCCATGCGTTCGACCAACTGTGAAAAATAGATATCCCCCTCTCCTCGACAGATCGCGTCTACGCCGTTTTTATTAATCATTTCGGGATTGAAGGTAGGATGAGGACCACCAAATATAGAAAAGCATTTATAATGATTTTTTATGATCTCATTCAAGCGAATATGATAATTATGCTCTCCTGTCATCATGCTATAAGCGAGAATATGTGGCGCAAATTGTCTTATTTTTGTCAGACATTCTTCTTCTGACAAATCCTCGGTTAACATTAAATCCACAGCATGGCCATGCTGTTTCAGAATGCTCGAGAGCGTCATAATGCCCAGCCGTTCATGCATCCCTGTATTCTTGATTAAAAACTGGATCCTCATCTATTCCTTTATTTAATAGTGCCATCTTTCAATCATAAATTTATTTTATCGGATACGCGGCGTTTAGGCAAGGGAAATGAGGTTAACCCGGCCCGTCCTTCAACGATCGATGAATATCTCTTCCTCTGAGGCAAAATACTGCTGGAACTCCGGCGAGAAGACCAGGCGCGGCATCTTGAACTGCGTATCGTGCGAGCCGGCCTTGACACGCTCCCTCTTGTAGCGCTCAAACTCTCCTCTCTTTATGACTTTAAGGGAGGGAAACGCAAGGAGCTGCTGCTTCCTCAGGTCGTCGTACTCGCTGTTCAGGGCGCGGAGCTCCTTCTCCGCCAAACGCAGAAACCGGTTCTTTTCTTCGGTATCGGGATTATTGGCGAACTCTATCAGGAAGACATAGCGCGGCACATCGCCCATTATCACCGAGGCGGCAAAGGAATGCGCTACAGCCCTGGATTTTGACGCCGCGGCCAGGACAGCCTCTATGATATGCGATTCATAGACCTTCTCCCCGGTCAGCGATACCACGTTATGGCCCTTCTGGACGAATTCTATGACAGGCGTCTTATTGAAAAACCCGTCCACGCGTATGACATCGTCGATATTATAGCGGTAGAGGCCTCCCGGCGTCGTGGCGACGAGGAGATACTCTCCGCCCTTCTCGAGCTCATCGCACAGGAGGACGCGCTTATTCTCCTTGTCCAGGTCTTCTTTGGGGATAAATTCGTAAAAGTTCGATTCCACGGCCAGTACGCCGCCTGCGCCCTCATCGCTAATGGGAACCGAGGACCTCGCCTCCGTAGAGAGGCAGCCGAAATCGCGGATAGCCACGCCGCCGAAATAATGGGGCAGCATCTTGAGATATAATTTCACAGTGCCGCCTTTCCAGCATTCTATAAGATCGAGATGGGGCCAGAAATATTTCGGCAGAAGCTCCCCTCTCTCCCTGGCTATCTTCCGCAATTCCGCGGCCCTGCCGGCATTCGGCCTAAGCCTGGCACTGAGTATGGCCCGCATTTCGACGGAAATATTAAGGCTCTCGTCGATGGCGCCGCGCTCTATGTCGTAGATGATCCTGTCCTGCATGGCCGGTATGCGCTGGCAAAGAAGCACATAGGTGCTCGGGTTCAGCGTAGCCAGGGTGGTTATATCCTCCTCCATGGCAAAACGGAGAATGCAGTAGTAACGGGCGTCGTAATCGTCGATGTAAAATATCTCGTAGGGAAGCGCGTAAAGACGCTTTACGGGGGCCGGGAGGTTATTGTAGGCATGGCCGTCCTCGGGGCCGTAAGGTATGCCTGCCGGTGTATGGCTCTTCACTTCGGGGCTTATTATGCCGAGGATCCTGCCGTTAAATACCTTGGGATGGTCCTTTGCCGTATAGTAGGCCCAGAGGTTCATCAGGTCGGCTTTTCTGGAGATGGAATAACGCGTAACGGGAATAAACTTTGGCTCTCCCGTCGACCCGCTTGTGATGCCGAAGAAGGTCACCCTGTCCGCGGTCAAGACATCATGCTCGCCGTTCTTCATCCTGTCGACATAAGGCTTTATAGCCGCGTAGTCGCTCAGCGGCACGCGGGCGCGGAAATCCTTTATGGATTTTACCGAAGAGAAATTATACCGGGAAGCGTATTCCGTGCGGCGGTTGCGGTTAATGTACTTTAATAAAACCCTCTCCTGGGCGCCGAGCGGGTCCTTAGTCGCTTTCTCAAAAGCGCGGGCCCTGTAAGCGAGTCCCTCTACCACCAGCCTGGTGAAGTTCAAGTGGCGACAAAAAACGGGTTAATTAAAGGTTCTATCCTGACTTCTTTTAATTCGTCCCCCTGCCATACAAAAGTGAAATTTATTATATGGCCGGCCCTGCTCTCGACCGAAAGGATCTGGAGATATTCGGCATCGGACGCCGGATTCGGGGATTCGGTGGAGATCCTCATGCTGATCATCTCTCCGCCTCCGTAAAGATACTGTATATTTACGGGCACGCCCTCTTTCGAACGGATGGTAAAAGACCTCGTCCCCTCTTTTATGGCGCCTGGAGGCATGATCTCCATGTTTTCGGGCTCCGGGCTCGGCCTCTCTGAAGAATAATCGGCGGTAAGCGTAAGATCCTCCCCTTCGGCCGTCGCTATATCAAAACTGACTACGGATTTGGACGGGTCGACCAGCCTGTCGGCAATCACACCCTGCCCGGCATACGCCGGATAAACGGCTAATATTGCGGCGGCTGCCGCTATGCCTAATAATCTTTTCATCGCGCGATCTCCTTAAATTAATAATTACTAAAATATCGATATTATAATCTACAGTAGCAGTGAGAGCAAGAACCTTTTAAGATTGCTTCGTCGTCCCGAGCTTGTCAAAAGACTCCTCGCAATGACGAAAGATTTACTTATCAAATCCGCCGCACAGAATTTCTATAGCCTTGTGGGCGATAGTAAGCCCGAAAATGGCTGTTATGGTGGGAAGGCTCCCCAGTTTCGAGCGTTTACGGCCGCGGCGGTAATCATCTTCGCCGGAAAGGCTGTCCTCTCCGATCGCCGAAAGGTTCCTGCGCTCGGCTGAATAAACGCACGTTATCCCGCGCCCGATATCCTCTTTCTTTAATTTCATCCGCAGCCTTTTTGCAAGCGGGCAGTGCGTGGTATCAAAGAGGTCCCCGATCCGCACCGCCAGCGGGTCGGTCCTGGTAGCCGCTCCCATCGATGATATTACCGGGATCCCCTTTTTACGGCAGGCTTTGAGCAGCTGCGCTTTCGGATTGAGCGAATCTATCGCGTCTATGACAAGGTCCGGATTATTGCCGAGGATCGCATCAAGCGTCTCTTCCGACGCGAATATATTCAGCGCCTCCGCCTCGCATAAGGGATTGATCGCCAGGACGCGCTTTCTGGCGAGGAGGGCTTTGGGCCTGCCTATAGTAGATTTAAGCGCGAGTATGTGGCGGTTCATGTTGGTCGCCTTTATACTGTCAAAATCCACCAGCCTCATGCGCCCGATCCCCGCGCGTGCAAGCGCCTCCACGCAGTACCCTCCCACCGCGCCGAGCCCTATGACCGTAACCGAACTGTCGCGTAGCTTTTTAAGCTTCTCACAGCCCAGCAGAAGCTCAATGCAGAAAAACTGTCCCATTTTCCCATATCCTTTTCTCAAACTCGCCGTCGGAAATGCCTTTCATGCGGGCCGCTATTCCATATAACGAGCTCAACCATTCAAAATATTTCGCCGCGCCCGGCGGAGCGCTGTCGGGCGCCTCCGGGGTATACGGATAGTCGGTCTCGAGCAAGATCCTGCCAACCGGCGCCGCGGCAAAAACGGCGCGGTGTTTTTTGGCGCGCTCATATAAAAGCCTTGGCGAGAAAGATATATATGCTCCCCGCTTTATAAGCTCCGCCGCGATTTCGGGCGAACCCGAGAACCAGTGCATCATGAATGGCGGGAGCAGGCCTTCGCGCGATTTAAGCTCCTCCAGCAGCTCGTCCCACGCCTGTACGCAGTGTATCGCGACAGACTTCTTCATCTCTACCGCAATGTCCAGCTGCCTGGCAAAGACCGCGCGTTGGATATTGAAATCCGAATCTTTCTTCGCCGCGTCAAGGCCAATCTCCCCTATGCGCGCGCCGGGACTTTTGAGATATTCCACAAGGCCGCCGGCCCATCCCTTACCCGCTTCGCCGGCGTGCCAGGGATGCACCCCGAAGAACGGGACAATGCTTTCGTGTGAATCAGCGAGCGAACGCACCTTCTTCCAGTCCGGCGGCCGGATCCCGTTGCAGAAAAAACGGCCTACGCCTCTTAGCTCCGCATCAACCAGTATTGTATCCGCTTCTTCCGGGGCATCCTGCAGGTGTATGTGGCAATCCTGTAGCATATTTATTTTCAGCGGGATATCTTCCGGAACGTCCCGCATCCTTCGTCTTCAAGCGCGGATATCGTCAACGCTTCCGCTTTTCCGTCGGGGCTTACATCGAATCTCACGAGAGAGGCCTCTTCCTCTTCGATATAAAGATCCCAGGCCGCGGTGAAGATATCCCTGTCGAACGGCTTCAATTCCATCCGGGTCTTCCTGGGGCCGATGGTCGCGACAAGATCCTCGTTCTCCCGTAATACGATCACCGTGCCGTAAACATCATTGAAATATTCCCCTTCGTACCTTGCCAACGGCATGGCCGGAAGCGGCTCGGACGGGGGCTTCGGCTTCTCCAGATCTTCTTTCTTCTTCTCTTCCGATGCCGCCGCCAGGGCCTCGGCGCTCCAGTCGCGTTCGGGATTGCCGGAGTATATGTCGAAGAAGCGGTACGCGAGCGATTCCGGAAGTTTTGTATTGTTCAGATTTGATAGCACCACTATACCTATCTTTGCCTGCGGCATAAATGCCACCATGCTCTTGGCTCCGGAAGTACCGCCATTATGCCATATTATCGGATACGGGCAGGCCCCGCCCACGAGACCTTTGGCGGGGCAGGCCTCGCGATAGACCCATCCCTGGCAATAATATTGCCTGGCCGCTCCGGGCCCTGCGTCGATAATGGTCTTCGGCGTATGCATATACCTCATGCTATCGGATTTTACGAGTTCTTTTCCTTCAAAAGACCCTCTGCCCATCTGGAGGCGAAGCCACTTTGCCATATCCCTAATGTTGGAATTGATGCCGCCCGCCGGAGCTAATATATAAACCCAGTCCAGGCTCGGCCAATCCATAGGCAGCTCCTCTATCCTGCCGTCGATCAGGCGGTGCAGGGCCGCTACATTCCTGCTATTTTTAAATGATGCGAGGTCTGCCGAGCTCGACGACATGCCCAGCGGCGTGAAGATCCTTTCGCGCACGCTATCTTCCCAGCTCTTCTCCATATATTTCTCGACGAGCCGGGCGGCTGCCAGGAAAAGGCAGTTCTGGTAGGCATATGCCGAGCGAAAACTCGTCACGGGCTTAATGAAGCGGATGGTATCGATTATATGGCCGCGGCTGAAACCCAGGATCGCTTCGGTATCGCCGGCATGGGCAGGCAGGCCGCTCCTCTGCGCCATGAGGTCCGTAACAGTGAACTGCCTCGTCACCCACGGGTCGTTCATCATGAAACCGTCCAGATGATCTGCCACGGCGTCATTCCACGCGACCTTGCCTCCATCGACCAGCATGGCGACAAGCGCGGCGGTAAATGCCTTGGACGTCGAGCCTATCTGGAATATGGTATCCGCCGTCACCGGATCGGGGCTTCCGAGCCTTCTGACTCCGAATGCCTTTTCATATATGATATCATCGCCCTGCACGATAACCACCGCCATACCTGGCACCTTCCAGTCAGCCATGGATTTCGCGGCATATTCCTCGAACTCGCGGAGAATCGTATTGAGATTAGCTTCACCCGGAACCGCGCAAGCGGCGCTTGTGAAGAAAATTAAAGCTATCGCGGAGAAAACCCATTTACATAGGTCTTTCGCAAAATATATTTTACGCTTTCTTTTTAAATACATTACCGCCTCTCGATAGCGCCTTTTTAACCGACTCTACTACATACGCGGCCTCATCGCGTGTCATGGCCGATGATATCGGCAAGCATATATGATTGTCGCAGAAATACTCCGCCTCTTTAAAATTACCTCCCGGATCCGCTATCCCTTTAAAAACCGGCTGAAGATGGCAGGGTACTTTATAAACCGGCGCGCTCAGGGCAATATCATATTTTTCTTTAAGCGTTTTCTTAAGTTTCTCGCGATCCACTGATTTATCTATCCAGGCTATATATTTATAATAAGAACTGGTAACGCCGCCGGGAATTAAAAATGGGCGGATAAGCTCGGAACCGGCCAATTCCCTGTCATAGAATAGCGCTATGCGTTCACGCAGCTTCCTGAACTCAATAACTCTTTTCAGCTGGTATATGCCGAGTATGGCCTGGAACTCCGTGACCCTGTAAGTGCTGCCCATCCTGTAATGAACGTCATTATTTCCGCCTTCTTTGCCCTGATTACGCAGGGACTCGCACAGATCGCGGATCTTTTTTGAATCCGTCGTAATTATTCCTCCCTCTCCGCAGGTTATTACTTTTGAGCCGAACATTGAAAAAGCGGAAAATTCGGAGAATCTCCCCGCCTTTCTGCCGTCATACAGGCTTGAATGGGCATGTGAGGCATCCTCCATAAAAAAGATGCCTTTATCCTTACAGAGTTTCGCGATTGCGTCAATATCCGGCGTGATTATCCCGCCTATATGGACTATTATAAATCCCGCCGTCTTCTTCGTAATGCAGCGCCCTATCTGGTCCGGCCGCGGTGACAAATTATAAGAATCGCAATCGCAGAAAACCGGTTTTCCGCCGGAAAGTACGACTGCCGCTGCCGTCGCGAAATTCGTATTGGTCGGCACGATAACTTCTTTTCCGGTAATACCGCGCGCGCGGAGTATTAATTCTAAGGCGCTCGCTCCGCTATTGGCCGTAACCGCGTAACGCGTACCGACATAGCGGGCAAAGCCCTCTTCCAGGGCCGTGTTATAGTTCCCCCACGCTAATTGCCCGTTCTTTAATATCTTCCTATATAGCGTAAGTATACGCGGGATATCGGCATCCGGCACGTATACCTTCGCAGCGGGAATCTTAAACCTTTTTTTATTCATTATTTAATCTCCGTTTAAACACTACAAAAAGTTTACATGGGCGGGCGGCCTACCAGGACTTTTCGACATAAACCAATTCCTGATATAACCGATTGTCTTCCTGTCTGTTTTATTGATACGATCGAAAGCTTTATTCAGCTCGTACATTTTACAGACAGGAGGGCAATATCTAAAATCGATATTATCCACTATTTTCCTGTGTTTCCTGCTTCTAAATATAGTATCCAGCCTTTCTTTTGTCAGGTCGCCAAACCGACATCTCTTGTGGCCATAGTAAGACTCAACGCACAGGTACATTCCTCCGTCGGGGCCAACGAGGCTGAACATGGGGCTGGCAAGGCACCTGTCGAAGGGCTTCTCGCGGGAGTGGACTGCGAGGAACCGGGATTTTACCTCTATAACCTTTATACCGGTATTTTTAAGAAGGGGTATTACTTTGCGGTTTATTATCTCATGCGCTTTTTTGAAAACATGCTCCCCAAACTGCCTTCCTCCCCTGTAATTCCTATGCACTATGCTCGGCCTTACGGCAAAGTACGCTATGCCTCCGGAAGATCTTGGGTCAGCGTCTATCTTTTTTAGTGTTTTTGCCAGGAGATATATGTCATATACATTCCAGGGGTTCACTATATAACCTATTCCTACCGTGCATCTATTGCCTGAGCCCCTGTTCTTCTCGGCAAGAAGCCTTAAGGAGGATATGACACGGTTATAATAATCCTTTGATATGCTATAACCGCCTATTTGCGCGTGGACCATGGGGCTCCCGGCATTCAGGCTTATCCTGATAAAAGTGAGAGAGCTCTTAATTAGGGAATCTATGGCCCCTTCATCGAGGAGTATCCCATTGGTATACAGGCCGACTTCGAGGCCGGACTTTCTGGCATAGGCTATTCCGTCCAGTGTATTAGGATTGGTGAGGGGCTCGCCTCCTCCGGTGAATACCACGGCTTTTGCCCCGCCCTTACGGATATTATCTATGATGCGGAACATGTTCCGCCTTGTCATCATGCGCTCTCTGGATCGTTTATTGAACCAGCCTTTATCTTCGATATTGACGCGCCAATCGACATTACTGCATACCACACAATTCTGCACGCATTCGAGGGACGGGACTATATCCACCGTTACCGGGGTTATTTTATAGAATTCCTTATTGAGGATGTGCTTGAGCTGTTTTTTGTGATATATCCACTTCCTCTGGGTATATTCTCTCAGGGGGTCATTCGCGGCAAACTGGCGGTGGAGGTAGAGATTTATGACTTTCTCTTTTATTTTCTCTCTTCCTTTTTTAATTAAGAGGGCGTCCATGATAGAGTCTATTGCCCCGTAAGGGCTATTTTTAAGGGAAGCCATGAAGGCTATCCTCAAGAGCTTCCCATCCGGGCGGGATTTGAGGCCGGCGAGCATGGCGCTTCTTCCGGAGCTCTGGGATGAAACAAACTTCTCCGCTTCGGAAAGTATATTCACGATACGGGATATCATATGATTATTGCCTGTGCCTCCTATGCATAAATAAGGTGCTCCCGACTTTTCTCTCGGGCATCTCTTTAGCGCTGTAATAGGTAAGCGGGATTGAAAAGATGAAACTTATCAGGATCGGAGCGCTTAATATCAAAGTTGCGGTCCATCTCCTATGTATAAGATAAGACGCCCAGAATATGCCTACTACCGTGCTTGGCCAGAGAGACCTCACGGCCCTGTACCAGCTTAAACCCTCCCTCGGATCCTTGGCCATGGGATCCCATAGTGACCACTGCTGTTTATTAAGAAACACTAAAATAAGATCTATCACATTATACATGGTAGAATTCGAGGCAACAAGCGTCGTAAAGACTATCTCCCTGATAATCTCCTTTATGTCGCCGAAATTTCTGGCAAGTATGAAGTGGTGAAATATGGTGATAGCCAATATACCGAACGTCAACATATATTGCAGTATGATAAGCATACCCCACCACGAGTAAAGGCCCCAATTCGCGAACAGGCCCAGTGTCATGGATACGAAGAAACAGACGGACGTCAGGTAGTTATGCAGATTAAAATAAGTCATGAACCTTGTGGCAAAAGGGATATCCCTGTCAAATATAAGCGGCATGGACTCAAAATCTCCCTTCATCCACCGTATATTGCGCTTGCGCTCTTCCACATAATTTGCCGGAGACTCTTCATAGGTGATTACGTCGGCGCAGAACACGGTTTTATAGCCGCGCTTCTCCATGTAAGCGGTATCGAATATGTCATGGCTCATGACACCCGCCGGAATATTTAAGCCGCGCATGGCTTCGCATTTGATAAGGCAGTTATGGCCAAAGCAAAGCGTCGATTTAAATACAGCCTGTTTTATCTTCAGGTAGAGCTCCATAAGTATCCCGACGGCCCGGCGGTTGTTGTCGGAAAAATACGTGTAGGCGCTGGATATGAGTATATTGGCCTGAAAACATCCTATATGCCTGTTTTCAGGATGTTCGGCTTTTCGCGCCATCCTGAGCACGGAGTTCTTTTCCAGTATGGAATCGCCATCGCACGGGATATAATATTTATAACGGCCCGTATATTTTTCGAGCCACAAATCCATCATCTCTCTCTTCTTGTCGTTCGGATTCTCGCTGTGCAGCCGAAAGACGCGATTATCGCCAAACTGCTCCTTAAGGCGCGCTATAACACTCATTTCATAGTCTATATATTCCTGCGCGGCCTGGCCGCTGGCTATCCATAAATCGACATTGGGCAGGAAATTATTGGCGAACGAATATTCCATTCTCTCATAAAGGCCCGCGGATTCCTTCCGGATAAAATAAACGATAGCCGTAGCCGGCATCTCCTGTAAAAACACTTCTTTAAATGGTTTAAGTTTTACGAAAGGATAATAGAGCATATGCAGAAATGACCACGCGTTGCCGAAATATTGCGGGAAGAAGCAGGTGATTACTATGACTTTTATAAAAGTCACGCCTCCGACTGAATACAGGCAGAGCCGCGCCGTAAAATAAGTGAGAATCAGCGCTATAAGCGCCATGATTCCCACGAATATCTTTGGATCCAGAAAAAAACCTGATAAAACTCGTAAGCCTTTATGGCTGATGTTATGCCAGAGACTGTCTGTACGGCGCCGTCTGTGGCATGATTGTTCAGGCATAACAGGCCTCTCTCCGCCTTTTAAGGCTACGCGGTACTTGGAAATAGCGCATTCCAGATATTCGAGATACGCGTGGCCTTAACTTTCGCCGCCATTCCATATTTGATATCTTTCGGTATGTTACGCACTGTTACTACAGCCGATAAGGTCTTTATGGTCCTTGCTTCAAATGTGATGAGATAATACTGGTCTTTAGCTGGTTGCGAGGTACGCCCTTTAGTGCCCAGGGTATCCGCCACATAATAACCTATTTTGGATATTTCGCCCGCATATGACCTGAAAGGATGTATCGAGAACTTCACGCTTACGCGCTGGCCCTCGCGTATCACCAGCATATCTTTCTCTTTCATGCTTATTTCAACGACAAAATCTCCCGTATCGGCTATTTCGCATAATCGCTCGCCTTTCTGCACAAACTGATTCTCATTCTCGTTAAGGTTTGGTGTCATGAAGATGCCATCTATCTGAGATCTTATGTTTGATTCCTGGATAACGCTCTCCAGTAGGGCGATCGCTTCCTTCAACGTCTTCACCTCCCGCAGCATATTGAGCCGCGCTATCTCGGCTTTATCTTTCTCAAGCCTGGCCTGATCCACCTCAATAGCGGAAATTAAAGCCTTACCGGAAAGCTCTTCCTTCCGCGCAAGTATCACGGAAAGGTCGCGCGCTAATTTTTCAGAAGCATCCAGTTCCTGCAAAGCGGTCTTTAATTTCTTCTCTTTCAAGGATTTCTCAAGTCCATACCTCTCATTATAGATCACGCATATCAGGTCGCCTTTTTTGACCGTATCGCCATATTTAAAATTTACTTCCTTAAGCATGCCATCATGCGGAACCCTTATGACAGTCCTGGTGGCGGGCACCACAGTACCTACAAAATTTACACCCATCGGGAACGGCACAAATAGAACCGCGGCCATGACAACAAGGAAGATTATAAACTTGTATTTGCTAAAGAGCAGGCCCGCCGGATGCGGATTTTTCTTCTCTTTGCGCATAGTCTCCACTATATCCGGAATATCTTCTCCACTGGCCTTATCGCTGGCAAGATCGACAATAAACTTATTGAACTTCTCCTGCAATTCTTTAAGATCCCCTTCCCGCCTGAATTTTTTCTCTTCTTTGTTTCCGCTATCCTGGTCCGGCATGTGCGGCTCCTTATCGTATATTGTTTAACTTATCAACGCTTCATCATACGCGACAGCTCGGTATAACCGAGCTTTCATGATATCCATCTCCGTTATTGAATCTATATATGACAATTCGGCCTCTTCGCACTCCATCTCAACATCGATAAGATCCCTGACGCTGTATCTTCCCTCCATAAATAAATCATACGCGTCTCGCACGGCGCTCTTCGCGACGGAAACATACGTCCTTGTAGCCTCCAGCAGGCGCTGTGACTGCACTGTCTGCTCATACGTATCTACTATCTCCGACATCACGACTAGCCTGGTCTTATCAAGTTCCGTACGGGATATCTCGCGTTCAATTTGCGCCGCCGTAATCATGCTTTTTGTGCGTCCCCAATTATATAAATCATAAAACAAGGTAAATCGTATTCCTACCGTTGGGTTAAATTTGAGGTCTTCGTCACTGCCGGTACTGATAAATCCGGGTTCTCCCGCTATTCTAAGATCCGGCAGATTAGCGGCCTGCGCTATCCTCACAGAATCGCTTCTGGATGCTACTCGGGACTCGCTTTCCATTATCTCCTGGCGCCGGGCCATTGCCAGTTGTATATAATTATCCAGGGTCTTCAGGTCAATATTATACTCCACAAGCGGCTCAAGGCAGCTTATCTGCCTGGCATCCATAGTGGTTAATACGGCTATAGTTGAACGCCATGAACTGAACGACCTCGCAAAATCAGCATATTCTTTACGCATCCTCATAAAATGGTTTCTGACCCTCTTGGCCTCTATAACCGTCGCTGTACCCATAGCAACGCGCCTTTTCAAGTTCCTATAGAGCTGCTTCCACTTGCCCATTTTATTACGAGCTATTTTCATCTTTTCGGCGTTTCTCTGGGCTTCCGCATAAGCTCTCTTAACCATATAAATGAGATTCTGCCTGCCCACCTGATATTCGAAATCGGCGATATCGATCTCTTTTGACGCGCGGCGGACGGAATATTTGGTCTTCCCTCCGTCATACAACATTTGTTCTAATTTCAGCACCGCCTTATTCGTATCTACATATTCAGCGGTAATATCAATAAAATTTTCGGATTGAACATCAAGGCTCAAGGATGGGAGGTTCTGCGACTGCAGAACCCACTTCTCCTGGCGGCGGATAGATATTTTAGACTCAAGGATTTTGAGGTCATGGTTTGAAGAGATGCCCTGCCTTATACATTCCCCAAGGGTAACGATGCCCTTGCCCCGTCCGAAAGAATCATCGGGTACCTGAGCAAAAGAATTGGAACTGCCGAGTAAGATACAGGCTGTCAGGCATACTATAATCTTTAGCTTATCGAGCATCACCGTTTGTTTTCTCCAGCAGGCCGTTCATGAGATCCTTGAGTTTCGGCGGTTTTTCCGGCTGGGGCGCGGTGCCGCCGGCGGGCGCGTCCTGGGACCGATCCTGCGTTACCTGTTTCAGGTAACTGGCCACTATCTCTCTCGCCTTCTGCACTGCGACCTTGCTTCCGACATATTTCAGGTCCGGGATCACCTTAAAATTATCCTGGCCGCCCTTGAAAGCCATGGGGACTTCCACGAGGCCTTCACTGTCCGTTATATACCTCATCTCGGGAACGGCTTTTATCATGGCGGCAGAGACGGAGCCCGCAAAACGTATTACGCCTTTTCCGGAAATATCCCCGGTAAGCGAGGATTTCGCGTTGCCGCGCAGGTCAAAGGCATCGGTGGCGAGATTTACGCCGGGCAGGATCACGTAACCGCCTTCGATCGTATACGGCTGGCGTAAAGGCTTGATAAGGGTATCATTATCGCCGAGCGATTGCCGGATAGGCGCCGGCACATACTCCTTTACCTCTTCCGGCAATCCGGGGAAGATCGTAAGCGCGCTGAGCGACTGCCTCAGCACATTGGTATCCACCATAACGCCCCTGTCGAGATAAAACTCGCCCTTGCCGGTAAGTGTTTTCGAGATCTCAGGCCATGTTTTACCGGACATCGTCCCGTCAAAAGTAAATCGCGCGTTCCCGTCCATTGCCTGGTTCTTCCCGAAGACCGCGAGGACAAAAGATTTTATGCCCTCCACCTCTATGATAAACCTGAGCGCGGTACGCGGCACGGCGAGAAGGTCTTTTATCTCCATGCTTCCCGAAAGCGATCCACTCGCCATGCGCGCGGAAAATGATCCCACGTTTACGCCGCTGTTTTTAAAGAAAATATCGCGCACCTGCACTATACCGTCTTTGACTTCGGCGGCTTTGATCAGCTTGTTGCCGGGATTTATAATGGTCAGCGAGGGTATCTTAAGCGCGCCCGAGAGAAGAGAGGCCGGCTCGAGAGTGGCCGTAGCGCGGTCGAACGATACGACAGTGTCCGCTCCCGACGACATCCTGAATCCCTCTACGCCAAGGAGGATGGCGCCGTTCCATCTGAGCGAAAGGCTGCCTATTTCCACTTTATTTCCGGTGGCGGCCTCAAGGCGCGAAATGAGCGCCGTTTTATAACTCTCGGCATTGAATGTCGCGATAAATACTGCCACAGCCGCTATGGCAATAACTAATATTACTGCGATAACTACCAGGAGCTTCTTCATTTCGGACCTCTATTCTATATGCTTATCTCTGTGCCGTCATTGGCCGCGATAGCGCCTGGAAATATCTTTCCGGCGCTCTGTTCGGCGGCTTTACGATGGCCAAATGTCGGATATCTGCCCGGATCAAAATGGAATAACGCCATCTTCTCCGCTCCGGCCTTGAGGGCGGCGCGCGCGGCGGCTTCGGGAGTCAGGTGAAAAAGCTTAGGGGATTTATCTCCCGGGGGCATCGCGCATTCTGTAATAAATAAACCCGCTCCCGCGGCGAGGCGTTTCAGGTTAACGCAATCGCCCGTATCCGTGCAATAGGCGATCGACCTGCCTTCCTCCGATATCCTGTAGCCGTAACACGGCACGGAATGCCGCAGCTTCCGCATCTCGAAACCGAACGGAAGGCGCGCCTTTCCGTCGAGAACATGAAACCGGAGTTTCGTCTTTAACATAAAGGCAGGCGATGTAAAAGGCCTTCTGAGAAACTCTTTTAATAATTTATCGCAACCCTTTGGCAGATATATATCGATACCCCGGGAAAAATCGAAGAGCGGAAGAGTATGGAGCCCTATTATATGGTCGAGATGCAGGTGGCTTATGAAGAGCAGGACGGGCTTATCCGTCTTTATCATATTCCGGGCTTTCTGGAACCCGAAACCCGCGTCGAATATTATGTAATGCTTATCCGTCTCGACAAAAACGCAGGGCGTATTCCCCGTTTCCGTATCGTACCAGCCGTTCGTCCCGAGAAACGTTATCCTCACGCTTTATTCCTCGTGGCTATATCGACCCAGACCGCGAGGAGAAGTATCATGCCTTTTATTATGTACTGGTATGTTATGTTGGTATCCATGAGGCTCATCCCGTTATCGAGTGACGCCATGATAAGCGCGCCGATCACCGATCCCCATATTGTGCCTTCACCGCCCATGAGGCTCGTGCCTCCTATGACCGCGGCCGCTATGACATCAAGCTCCATCCCCTGTCCGGCGGATGTAGTCGCGGCATTGAGCCGCGCCGTGAGGACCATCCCGCCCACGGCCGTAAGCGCTCCGAATATGACATAGAGCATCATTATCCTTTTGCGGATATTGATGCCCGACAGGGAGGCGGCGTCGGGATTGCCTCCGATAGCGTAAAGCTGGCGGCCGAATACCATCTGGCGGGACATGAAGTCAAATAAGACGGCCAGCGCCATGACAAGTATCACGGCGTACGGGATACCCCTGTTCTGGACCAGTATCATGAAGAACGCGCCGATCGCTACGGAAATAAGCGCCATCTTTAACGCGAAGAACGGGAATTTCTGGACCGGGAAATTAAGTTTCGCCCTCCTGTGCCTCTTCAGGAAGTCCATTGCCACATAAATTACAACCACGGCTATACCTATCCATAAACTTATGCCGGGCACTATATAACCCTGCCCCAGTCCTTTAAAGCTGGCCGAAAGAGGCGCTATGGTAGCGCCCTGCGTTATGCCGAGTACCCCTCCCCTGAATATCATCATGCTCGCCAGAGTGACTATGAACGCGGGAACGAGGCGGTAGGCGATCCAGAAACCGTGCCAGGCTCCTATCAGGATCCCCGCCAGGAGCGCCAGAGCCATGGCCTCGCCGGCGGGAAGCCCCATCTTCACATTGACGAATGCCGCTATCGCGCCGGTGAATGCCGCTACAGATCCGACGGAGAGGTCAATATTGCGGGTCACGATCACGAGCGTCATCCCTATGGTAATGATCGCGACGGCCGCTGTCTGGAGGAAGAGGTTTGAGAGATTGCGCGGGCTTAAGAAAACCCCTTCTGTCAGGACATAAAATATGAGCCAGATCCCGACCAGCGCTATCAGCATGGTATACTTACGGATATTCTGAACGAATGATATCTTCATTATTTTCCTCCGGTGGCATAATGCATTATTTTCTCCTGCGTCGCCTCTTTTATGGGCAATTCTCCCGTAAAACGCCCCTCGTGCATCACCAGTATACGGTCACAGATACCGAGCACTTCGGAAAGGTCCGACGATATCACTATCACCGCCACCCCTTTATCTACGAGCTCGTTTATTATGTTATATATCTCCACCTTGGCTCCGACGTCGATACCGCGCGTCGGCTCGTCCAGGATGAGCACCTTTGGCATGGTCATGAGCCATTTTCCGAGGACCACCTTCTGCTGGTTTCCTCCGGAAAGGTTCCCCGCCTTCTGTTCTATGGACGGGGTCTTGATCCTTAGCTCCTTCGAATAATGCTCCGCGCTCCTGATCTCTTCCAGCGCGTTCACTATCTCGTATTTGGATATCCGTTCGAGCGACGCCAGCGATATGTTCCTGCAGACATCCTCGTCGAGCACCAGCCCGTAACGCTTCCTGTCTTCGGATGCCAGGCTTATTCCCGCCGCGATAGTCGATCCGGCGTCTTTCGGATCGACCTCTTTGCCTTCAAGGAACATCTTCCCGTTCGTCTTGCGCCCCCAGAACCGGAAGAAACTCATAACAAGCTCTGTACGGCCGGCGCCGATGAGGCCTGCCATGCCCAGGATCTCGCCGCGCCTCAGCTTAAAGTTGACATCGGCAATGGTCTTATTGATGTTCGGATCGTAAACCGTCCAATCTTTCACTTCCAGTATAACGTCTCCGGGAGCGCGCGGCTTCCTGGGATATATATTAGTCACTTCGCGGCCTACCATGAGGGATATCAGCTTATTCTCGTCGAGATCCTTCCTGTCATGGGTAGCCACGGTCTTGCCGTCGCGCAATACCGTGATCCTGTCAGCTATCTCGAAAACCTCTTTAAGCCGGTGGGAGATGTAGATGCAGGTAACGCCGCCTGCGCGCAGGTCTTTTAATATCTTCAGGAGTTTTGCGGATTCCCCTTCCGAGAGAGCGGCGGTGGGTTCATCCAGGACAAGTATCCTCGCCTCTTTAGAGAGAGCCTTCGCGATCGCCACTAACTGCTGTTCCCCTACACCCAGATATGATATCGGAAACGTCGGGTTGATGCTTAACCCTACCTTCTTCAATACCTGCTCGGCTTTCGCGAACGATTTGTCCCAATCGATGATGCCCGCCGTGGCGATCTCGTCGCCAAGGCAGATATTCTCCGCTACTGAGAGCTCTTTGACAAGAGCGAGTTCCTGGTAAATGATGGCGATACCGGCCCTCTCACTCTGTCTGGTATCCCTGAATTTCACCTCGGCGCCGTCTATTATGATGCTTCCGATATATGTCCCGCCCGGATAGACGCCGCTTAAGATCTTCATGAGCGTCGACTTGCCGGCGCCGTTCTCTCCGACGAGAGCGTGTATCTCGCCCGGCTTGACGCTGAAGGTGACGTTATCCAGCGCCTTCACGCCGGGGAAGTCCTTCGTGATCCCCGCCATCTGCAATATGTATTCGCTCATAATTTACCCTCGTTTGCAAAAATATCTTCCGAGTTTCCCATCCCTTCAGTGGTGGCATTTACTTTTGGCACTTGCTTTCGCCCGCCCCGGGAAGTTACGGATCCCCGCCCGAACAACCGTTCGGTCGGGCGGGCTGTCCGAGGCCAGCCTTTCGGTGCTTCTTGGGCAAAAATATCCTTCGGGTCCTGCCGCGAGGTGCCCTTTCGCCTTGGCGCTCGTATGGGGTTTATCCCGCCTTTGCTTAAAGCTTCGGCGGGATCCCGCCAAGCATGAAATGCGGCGGCGGGACAATAT
>JAFGRN010000019.1 GCA_016935115.1 Candidatus Omnitrophota bacterium | reverse complement strand
TGGAACAGGAGAAAAACGAAAAATGCTTGAAAAATCAAAGACTTATGAAAAATCTGCGCCCAGAGTCTATATCCGCACATTTGGATGCCAGATGAACGTGCGCGATTCGGAGTTCGTTGCGGGCATTCTGATCGATAACGGTTTTACGATGGTGAAGTCAGCCGACAGCGCGGACGTGATCCTCTTCAACTCCTGCTCTGTCCGCAAGCACGCCGAGGAGAGGGTCTTCGGTAATATCGGACAGCTGAAGCATCTGAAGAGAAAGCGCCCGGAGCTTGTCATAGGGCTAATCGGCTGTACCGCGCAGGCATACAAGGAGAAGGCCATAGAGAGATCGCCCCTCATCGATATCGTCTGCGGCACGGGCGACGAAGCCGGCCTGCCGCGATTGATAAAAGATCTCCTGAAGCACAGGCGCCGCATAGTGGCGGTGGATAAGATAGGCCGTCCGAAGCCGGAACTCTTCCCGAAGTTTCGCGACGGGAAAATTAAGGCGACAGTCTCGATCGGTGAAGGATGTGATAATTTCTGTTCGTACTGCATAGTGCCGTACGTGCGCGGGAGAGAGCGTTCGCGCGACGCGAAGAATATCATTAAAGAAGTTAAAAGCCTCGCCGGGCGCGGCTTCAAGGAGATACTTCTCCTCGGGCAGAATGTCAATTCATACCGGGCCGGGCGCGGCAAAGACTTTATCGCCATCCTGGAAGACCTTAATAAGATAAAAGGAATCGAGCGCATCCGGTTCATGACAAGCCATCCGAAAGACGCCCACGCGGAGTTATTCAAAGCCATGCGCGGCCTTGATAAAGTATGCGAACATCTGCACCTTCCGATCCAGTCGGGATCCGACCGTATTCTTAAGCTGATGAACCGTGGATATACTTCGGGAAAGTATTTGAAATTAGTAGAAGATTATAGGAGAATAGTGCCAGGCGGCAGTATAACGACGGATATCATAGTAGGTTTTCCGACAGAGTCGGAGAGGGATTTTAAGAAGACCTGCGCCCTGCTGGAGAAGGTAGGTTTTGACAGCGCCTATACATTTAAGTATTCGCCGCGGCCACCGGCAAAGTCGTCGGTTCTGGAAGACGATGTTTCCTCCGGGGTAAAGGAGGAGCGGCTCCGGTCGGTGATGGAACTTCAGCGGAAGATCTCGGCCGGGAGAAGTGAGAAGGTCGTCGGTACGTTAGTCGAAGTGCTTGTGGAAGGTCCGGGAAGGAAGCCCGGTGATCTGGCCGGGCGGACGAGGTCCAATAAGAATGTGTCGTTCGAGGGGAAGAAGGGGCTTATAGGAAAGACTGTGAGAGTTGAAATAGTCTCAGCCGAGCCTTACGCGCTCAAAGGGAGATTGGCCTGATGAAATCCGGAATAATATTTTTATCGGCGCTTATAGCTGTTTTTGCCATGGCGCAACCGGCGCTGGCTTCGAGCGCGGGCACCCTGCGGGTAAATAAGCTGTTCCTTGAAGGAAAATACGCCGCTGCCATTTCCGAATCGGAAGCTATCATCGCATCTTCCGCATCGTCGAAGGACGAAGTCTATTACCTGAAAGGCTTAAGCGAGCTGAAATCCGGGAAATTCGATAATGCCCGCGCAAGTTTTAATTCGATAATATACAGGTATCCCAGGTCGAAGGTACTTTTCGACGCTTACCTTGGCATAGGTGATTCCTACCTGTTGCAGGCCGATTATGATAAGGCGCTCGCGGAATACGGCCTGATCATGAAGAAATTTTCCAGGGATAAGAATATGCCGATAGTGCACAGCAGGATGGCCCGGTGTTACGCAGCCATGGGCGCACGCGAGGAGGCCGAGTACTATTCCGGGATGGCATCAAGATGCGCGCCGCTCAGCTTCGAGGCAAGAATGAAACCGGTTGTGGGCGCGCCCGTTCGCGATCTCCGTCCGGCCGCCGCCGTTTCAGATACCGGATCCGTCAGGGAGAGCCTTTCCGTACAGGTGGGTTCATTCAAGAATAAGCGCAATGCCGATAAACTGGCGCGGAAACTCGCCAATTCCGGATATGAAAGTTTTGTGGCGATTCCAGTTGAAGCGAAAGACAAGTTCTACAGGGTCAAGGTCGGCAGGTTCAGCTCCAGAGCCCAGGCCTTGAGCCTTGTTTCGAGGCTGCAGGCTGACGGATATCCTGCCAGGATTTGCGATAATGATTGATGCGAATGAAGAAGCCGCGTGAAAATACCGTTATCTTCATAGTCGGCCCTACGGCGATAGGGAAGACGAGCCTCGCGATAAAGCTTGCCAAAAAAATCCGCGGTGAAATAATCTCCTGCGATTCGATGCAGGTCTACAGGAAGATGGGTATACTGAGCCAGGCCCCTGCCGCGCGCGAAAGAAAATCAGCCAGGCATCATCTCGTCGGTATCCTCGATCCGGGCAGGGAATACTCCGCGGCTTCGTTCAAAAAAAGAGCATACCCCTTAGTAGATTCCATATTTAAGAGAGGGAAGGTCCCGATAATAGCCGGCGGCAGCGGCCTGTACGCGAAAGCTCTCATAGACGGGCTCTTTCCGTCGCCTCCGGCGGATCTTAAATTCAGGGCGGCAATGCGTGATTACGCCGGGCGTTACGGCTCCGAGAAGCTTTACGCGAAACTGGCGAAGTCCGATCCGGGATCCGCCATCCTCATACACCCGAATGATATCCGCCGGGTAATACGCGCCCTTGAGATATTGCGTTCCACCGGCCGCACGATGACGGAATTAAAATCAACCACAAAAGGATTAAAGGATCGTTATTGCATCAAGATATTCGGCTTTACAGCGCCCAGGCAAAAGATATACGCGAAGATAAACGCGCGGGTCGATAAGATGTTCCGCGCGGGCGCTGTTGCCGAAGTAAAAAAACTTTCCGGAAAGAGACTGTCGAAGACGGCCGCGGCCATCCTGGGCCTCAGGGAGATAAGGGCGTATCTTAAAGGCGAACGCGGCCTTGACGAGACGAAAGAGGCTGTAAAGATGAATACGAGGCGTTTCGCCAAACGCCAGCTCACCTGGTTCCGCTCGGATCCGAGGATAGAGTGGATCGATGTGACGAGAGTTGATAGTAAAGCATTATTATCAAAGATATGTCATTATTGCGAGCAAATGAAGTTATCCTCGCCGTCATTGCGAGCGAAGCGAAGCAATCTAAAGGTAAGATTGCTTCGTCGGCCAGAGTGAGATAATAACCTCCTCGCAATGACGAAGGTTGTGACATGATTACACCAACCTCCTCGCGATGACCGGGAGGACTAAAGGGGCATGATAATGGAGCGGGCATTACTCGTAACGGTAGATTCCGGCAGGAAGACGGCGTGGACGGCCGAAGAGCGCTCCGCCGAGCTCGCCGAGCTCGCGGTATCGGCCGGGGCAAAGGTTGCGCGAAGCCTCATAGTCCACAGGCACGAGCCGAGCTCCGCGTCTTTCATCGGAAGCGGCAAGGCCCAAGAGATCGCCGCGATCCGCGCGTCGGAGAAGATAGGCGTCGTGATATTCAACAATGATCTCAGCGCATCCCAGCAGAAGAACCTCGAAGAGGCCATCGGAACGAAGACCATAGACAGGACCCAGCTCATACTCGACATATTCGCGCGCCGCGCCCATTCCAATGAAGGCAAACTGCAGGTCGAGCTGGCCCAGCTGAGCTATCTCCTGCCGCGGCTCACCGGAAAGGGGATAGAGCTCTCCAGGCAGGGGGGCGGGATAGGAACCAGCGGCCCCGGCGAACAGAAACTCGAGATGGACCGCCGCAGGATCAGGGACAAGATCTCGCATCTTAAGAAAAGCCTTATCGCGCTCGGCAGGAGGCGCGCCATGATGCGTAGGAGCCGGAGCAGGTTTTCGGCGCTCACAATTGCCATCGTAGGTTATACCAATGTCGGCAAGTCGACACTGATAAACGCCCTTACCGATTCCGACGTGATAGTGCGCGACAAGCTCTTCGCCACTCTTGATCCCACCGTAAGGAAGTTTATACTGCCGAATAAGCAGAAAGTTCTCTTTGTAGATACGGTCGGGTTTATAAACGACCTTCCGTACCACCTCGTCGAAGCGTTCAAGGCGACGCTCGAGGAGGTCACGGAAGCGGATCTTCTTCTTCACCTGGTCGATGCCGGCCATCCTAAGCTTATTGAACAGGCTTCCGCCGTATATGATGTCCTGAAAGAGATCGGTTCGGCCGAAAAGCCGGTGATAACAGTGATCAATAAGGCGGATAAAGCTACCGATCCGGCGGTGATCGCGCGCATAAGGGCGCATTTCAAAAATGCCGTAGTAATATCCGCGCTGAAGAGAAGCGGTTTTGACGCTCTAATCGCCGCGATCATGGACCGCATGAGCGGCATGACGGCGGTTATAGATATAAAAATTCCCGCCAGTGACGCTAAGACGCTCAGCCTTATACACGAGAACGGCCTTATAAAGAGCCAGGAATACATTGGCGACGAACTTCACATAGTGGCTGAAGTCTCCATCCGCCTCAGGGACGCGCTCGGATCTTCATATTTTCGCTCTTGAACTGAAGGGCGATTTGGATTATAATCATACCCTTATATAGCTGATAGACCCGCAAATGAAAGGCAAAAAATTGATAAGAAAAGCTACGGTACAAGATGTTAAGAAAATACAGAAGCTAATCAATTTCTACGCGAAGCGCGATAAGATGCTGCCGCGTTCTCTCAATGAACTCTACGACAGCGTGAGGAATTTTTTCGTATATTGCGAAGGAAAGAATATCTACGGCTGCTGCGCCCTCGATATTGATTGGGAAGACCTTGCGGAGATAAAGAGCCTTGCCGTGGCGCGGTCCCGGGTGAATAATGGCATCGGAGGCAAGCTTCTGCATGAGTGCCTGAAGGACGCGAAGAAACTTAAGATAAAGAAGGTGTTCGCGCTCACATACGTGCCGGAGTTCTTCGAAAAGTTCGGCTTCAGTCTGATAGACAAAAAGGACCTGCCGCACAAGATCTGGAGCGAGTGCATTAAGTGCGTCTATTTCCCTGATTGCAATGAAATAGCGATGGCGAAGGAGATATAGGAGACGATGGGCTACACTATAACCGAGAAGATATTGCTGAAACATGCCGCGCTCAAGAGCGTGCATCCCGGAGAGTTTATCCACGCGAAAGTGGACCTCTGCCTGGGCAATGACATAACGGCGCCGCTTGCCATAGAAGAGTTTGAGAAGCTCGGCGCAAAGAAAGTGTTCGACAGGAAGAAGGTGGCGTTAGTTCCGGACCATTTCGCGCCCGCGAAGGACATGAAGAGCGCCAACCAGTGCAGATGCCTGGCGGATTTCGCGGGCAGGCAGGGCATTAAGCACTATTTCGAAGTCGGCAGGATGGGCGTAGAGCACGCGCTCCTGCCGGAGATAGGCCTCGTCCTTCCCGGAGATCTTATAATAGGCGCGGATTCTCATACTTGCACATACGGAGCGCTCGGCGCGTTCTCGAGCGGCGTGGGCTCCACTGACCTTGCGGCGGCCATGGCCACCGGCGAAGTCTGGTTGAAGGTGCCCGAGTCGATGAAGTTCGTGTTTCAGGGCAGGCTCAATAAATGGGTCGGAGGCAAGGATCTTATACTGCATACCATAGGGGATATAGGCGTCGACGGGGCGCGTTACCGAGCGATGGAGTTCTGCGGAGAGGTTATAGAGAAGCTCCCCATAGACGACCGCCTATCTATGTGCAATATGGCGATAGAAGCCGGCGGAAAGTCTGGCATAATTGCGCCCGATAAGATTACACGCGCTTACCTGCGCGCCATAAAGAAGCCGGCAAAACCCGGCGCCGGAAAATATTACGCCTCCGATAAGGACGCCGTATATTGCGACGTGAGGGAGTACGACTGCCGTAAGATCGGCCCTGTAGTCGCGTGCCCGAATCTGCCGAGCAATACGAAACCCGCGAAGGCATTAAAGAATATATTTATCGACCAGGTCGTGATAGGCTCCTGCACCAATGGCAGGATCTCGGACCTGAGGATCGCCGCAAAATTATTAAAGGGCAGGAAAGTGAAATCGAGCGTGAGGCTTATAGTTATTCCCGCCACTCAGAAGATATATCTCGACGCCGTGAATGAGGGGCTCGCGAAGATATTCATCGACGCCGGCGGGGTATTCTCCACGCCTACATGCGGGCCGTGCCTCGGAGGGCACATGGGGATACTTGCCGCGGGAGAAAAAGCCATAGCGACCACTAACCGCAACTTCGTCGGAAGGATGGGCGACCCGACGAGCCAGGTCTATCTCTCAAATCCGGCTGTTGCCGCGGCGAGCGCGATAAAAGGTCACATAGCCCATCCGGAAGAGGTGGCATGATGGCATTTAAAGGCAGGGCTTACAGGTTCGCCGACGATATAAATACGGATGAGATAATACCGGCGCGTTATCTTAACACTACCGATAGGAAGGAGCTCGCCGCTCATTGCATGGAGGACGCCGACAAAAATTTCGCGAAGAAGGCGCGTCCCGGTGATGTGATAGTGGCGGGCAAGAACTTCGGATGCGGCTCGTCGAGGGAACATGCCCCGGTTTCTATAAAGGCGGCGGGAATTTCCTGCGTCATAGCGGAAAGCTTCGCCAGGATATTCTTCCGCAATGCTATCAATATAGGGCTCCCGATAGTGGAATCGAAGGAAGCGTCGAAGGGCATACGCGGCGGCGACCGCGTCGAGGTCGATACCGCGGCGGGTGTCGTGAAGAACCTGACGAAGAGAGAAAAGTATAAAATAGAGAAGTATCCGCCGTTTATGCAGAAGATAATAAAGGCAGGCGGGCTTATGGCATCTATAAAGAGAGGATCGAGATGAAGAGGAGAGAGTATAAGATAGCGGTGATCCCGGGAGACGGGACGGGTCCGGAGGTTATCGCTGAAGCTTTGAAGGTAATGAAAGCCGCCTCCGGCAAATTCGGATTCAAATATACGGAGGAGATCTTCGACTACGGCGGAGAGAGATATATTAAGACGGGAAAGACCATTGACGATAAGGAGCTGGAGAACCTGAAGAAGTTCAGCGCGATACTCCTCGGGGCAATAGGGCATCCGGATGTTAAGCCGGGCATCCTCGAGCAGGGGATACTCTTGAAGACAAGATTTGGCCTTGATCAATATATTAACTTGAGGCCTGTCAGGCTTTATGACTCCCGTTTTTGCCCCCTAAGGGATAAAAAACCGCAGGACGTTGACTTCGTCGTTGTTCGCGAGAACTCCGAAGGGCTCTACAAGGGCATGGGAGAGTTTCAGAAGAAAGGCACGAAAGACGAGGTAGCGATACAGATCTCGTATAATACGAGGAAAGGCGTCGAGAGATGCCTGCGGTATGCTTTTGAATTTACCCGTAAGCGCGGCAGGCGCAAAAAATTGACTCTCTGCGGCAAGACCAATGTCCTGACCTACGCGTGGGACCTGTGGCAGAGGACATTCGACGAGCTTAAGAAAGAGTATGCCGACATTACCACGGATTATGCCCATGTCGATGCCACCACGATGTGGTTTGTGAAGAATCCCGAGTGGTTCGATGTCATAGTTACCGACAACATGTTCGGCGATATAATCACGGACCTGGGCGCAATGATCCAAGGCGGCATGGGCATCGCCGCCGGCGGCAATATCAATCCGAACGGCGTTTCGATGTTCGAGCCCATCGGCGGTTCCGCCCCTAAATACACCGGCAAGCATGTGATAAACCCGCTTGCGGCGATCTGCGCGGCAGGGATGATGCTCGATACGCTGGGCGAAGCCGCGGCCGCGAAAGCGATAGAGGATTCCGTGATAAAAGTATCCACCACCGATCTGAAGAGCCTGGCGGCCGGCAAGATGGGTTATTCGACCGAAGAAGTGGGTGACCTTGTCGCCCGCAATATATAGAAGGGATTAATATGGCCAGGGAAGTCAATGTAGCGGTAATAGGCGTGGGAGTGGTTGGTATAGAGATGCTCCGCGTCTTAAGACAGCGTAATTTTCCCGCTAAGGAGATCAGGGTCTTCGCGCGTTCGGCGCGGGATATCGAAGTCGACGGCTGTAAATATTCCGTGAAGGCGATCTCTCCGGAGGCGTTCAATGGCATCGATATAGCTCTATTCGCCGGGACAGAGGGGGAGAAGGGCGCCGCGGCAACTTACGCGCAGGAAGCGGTAAAGCGCGGGGCGATTGTTATAGATAATGGCGCTGATTTCAGGATGCATAAGGATGTACCGCTCATTGTTCCGGAAGTGAACGGCGCGGACGCCAGAAAGCATAAAGGCATAATCGCTAACCCGAACTGTTCTACCATACAGATGGTAGTGGCGCTCGCTCCCATACACAAGAAAGCCGGATTGAAGCGCGTGATCGTCACCACTCTACAGGCTTCCTCAGGCGCGGGAAAGAGCGCTGTAGAGCAGTTGAACAGCGAGATCTCCGCTGTATGTGACGGCAAATTTTGTTCGGTCCATGTGGATGTGAAGAAGTCCATGCCGCAGCAGCTTGCGTACAATGTCTTCCCGCAGATCGGCGGATTCGCCGATGACGATTACACCAGCGAAGAATGGAAGCTTGTAAACGAGACCCATAAGATAATGCATGACGATTCCATTAAAATATCAGCTACGACCGTCCGGGTGCCGGTGAGGACCGGGCATTCCGAATCGGTCTATATCGAGACGGAAAAACCCATATCTCCGGAGGATGTGAAGAAACTTCTCTCGAAGTCGCCGGGCATTATAGTGCTCGACGATGCGAAGAAAGGCCTCTATCCGATGCCTAAGGATGCCGAGGGCCGTGACGAGACATTCGTCGGCAGGATCAGGCGGGACCCGTTTGCGAAGAACGGCCTGTGGCTCTGGGTCGTGGCCGATAATCTCCGCAAGGGGGCCGCGACCAATGCCGTCCAGATCGCCGAAGAGCTGATAAAGTGAGCGTCCCTGTAGCCCGGGCGCATCATCCCATGACAAAATATCCTTCGGGTCCTGCCGCGAGGTGCCCTTTCGTCTTGGCGCTCGTATGGGGTTTATCCCGCCTTTGCTTAAAGCTTCGGCGGGATCCCGCCAAGCATGAAATGCGGCGGC
>JAFGRN010000018.1 GCA_016935115.1 Candidatus Omnitrophota bacterium | reverse complement strand
TTTGCCCTTGGAAACCTGCGCCTGTTGATACCGTTCCACATATATGTATACTCCCGAATTTTTATTAAATATGCGTCATACCTGCCCTACGGTCGCATTATACATAACACTAACCGCGATTGCAAGCGCTTTTTACCGCAGTTTTTTATATTTACAACCCGGCACCGGAAGGTGTATAATTACACAAAACTTATATATGTACAGAGAATTCTTCGGCCTGAAAGAGAAGCCATTCAGCACGACGAGCGACCCTAATTTCCTGTTCCTGAGCCGCGTCCATAAGGACGCTTTTGCCCATCTTTTGTACGGCATCAGGGAACGCAAGGGTTTCCTGGAGATAACCGGCGAGATCGGCGCCGGCAAGACTACGCTGTGCAGAGCCCTTCTCAGCCAGCTCGATGTGACGACAAAAAGCTCTTTTATCTTCAATGCCAACCTCCCCGATGTACAACTTCTGAGGGCGATAGTTGAGGATTTTGGAATAGAGGTTAAGGGGCATAATAAAGTTTCCCTTCTCAAGCAGTTCAATTCTTTTCTGATCGAAGAGCTCTCCCATGGCAATAATGTCGTTCTTATAATAGATGAAGCGCAGAATCTCAAGCTATCGACGCTCGAAGAGATACGCCTGCTTTCCAATTTAGAGACGGATAAAGATAAATTGTTCCAGATAATTCTGGTCGGACAGCCTGAGCTCAAGAAGAAGCTCGCGTCTCCGAGCCTGAAGCAGCTGCGCCAGCGGATATCCGTGCGTTTCCACATAACTCCTCTCGAGAAAGAAGAGGTCGGCGCCTATATACAACACAGGCTTGCCGTAGCGGGATCTACGGGCCAGATAATCTTCGAGCCGGAAGCGGTTGAAAAAATATACAGTTACTCGGGCGGGGTGCCGCGTATCATAAATACGATATGCGACAAATCCATGCTGATTGCCTATGTAGCTGAGACTAGGAATATAACGGTATCTATGGTGGAACAGAGCATACACGAAACGGAAGGGTGCCTGGTGACCAGATGAGCATAATACAGGAAGCGCTTAAAAAAGCGCAGACAGACCTTAAGAAGCGGCCGGTTTTTCAGCCTATCGCTTATCCGAATAAGATCGAGCAGAAGAAGTCCGTGGAGGAGAAACCCGCAGAGAAGCCCGTGCCCGTATATGCCGTAAAAGCCGCGGCGGTTGAAGCGGCGGCTAAAAAGCCCTTTCCGGCCAAGGTTATAGCAATCACGTTATTTGCCGCATTATTATTGGCTGCGGGCCTGGTATCAACGAGATATTTTATGCAGGTTCGTAAAGACGGGGTTTTAACTTCGCCGGAGCTTATGCGGGAGGCAGCGGTTGAATCGCCGGTGGAATCGGGCCTGTACCAATCCGTGGACGCTTATAAAGAACTCCCTTTGCCGCCCGCAGACAGCGTTGTCGTAAAGCCGGAAAGTTTTGCTTCGCGCCCTACTCTGGGATTGAACGGCATAATGTATAAAGAAGAAAACCCGAAAGCCATAGTAAACAACGTTATTGTGGAAGAGGGAGACACAGTGATGGGCGCGAAAGTGGTAAAGATCAATCCCAAGAGCGTATTATTGGAATATAACGGTACGGAGATAACCCTTATTTTAAAGTAGCCGCCTGCCTGCCGCTGCCGTTAACTTCGTGATACAGTTCCCTTAATTCTCCCGGAACCCTTATAGGTTTTCCTTCGGCGCCGGTAAACACATGCACCGATTCGCCTGTAGCGACCAGCCTGTTCTCAATGAATAGCCTATGCTCGAAACGCAGGCTGGAATTCTTGAGCTCGGGCATCCATGTCTGTATCCTTACGATATCGTCGTACCTGGCGGGAGATTTATATTCGCAGCTTGCGCTGGCGACCATGAGGTACATCCCCTTATCCTCGAGCTGCTTGTAGGTTATTCCGACCGATCTCAGATATTCGGTCCTCGCGACCTCAAACCATGTAAAATAATTGGCGTAATAGACAACGCCCATATTGTCCGTCTCCTGGTACCTCACCCTTATGTTCGTCTCCGCAATCTTCATCTTATTTTATCTCCAGCTCAAGTTTATGTATATTAAAGCCTCCGACAAGTAATTTATCGGTCTCCTTAAACCCTTTCTTCGCGCAGAGCTTCATCGCGTCCGACATCCTGTCGGTGCATCTGAAGATCATTTTTTTGTACCCTTTAGTCCTGCAAAACTCCACAGCCTTTTCTATTAGCGCCGAACCGTATCCCCTCCGCCGTCGCTTGACATTGACAAATAGCCTCCGCAGCAGGGCGTCATCGTCCGTTTCCATTTTAACGCCGACGGTGCCTGCGATACCTCCATCCTCATCCACAACGAAAAAAGCATCTTTAGGTCCTCCGTATGTCTCGCGTATCTTGTCGAGGTCGCTGTCGGCATAGACAGACCTGTCGAAGGGATATTCCCTGGTAAGTATTCCAAGTATAAGTTCCTTGACTCCGGAAGCATCGTCGCTTTTGAATTCACGTAAAATATGGCCCATTATATCCGCCCCTTTCGTCTTACCGCAAAGCCCGCGCAGTTGTTTATTGCCTCGCGTATCGCATAATCCGGCACATCCTCCACTATCTTTACGCTTCCTATATCCGAGGCGAGCACAAAACGGTTTCTGCCGCGGACGAATTTCTTGTCATGCAGGTGGGAGTCATAGATCTTTGACGGCTCCACCGCTTTAACCGAGACCGGCAGGCCGATTTTTCTTATGAGCCCTTCGATCTTCAGCGCCGCGGCCTTTTTTAAAATGCGCAGGCGTACCGCTATCCGTCCCGCGATGAGCATGCCGAGAGCGACCGCTTCTCCATGATTATACCTTCCCGAATATTCCGCGGCCGTTTCTATGGCGTGCCCGATAGTATGGCCGTAATTCAGGATTGCCCTTATCCCCTTCCTGTCAAATTCATCTTTTGAGGCCACATCGGCCTTTATCCTGGCAGACCTATAAATAATGTGCTCCATGGCTTCCATGTCGCAATTAATGATACGGCGGTAATTTGATTCGATGAATGAAAATAATCCGGGATCCTTGATCACGCCGTATTTGACAACTTCCGCCAGGCCGTTCCGTATCTGTCTGGGGGAAAGCGTTTTCAGGGTCTCCGTGTCCGATATGACTATCCTGGGCTGGTAGAATGATCCGGCCATATTCTTTGCGACCGGCAGGTCCACCGCGGTCTTGCCGCCTATCGATGAATCGACCTGGGCAAGAAGAGTTGTCGGCAATTGGACATAGGGAATACCGCGTTTATAGATCGATGCCGCAAAACCGGCCAGGTCGCCTACGACTCCCCCTCCCAGCGCTATAATGAAAGGTTTTTTATTGATATCGTAACGGCTGATCCTGCTCAGGAGTTTTTCGAGAGCGGCAAATGATTTTGCCTTTTCGGAATCCCGGACCAGCTCAAAGCGCGGAGAGAAACCGCTCTTCCGGAGTGTTGTAGACAGCCGTTTTCCATAGAGACCCGATAACCTCTTATTAGTGATTATCAGGGCATCATGGCCCAGTCCAAGGTTTTTAAGCAGAGGGCCGCATCTTCCTATCAGGCCTTTACCTATAAGGATATCATATGAGCGCTTGCCGAGAAAGACTTTTATCTTCTTCATAGCCTTTTTGCGTTATTTTGCAGGCTTCTTTGCCTCCGGGGCGGCAGCCTTCCCCGCGTCCTTTGCCGGTGGCGTTGCGGGAGCCGCGGCGGCGCCCGGCGCTGCGGCCTCGCCCTCAACAGCGGCTTCAGCGGCTACAGCCTTCTCTTTCTTGATCTTGAACTTGACGATCTTTTCCTTGGGCAGATTATATACCGAATCTTTCTCGGTCCATTTCTCTTTGTCCTTAAGGATCTTGATCCTCTCGTATCTCTTCAAAACGGATCTCTGCGCTTTATTCTTATCGCCGGAGCGCAGGCTTGGATGTTGCGACATGACTCCTCCTTTATATTAATTTGAAATAAGCGTCTTTATATGTACGCCTGACCCTTGACAGGTCATTCTTCGCGTCGGCGCCGTTCTTATCCGAATAGGCTCCGACGCATACTATGTAATATGGTTTGCTGTAGGCTACGCTTGCCGAAAAACCCTGCTTGTTAAGGACGGCCGCCGCGGCCTGGGCGCTCTCGCGTTTATTATACGCGCCCGTCAGTATCGTAAATATCTTTGCGGGCTGGGCCGGCCTGGCTGACGGGGCTACCGGAGCCGTATTAAGTATATTGTTTGCTGTAACAGCCGTATTTTTTGGCTGTAAGACCGCCGCCAGTGGCGGCGCCGGCACTTGCTTTACCGCAGGAGCGGTAGCTTGCGCACGAGACTTGCCGTTATCGACTCCCAGGGCATATACGATCACCATCATCATCACTATGCCTATGCAGATGAAGATGATCTTCTCGAGCGTCAGCGTAACCGAAACATTGCCCTCCAGATTCGGCTTGGGCAGCATATCGGTGATGATCGAAAAAGACTTCCTTGGCTGGTCGAATTCAAAAAGCTCTTTCTGGTATTTTTCTTCTTCCATATGGCCCATTATTTCGGCGTATTATATCATATAGTATTTTAAAAATCAATTTATGATGGGTTATCGGCTTTGACCCCTATATTGAGCCTGAATAACCTGCCCGTTACCAGTATTGAAGGCTTAACCAGGTCACCAACGATCTTGACCTCAAGCCCTTTCCATCCCCCGCCGGAATCCCTAAGGACCACATTCGTAAGTTCCGGAGGTATCTTATCGGTAAGCTTGTCCTGGAAATAGAGCCCGATCTCGGCATCGACCGTGCCGTGCCGTGTCAGCAGCCCTTTGAGTGAGAATTTTATTTCGTCGGCTTCGGCTTTAAAATCCCTTATATATATGCCGTTTGAAGCGGGGCTTATCTTTCCGGAAATGGTCCTATAATTCCACGTACCGTTAAACGGCAGGGCTATAAGGGCATCGATACTGCTATATGACGGCGCTTTCATTTCCTTCCTGTTCAGAAAATGAACGTCTCTGAGAATGAATGCAAGAACCGGCTTCCCCGGACTTGCCCCGTTAAAGGCAAGCCGGACCTGTGAATCGGCAGATGAGAACCCCACGCCCTTTTCTTTTTCGATAACATTAAGGCCGGTAATGGTAAAGTCCGCCGGGCCTTTCGGTTTGATATTATTATATGATATGGTAATGTTGTTTGCCGCGGCAAAGGCCGCTATGGCTATCTGCGCGCGAAAGATAATGACGATCGATATGCCGGCGGCCAGTATTGCCGTCACCGCCGTAAGGGTCTTCAGCCTGTTCATAACCGCCCCCAGCAGATATCATCGTAGTCACAATTACCGCAAATATCTTTGTCGCGCTCTTCCAGTTTTTCGAAGCGGAGTTCTTTTATATTGTTCCACGAATCTTTTATGACCTTTTCGAGCGAATCTACCATTTCGCCGGATATGGCCACGGTTTTATTAGCGTACTGGCCTTTTTTGAACCCTCCCCTTCCCCGCCCGATATTTGCGGAGACGGGTTCGATGAAGACCAGGGTGCCGCTTGAGACCTTCCTGCCGCCGGAAGCTTTTCTGTCCTTTTCATACAGGAGCTTGTATGCCACAAGTTGCCGCAGGTATCCTTCGCAATCCGGGCTGGAGAGATCCGAAGGCTTATCCATGGCCCTCAGGTGGTCATCCGGTTTACCGGTCTTGTAGTCGATGATCCGGACGGTTCCCGCATCCTTATTCTCCCATTCGACTTTGTCATATTTTCCGGTAAAGATGATGTTATCGCCTATTGTTACCCGCAGTTTCTGTTCGAGGCTCAGGGGCATGACCGGACCGGCCGATTCCGCGTCAAACCATCCCTCCAGGGTCTTCATCCTGTTCAGGCAATCGCGCTCCATAGCCTTGTCTACCCCCTGGAACCTTAGTTCCCCGCGGAATGATTTTTCAAAATATGCCCATGCCGGAAATCTGCCTTCCTTCAGGAATTTTTTATAAACTTCCTCGAGCGCCTTGTGGACACAGTTACCGAATATGAGGCTCTTTTTCTTCAGGCCCGGCAGTTTCAGGACGTCATTGTACAAAAACTTCCGCCTGCATGAAATATAATTATTGAGACGGGTGGGATTAAGCGACATATTCGATATCATATCCCTGAGGACTTCGTCCGTCCCTGTAAAAGGATCCTTAAGGCCTGTCAAATCGAGATATTTTCCTATAAGGGCGGTTTCATCGACCGCTTCCCGCCTCTCAACGCCTTTTGTCATGCCTATTCTGTCCAGGTAAAAGGTCGTTATCCCCCTATCCGACGGGCTCGCGGTAAGTATGAGATTTACCTTTGCCCTTGTCATGGCGACATAGAAGAGCCTCACTTCATCCTGCAGGAAAAGTTTCTTCTGGGTATCCTTGTCGGCAGCTTCCTTTTTGCCCCTGAATAGGTCGCTCGGAAACGGAATCCGGTCGGAGCGCAGCCGCGCCGGCCAGTTTTTGTCCTGGATACAGAATGGTATTATTACTGAATGGAATTCCAGCCCTTTTGAACCGTGCGCCGTATAGACTCTCACTCCTTCCTGCGACAGGGTGACAAGGTTACCCTGTACGGGGATTCCGTGGATCTTTCTGGTGTTTAGCTCCCCGGCGAACTCATCAAGCCGCATCGCCGGGCTCGAGAGGTCGCCGGCCTTTATCATATTAACGAATGAGCCTATGCTTCTCAGCTGCCGGATCCTTAATATACCGTTATCGGAATATTCCCTCAATATGTAGGGGTATATGCCGGCGTCTTTAATGTAATTCAAAAGCAGTGTATGCACCGGAGTTGCGGAAGCATCGGCAAGAAGCCGTTTTATGACATCGAATGCCTTTTTAAACTTTTCGGGTTCATTGAGCGCGATATCGGACCTATTCGATCCGAAATAACTTAAAAATTCAGCCAGGATCGTAGATCCTCCGGCAGCAAGGGCTTTTCTCTTATTGGCGAAGCTCAGGAATTTTAGTATGTCCACCTGCGGAATGCCGAAATAGTCCGATGTTAGTACTCTGTACAGAAAAGCGTCTTTTGCTTCAATATTTGAGAGATCGGTATGCGCCAGCTGTATAACGTCCATAAGCTGGCCGACCCGTTTTTCCGGGCTGATATCTTCTTTCCCATCCGTCGCGTAAGGTATGCCGGACTGTAAAAAGGCATCGACGACTTTAAGTATCTGTTCCCGCTTTCGCAGGAGAACGGCGATATTGTTATAAGGATGCATCCTCTCATCCGCGCTCAGGCTTTCATCATGCGCAATGTTCTCCTTTATATTTTTTACCCTATCGACTATATGGATCAATTCCTCCTCTTCGGTCGTGAATTCCCTGTAGGATATCTCCTTCTCTTTGCGCCTGCCGGCGCTCTTCAGGCGCTTATCTTCAACCCTGTACTCGGGAGATATCAGTTCTATTATATTCTTCGATGCGGTTATCAGATTCTCGGATGAGCGGTAGTTGTCGGTAAGCGCTATCGTTACGATCCCGGGAAATTTTTCTTTAAGCCTTTTAAAATTATCCACGCTTGCGCCCTGAAAACGGTATATTGACTGGTCGTCATCCCCTACACAACAGATATTCGCGCCGGCATCCGGAGCAAGCTCAAAGAGAAGGTCTAGTTGGGATCCATTGGTATCCTGATATTCATCCACCATTAAGAAGCTGTACCGGTCCAGGCATTCTTTTCGGAGAGTAGATTCATTTCTCACAGCCCGGACCGCGGACATTATCATGTCGTCAAAGTCGTACCTTCCTCGTTCGTCAAAGACCCCTTTTGTCGACGGCTCCTTGAGTTCTTCATATCTTTTGTATATTACGGAGAATGCCTTCAGCCTTTTTATATGGTTCTCTTCCATTGAGCGGTAATGGCTCTGGCCGTTCTTCAGGTACTTCTCCAGGTCGGTAGGGCTTACATCGTCTTTTTTTAAGTCGCTGAATCTGGCCAGTATGTCCCCAACGTATGTGTAGGGCGCCCTGAAAGGTCTTAGATTATCTATGCCGTCGGTGTTATCGAGTATATATTCAACGGCCTTGACCCTATCCACTTCATCCATCAGGATCCTTTCGCCAATGTAGTTTGCGGCCTCTGCGGAGTTTTGTATCAGGGAATTGGCGAAGCTATGAAAGGTTCCCACCTCAACATCATAACCTTCCCTCCCTATAACTCCGGCAAGGCGTTCCTTCATGGCTTTTGCCGCGGAATTCGTATAGGTGAGTATCAGGATATTTTCCGGCGAAGTGTCTGTCCGGCGCAGTATCGAGGCCGCTCTTACGGAGAGTAGCTGTGTCTTGCCTGTTCCGGGGCCCGCGAGCACGAGCACCGGCCCGCTTATCGTATCTACCGCTCTCCTCTGGTTTGGATTAAGCTCTTCGTAGAATTTAGCGTAATTATCCATGATATACGGTGATGGGGTTAATATTAGGAAGGCATCTTCCCTAGCAAGGCCGAGACTTTCCGGATCAGCTTGGCCTCGCGCGTATAGCTGTATCCCGTAGTCGATGTAGTGCGGTGCGCGACAAGCAGGTTGAGCAAGACAAGGTCCTCAAGAGCTTTCTTGACCTTGGAACGGTCTTCGCCTACCCAGGTCGCTACTCCGCGCGGCGTATCGATAGATGCCTGATTTTCATGAAAGAATCTTATTATCTTGAGATGCAGATCCGATTTGAATGCCTTCTCAATGTTCATACTCTTATTCCTCCAGTTCCTTCTCAAGAAGCAGCCTGAGATCCCTCTTTTTCATAATTTTAAGAAATGCGTCAACGACCTTAGGATCGAACTGAGTGCCCGTATTTCGTCTTATCTCTTCCACGGCTTCATCTATGGATTTTGCCGAACGGTATGGCTTTGATATTATCATCGCCTCAAACGCGCTCACCACCGCCATGATCCTGGCACCGAGCGGTATCTGGTCCTTCTTAAGCCCCTTAGGATAGCCGGTGCCGTCATAGTTTTCATGGTGATAGAGGATTATCGGAGCCGCCGATTTCAATGCTTTCATATGTTTTATTATTCCGACGCCCGCGGCCGGATGCCCCTTTACCATGGCATATTCTTCGCCGGTAAGCTTCGTCGGCTTTGCGAGCACGGACTCGGGAACGAATATTTCGCCCGCGTCATGCAGTATGGACGCATATTCCAGGCTCTTGAGCGATTCGGCATCCATGCGCAGGTTCTGGCCGATAAGCTGGGCGATCTTTATGAATGACGCCCTGGGTATATAGGCGCCGGGAGCTCTCGTATCAAGTACCTTGGCGAGCGCCTTTATAGTTCCCATCGTCAGCTTTTCCTGCTCTTTATATAGCTGGGCATTCTTTATAGCTATTACTGCCTGTTCGGCCAGAGTGGACATTATTTCCTGGTCAAAAGCAGTAAACGGTTTTCCGTCTATTTTATCGTAAATGGTTATAACGCCTATTACATCTTCATCTATAAGGGGCGTCGCCATGAAATCGCGGCCGCGCACCGGACGGCCAAATTTAACGGCTTTGCCGGGCGCCCACATCCCGACTTTGACTTTCTTAAGCCGTATCTTTTTTGCCCTTAAGTCTATGGTTGCCTTGGGCAGCAGTACCTTGCGCTTCGAATCGACAAGTTTTATCGAGCATCGCTGGGCTCTCATTATCTGCAGGGACAGCCTGGCGATGCGCGGCAGGAGCTCGCTTATATCAAGTGTCGAACTTATCAGCCTGTGCACGGTGTGCACTGTCGATAGCGCTATCGCCCTTGGCCTGAGCGTTTCGTAGAGCTTTGAGAGTTCAAGCTCTTTTCGCACTTCTTTGACTATGGTATCGGCGAATGCCGGGAAGATCTGCAGTGCCTCGGAAGAGATATCTTTAGTAAGATAATTCGCGCCAATATATCCGCATATCCTATCGCCCTGGACTATCGGGTAGACAAACCCCTGCATTTCATCATTGCATTTAAAGTTAAATAACTTTTTTGTCTCCGCCGATTTTTTTATAGCTTCCAGAAGGTGTTTTGCGCAATCAGCCCATTTTTTGGGCCCGAGTTTTTTGATTTGGGGATAATGCTGCAACAGTAGGTTATCGGCTTCGCCCGGTTTCAGGCAGTTCTTTTCTATGATCCACCAAGAAGCGGATTTCATGATAAAGCCGAAACACTCTTCAGCCCGTTTGAGGCTGACACTCTTTCTGAGCCGCTCGAATAATTCCTTCTGATACGCGTAGTTGCCGGTTTTATCCATAAGAATGCCTATTTAGACTCTTTCATACGGTTCAAAAAATTTCTTGTACTCGTCGAGAGCATACCTGTCGGTCATGCCCGCGATATAATCGCATATTACGCGGTGCTTATCCTCGTGCTTAAGCCTCGACTGCGTATTCGGCGGAAGCTGTTCGGGCTTATCGAGATATATATTAAACAGGCTTTCAATAAATCTGTAAGCTTTATTGGCCATCCGCACAACCCTGTAGTGGTGATATAGATTCTCTGTGAGAAAATTCCTGATCGGCTGCCGGCATTCGCGCATGCCTTTCGAAAAAGCTACGATCCTTTCGGGTATTTTTACCGCGTCTGAACCCTTCCTTATCCTGAACTTGCGGATATTCGACTCTGTCTGGCTAATTATATCGGTTACCTGCTCATTTATCAACGAACGCACGATCTGGTACTTGCGTATTTCACCGCTTATTCCGGGAAACCGCCTGTTTATATCCTTCTTCTTCTCTGCCCATAACCTGATATGCCCAAGATCATTCTCTTTAAGGAGCCCGCTCGTTATGCCGTCATCAAGGTCATGATTATCATAAGCTATTTCATCGGCCAGGTCAACAACCTGTATCTCCAGGAGAGGCGAGCCCTTAGAGTCGAACGGCGCAACCGGCTTCGGCCTGTCGAAGGCCGTGGAATGCCTGATTATGCCTTCGCGCACTTCGTAGGTAAGATTTAACCCAGGGAAAGCGGGATACCTCTGTTCCAGAAGATCCACCACTCTAAGTCCCTGCGTATTATGCTCGAACCCGCCGCGATCCTTCATTATATCATCGAGAGCGTCTTCTCCGGAATGGCCAAAAGGGGTGTGTCCGAGATCATGGGCCAGGCTTATAGCCTCTACAAGGTCCTCGTTTAATCTCAGGGCCCTCGCTATCGACTTCGCTATCTGGCTGACCTCAAGAGTATGGGTCAATCTCGTGCGGTAGTAATCGCCTTCATGATTAACAAATACCTGTGTTTTGTATTCCAGCCTTCTGAATGCCGTTGAATAGATAATACGATCTCTATCGCGCTGGTAACATGACCTATAACCGTGTTCCGGCTCTTTATGGCATCTGCCCTTGGACATCCTGCTCTTCTGGGCATACGAAGCGAGCAGCTCTTCCATCTTCTCCAGATCTCTGCGTTTCAGCATTGTTCTATCTTTGCCCTCTCTTCAGGATGTCATACATTGCATCGAGCGATTCGGAGACTATCTTGGCATCGGCGGTAACCGGCATAAAATTGACATCACCGGCCCATCGCGGGACTATATGTATATGGACATGGCCGGCGAACCCAGCACCGGCGACCTTTCCTATATTGATCCCTATGTTATATCCGTGCGGTTTAAGTTTTTTATCCAGCAAGACCTTGGTTCTGTTGACAAGATTCACGAGGTCTGAAAGCTCTTCTTTCGATAGGAGTTCAAGGCTCCCGACATGCCTGTATGGCGCCGCCATGACATGGCCGTTATTGTAAGGAAATATATTCAGCATTGAGAAAGAATGTTCCGAACGCTCGACAATATATCTCTTCTTCGTATCCTTCACGGTCCTGGCGCCGCAGAAGATGCACCCCTTGTGTTTGCGCATATATATGTATTTACTTCGCCACGGCGCCCATAATTTATCCATCATCGCACCTTTTCCTGTTCCAGTTTTACTTTTGCGTCCTCAAAGAACGGTTCGGCAAATGACGAAGGCCAGGTCTTTTCGGAAAACGGCCTTTCAGCCGCGTTCCTGAGAAAATTCCGGAACTCATCGAAATAGCTGCCATATATGTGAAAACTGTCGCTTATATCCACGTAGCGTCCCACGGTAACCCTTGCTTTTAGCCTCTTCCCGATATCTTCTGCCATCATCCTCTGCAGGTCAGTCAGCGCGAACATGTTCATGAAACTGGCCTTATATGCGTCTCTCGACCGCCAGTGGGTATTCATATTAAGAAGGAAGCTGTTATCAGGCTGTTTGACCAGCCTGCACCATATTCTCTGAAGGCATGGAGGATCATCAGTCACCGAGTCGAGCTTGGGGTTCCATGTGATTCCCTGCGCTCGCCTGGTATGCGGGGCAGTCGAGAGCTTTCTTATCATGTAGTCTATCTGATCGACGACCGCTTCAGCGACCGGGAATGCGGCGAGCCTCTGATGATAGGTATATGTCCACTTCCCCTCTTCCGGTTTTATCCAGTGATCATGTATGCCGAAGACTACCTCCTGGCGGTATATCTCGAGGTCCTCGAGCCCGCCCGGAAAGGCCCTGTGTATCCTGGGCTCTCTCATTGGGTCATTGACTACGATTATCATCGTGGAGTCTTTACTTGCGGGATCGGACGGTTTATCGTACTCTGTTTTTATGTCAAGACCCTCTCTCCAGGTTGCCAGCACGGCCTTTTCCCACGATTCGGGCAATGTGTCACCTTCGACCTTCAGCACCGGTATATCCTTTATCATAATTTTATGATCTTTCCGGTAATCTTCCCGTTCGTTATTTCAAGTATTCCGTATGTCTTCTCTTTTGCGAATATGGTATCGGTCGGGCTGCCCGGATTGAACAGAAGCACGCCGTCTTTATTCACATTCATGGTTGCGTGGGAATGGCCGAATATCACAGCATCGACCTTGCCGAATTCATCCCTGGCCGTCTGCGCGATATCCCTTGGGGCTCCGTGCCCGTGTATCAGGCCTATAGTTAGCCCGCCGGCGTTTATGGTCTCCTTGTCCTTGAGGCGCCGCCTGAGCCCCGGAGAATCCATATTTCCGCATACGGCGTGCATCTCCTTGCCGAGGCCTTTTATCTTTTCAAATATCTCCTCATCCGCAAAATCTCCCGCATGTATTACCATATCCGACCGCTTGATCTCATCGTAAATTTTAGCAGGCAGGTCGGCGGCGGATCTTGGGATATGCGTATCGGACAGCACTACTATTCTCATATTGCTATTATCCTCTTCTTGCCGTACAGAGTAAGTAATTTGTTTATGGTACGGCTCTCCCATATGGATATCTTCAATTCCTTGGCAATGAGCCGGGCGTTTTCGTCTATGCCCCTTATAGGGATTATTACCTTGTTTGAGATCTTGCAGTTGAGGCCCTTTATGTTCTTTACAAAAGAGATTATGTCGTTCTCATTGATGTCGTGGTCGTATGCCTGTACTATCCAATGGTTTCCGCGGAACGAAGCTATTAGATAACGGCACCCGTCGGCAAACGACCTGATCTCTGTCTTCGTGAAGTGCGGAAGTTTTGCGCTCTTCGTATCCAGCTGGACGAGTTCATTCGAGAATAGGCTAAAGAGATCCGCTACCCTTTCTATCGCGGGCAGACTGAACTCGCGCTCAAAATCCGAGATGAGCAAAAGGACCTTCTCTCTGTAGAGAGTTGTCCTGTCGAATATCCCGTTTATAAGCAGGTTCTTCTTCTCCTGATAGACATTCTTTAGCCAAAACTCGAGCATTGCATCTTCAATGGTATAAAAGATTCCGTTCTTGGAGAGGAGCCCCTGTTCGGATAAGCGCTGAAGGGCCGTTGATATATCGCAGCGCCTTATGCGCAGTTTTCTGGCTATATCGGACTGTTTATTTTCACCATTTGCTATACAGGTCAATATCGATATATGCATATCTCTGGATCTGGCATCGAGGAGTTCCAGCAGATAATTCATCAGGTACTGATGTATCGCGCCGTTTGAATTATATACGAGCTCCAGGATAATATCGGCTACAATGGCGGAGTCTATATAGCTGGTCATGCGGTTTATTGCCGCATCTCTGATGGATCTGAGCATCCTGCTAAGATAAAATGGATTTCCGTCGGTAAAAGCAATGAGAAATTTTCTAAGTAGATCTTCTATCTCAAATCCCGGCAGCCTGATATTTATGAATTCGTTCGATACTCTTATTCCGAAATTAGCGACTTTTACAATCTCAAAATTGCCGAATAAAAGAGAAAGTTTTTCCGATATTATCTTCCTGATCGCCAGGTTCCGCGAGCTCGATACTATGTACATGGTATCTTTCTGCACCATTATCACCTTCCCGAAGCCGGTAAAAGGATTCCTTATCCCGAGGTATTCAAGATTATCGAATTCGTCGAGGATCACTATACAGGGGTGCATGGATTCGGCTTTCAGGACGGATGTCAATTCGAGCAGCCTGGAGTAGGCCTGGTCGCGTTCATCGAGCTCGATAAGCGATAATACTTCCTTCATGGCCGCATGTGTCTTCGGGAAATACCGCGCTGCGGATATCATAAGCCCGTCTAGATCTATCCCGGCATCTTCCCCGTGCGCCAGCAGGGCATTGTATAGCATCGTTGCTATGAACTTATTGGCAAAAGCCTTAAAAGGCTCTTTTACGACTTCGACGTATACAGGAATGAATCCTTCCTCTTTTATCGTGTGCAGGAAGTTAAGGATAATGGATGTCTTGCCCGCAAGGCTCTGGCCCGTCAGGGCGATATTCTGCCTGTATCCGTCCTTAAGGGCAAGCGCTCTCTTGCTAAGGATCTCAAGCGCTTCTTCCCTCCCGAAAAACTTCTCGCCCACCGCCGGTTCGCTGAACATTATAACCTCGCTCTTGACAGAAAAAATTCCGGATTCTGCGGTTCGCCGTTCTTCCTTATTTCAAAATGCAGCATAGGTTCCCTCGCGCGGCCGCTGGAACCGACTTTCGCTATGACATCGCACTGTTGTACTATTTGGCCGCTTTTTACGAGTATATCGGAATTATAGGAATAGACCGATTGGAAGCCGTCCATATGGTCTATGATAACCGTCTGGCCGAACCCCTTAAACGAAGGGTCGCAATAGACTACTCTTCCCGGCCTGGAGGCAATTACATTGGAACCGTTGAGGGCCTTTATGTCAACGCCTTTATTTACCACATTATCTATTTTCGATCCGAATGGAGCATTTACCGTCCCCTTTACCGGCCATACAAATGTCGTAGCGCGCGCCGCCGTATAATTTACCTTTTCCCCGGCAGAAGCCGCGGAAGGTATCCTGAGCACCTGTCCCACTTCTATGGATCCCGTATCGCCGATGGAATTTGCCCTGGCAAGCGCCGTTACATCGATGCCGTACATCTTTGAGATCGCCCACAGCGTCTCTCCCGCTCTTACTCTGTGCCTGGTGCCCCATCGCCTCGCCGCCGGGACAGAGGCGGCTTCCGCAGCCGGAGCGGATGGTTCGATATCGCTGTAGCCTATTATCATGGGCGTAGATGAATATGGCCTGTCGGGCGAGGTGGCGCAGCCTGCAAGCATTATCGCGAGCATCGCCGCCGCAATTGGAGCGAGCGAGGGGAATCGAACCCCCGTAGCCAGCTTGGGAAGCTGGTATTCTGCCATTGAACTACGCTCGCGCATATTTAAAACCTCGTTATCTTTCTGTAGTGATCGAACCTGCCGCTTATATCTTTCTTCGATATTTCCAGAAGCCTGTTAACGCTAAAGTCCTCCACCGTGAACGACGCCATTATGCTTCCGTATATTATGCTCTTTCGTATAGTGAGGTCGTTTATGGTCTTTGCCCTGCTGATATACCCCATCATCCCTCCGGCGAATGTATCCCCCGCGCCGGTAGGATCGTATATCGTCTCCAGAAGATAAGCCGGCGCTATGAAGTGGGCATCCTTAGAAAAATATAATACGCCGTGTTCGCCCCTTTTTATGATCACGGCTTTCGGGCCGAATGCGATTATCTGCTGCGCTGCCTTGATCAGGTTCGATTCGCCGCTGAACTGGCGGGCTTCGGCATCGTTTAAAAGTATGATATCTATCCTGTCGAGAAGTTTTTCGAGAGATTTTCTCTTTGTGCTTATCCAGTAGTTCATGGAATCGCAGGCAACGAGCTTCGGCCTCTTAACCTGTGTCAATACATTATACTGCAGGTCCGGATCGATATTGGCAAGGAAGAGAAACTCCGGCTGGCGCAGATGCCTTGGGATGTGCGGGTTAAAATCTTTAAAGACATTGAGATGAGTCGCTATGGTATGGGCTGTATTCAGGTCGTAATCGTACCGGCCCACCCACCGGAAGGTCTTGCCTTTGCTGACCGTGAGGCCGTCTATCCCGACACTCCTGCTTTTAAGAAGAGTAACATATTTCTTCGGGAAATCCTCGCCTACCGCGGCGACTATATTAACTTTATTAAAAAATGACGCTGTTATGGAAAAGAATGTCGCGGAACCGCCGAGTATCTCCTTTTTCTTGCCAAAAGGCGTTTCGACGGAATCCAATGCAACGGAACCTACCACCAATATGCTCACCTTGCCCTCCCCAGGCACTCCTCGGTTAATTTCATGGAACAATATTCGCCGCACATTGTGCAGACATCTTTTGTTGCGGGCTTCGAACCCTTCCTGTAAACGGCCGGTTTGGCGCTGTCAGCAGCCAGGGAGAACTGCCCCGGCCAATTCCTGTCGCGCCGGGCCTTTGACATGGCAATATCCCAATCCATGGCCCTGCCCACCCCTTTTGCTATGTCCGCGGCGTGAGCCGCAATCTTCGCCGCTACAACGCCGTCCCTGACATCATTGAGGGTGGGAAGCCTGAGATGCTCCGCCGGCGTTACATAGCAGAGGAAGTCAGCTCCCTTACCGGCCGCTAAGGCTCCGCCGATCGCCGATGTGATATGGTCATATCCCGGCGCCACATCTGTCACGAGAGGGCCGAGCACATAGAACGGCGCTCCGTTACAGAATTCCTTCTCAAGGATGACATTGGCCTCTATCTGGTTAAGCGGCACATGGCCCGGGCCTTCTATTATTACCTGCACGCCCTTCTTCACGGCCCTCTTCTGCAGTTCGCCGAGAGTTATCAGTTCTATCATCTGCGGCCCGTCGGTGGCATCCGCCACGGAACCCGGCCGCAGGCCGTCGCCCAGGCTTAACGTCACATCATACTTTTTCGCTATCCCTATCACCCTGTCGAAATGGGCGTAAAACGGATTCTCCTCGTCATTCGCCATCATCCACCGCGCGAGGAACGCTCCGCCGCGGCTTACTATATCGAGAAGGCGCGGATGCTTCCTGAGCACATCCAGGGCCTCCATGGTAACACCGGCATGTATCGTGAAGAAATCGACGCCGTCTTTCGCCTGGGCTTCCAGGACTTCGAACATCTCGTCGGCGGTGATATTCCTGATTGCCCTGCGTTTCCTAAGGCCGTTTATTACGATCTCGTATATCGGGACCGTTCCTACCGGCACGGTAGACTTTGAGAGTATCGCCTTCCTTGTTTCGGCGATCCCCCGGCCGGTGGAGAGGTCCATTATCGTATCCGCCCCAAGCTCGATCGCGGCCGCCATCTTCGCGAGTTCCCGCGAAATATTCGATGAATCCCCCGAAGTGCCTATATTCGCGTTTATCTTGGTCCTGAGCCCGCGGCCGATCCCGCAGGGCCTGGCCAGGCTGTGCCGGGTATTCTTAGGTATTACGATAGCGCCCCTGGCTATCCCGCGCCTTATAAATTCCGGAGCCACACCTTCGGCTGCCGCGACCTGCCGCATTACGGGCGATACGCGGGATCTTCCCGCCATATCCAGTTGTGTCATTGTCCCAGCTTTCTCATAGCCCGTTTTTCTATATCGTATACCTTGAACCTGTATCGCGAAAGAACGGGAGAACCTTCAGGATATACCAGCTTTGTAAATTCTTCAAGCACCCGCAATGATTCCTTGACGCGTTCTATATTCGCCGTGAATATATCCGCGTAGCCTTTTCGCGGGACCTCCGCGCGGGCCAGGGGCTTTCTGCCGACATCACCGCATGCGTCACGTGATTCTATTAGCATTCTCGCGGTATCAGGAGACGACTTTATTATCCTCGATATTCCGTGACGGACCTTCTTGAGTTCTTTCGTGAGCGCGGGAGAGTTGGCCGCAAAACGCGCGATATCCTCGCATACCCTCAGGCCCTCTCTCGACCTGTTGAAATTAGCGTCTACTATCCGGTAGATTTCCCGTTTTATGCCCATCTACGATCCGATCTTTTTTATTACGGATGTCGTGGAATAACCCTTCACAAAAGGTATCCGCGCTACCCTTCCGCCATAGGACCTGACAAATTCCCCGCCCACTATGTCGCATTCTTTCCAGTCCGCGCCTTTAACAAGCACGTCCGGCTTCAGCGATCTTATCAATTTCTCCGGCGTCCGCTCGCCGAATATTGTCACGTAGTCCACGAAGCATAATGCCGACAATACCCTGGCCCTGTCAGCCTGCCTGTTCACCGGACGAGACTTTCCCTTTATACCCCTTACAGATGCGTCGCTGTTCAGCCCGACTACTAAAAGATCGCCCAGCTTGCGGGCCTTGCTCAGGTATTCTATATGCCCCACATGAAGTATGTCGAAGCACCCGTTCGTGAATACGACCCTCTTGCCGCGCCTGCGCAGGTCCGCGACTATTGCCGACAGAGCTGACCGTGTCTTTATCTTTGATTTCAATATCCGATCCTTTATCTGAAGAGCTCTCTTTCCACGAGATCGCAGAGAATATGTATAATCAATATATGCGATTCCTGCACCCTCGGCGTATCCTTGGCATTTACGCTTATCGGGATATCGCATATTTTGGCCAGTCTTCCGCCGCCCCGGCCGGTCAGCCCTATGGTCTCCATCTCCAGGGATCCGGCTTCCTCTATGGCCTTCAGGATATTGGGAGAATTACCGCTCGTGGATATCCCGACGGCAACATCGCCCTTCCTGCCAAGCGCCGCGACCTGCCTGGAGAAGGTCGCCTCATAGCCGTAGTCATTGCCGAGGGCTGTCAGTATCGATGAATTGGCATTAAGCGCGACCGCGGGCAATGCCCGGCGGTCCTTCATAAAACGCCCGACAAGCTCCGCCGCCATATGCTGGCTGTCCGCGGCGCTTCCGCCGTTGCCGAATATCAGGACCTTCCCTCCGGTCCGGAAGGATTTGATTATTACCCTCGCAGCCTTCTCTATATTCACGACCTGCTCTTTAAGAAGGGCTTCCTCGGCCCGCACGCTCTCTTTTATCGAATTCGCGATTATGTCGCTCATCTTTTCCGTCATAGGGATCTCTCTATCCGAAGAATGTCTTCGCCAGTTCGTAAAGCTTCATATCGACGGTCTTCAGCGTGCCGACCGCGTCCTGTATCGGCACTTCGGTAACATCCGTGCCCTTTAGGCTTGCCATATAGCCGAATTTTTTTGCCAGCACCAGGTCCATCGCCTTTACTCCGAAACGCGTGGCAAGGAACCTGTCGAAAGCGCTCGGTGTTCCGCCTCTCTGTATGTGCCCCAGTACCGTCGTCCTCGTTTCGAATCCCGTTCTCTTCTCGATCTCCGAAGCGAGTATCTCGCCTATGCCGCCCAGCCTCACATGGCCGAATGAATCGAGCTTCTCTTCTTTCAGCACGACCTGGCCGGCCTTGAACTGCGCGCCCTCCGATACGGTAACTATGGAAAAACTCTTGCCTCTGTCTTTGCGCTTCTTCAATATATCGCAGACTTCATCCATATCTATTGGGACCTCGGGTATCAGTATCACGTCCGATCCGGACGCGAGCCCGGCGTGTATAGCTATCCACCCGGCATGGCGGCCCATGACCTCGACGACCATTATGCGGTGGTGGCTTTCGGCTGTAGTATGGAGCCTGTCTATCGCCTCGGTCGCTATATTGACCGCCGTATCGAATCCGAAGGTATAGTCGGTCGCATTGAGGTCATTATCTATCGTCTTGGGGCATCCGACGACATTGACGCCCTTCTTCTCCTTATTGAGCTTATTGGCGACTCCCAGCGTATCTTCGCCGCCTATGGCTATAAGGGCATCCAGTTTCAATTTCTTGTAATTATCGATGACCTTCTGGATATCCTCCGGTTTCTTATAAGGATTTGTCCTGGATGTGCCGAGAATGGTTCCGCCTTTAGGCAATATTCCGGAAACGGAGTCCAGATCCAGGTCCACCGTATCTGCTTCGACAAGCCCTTTCCATCCGTTTTTTATGCCTACAACCTTTATGTTGTTCTGGAATGCCCTTCTTACCACCGCGCGTATGACCGCGTTCAGCCCCGGGCAGTCGCCTCCGCCCGTCAATACCCCGACTCTTTCCATCTCTTCCTCCTTAATAATTTCCGTACTCTATACTGCCTCTGAACTGCGGCGGCTGAGGCTTATCGTCTTTTTTTATGCTCTTTGCCGCTTCCTCTTTATGCGAGATCTTTACCACGTGTACGCGTATGCTGACCGGTTCTTCCACGCCCAGCATATCCTGGACGCGAGCTTTTACGAGGTTCTGGATCTTCTCCGTTGTTTCAGGTATGTTGATATCGGAAAATAGCGTAACCCTGTTAAGTATCGATATGCCCTTCTTATCCGCCCTTACAGTAGGCCTTAATTCCTTTACCTCCGGCAATTGCTTCAGGGCTCTCTTTATGAAATCCTCTATCGCGCTTAAATTGATCGTCACCTGCCCGTCGGGATTCTCGAACGCTATAGTCTTCTCCCTCTGGAGCTTGCCGAGAGCTACCTGCATCACCAGGATACTTATAAAGATGAGGAGCACGCCCGTTATGCCCAGCGCCATACGCGTGTTTGTAGTCGCGTATATGGTATTGAAAGTATCTATTATCACTTCGGGAGCCACTAGCTCCAGGGATATTATGATGAAAAAACTGCCCACAAGCAGAAAAACAAGAGTATAGAAAAACAGCGTCAATCCGCCGAGAAATCTCATAGAGGCCCTCCTTTTCTCTTCTCCCTGTCATATAAGGGCGCTGAATAGACGCCCTCGACAACCACATCAACCTCCGACATGACCAGCCCTGTCATCTTTTCGACGGCGCGCTTGACATTATCCTGTACTTCATCCGCCACTTGCGCTATGTCTACTCCGTAATCGACTATTATTGAGACCGTGAGGCGCAGTTCGCTCTCTTTCACGCTTATCTTTACGCCGCCCGCGCCTGTCCGGGCGGAAAATATATCGCACAGAGCCCTCTTTATCCCGCCCCCCATTTTATGGACACCTTTGACTTCCATGGCGGCGATCGAAGCGATAGTAGTGATAGCCTCGTTATTTATCCTGACGATACCCAGGTCGGTAGTCCTGTCTCTGTGTTCGGCCCTGTTATCCATAGAGCACCTCCGTTGGATCCGTTTTAATCTTTTGCCGGAACATCGAATATCTTTTCGATAAAGTCGGTGGAGAATCTACCCTTTATAAAAGCCGGATTGTTCATCACCTTCTTATGGAAAGGTATGGTGGTCTTTATAGGCTCCACCACAAATTCGTCCAGCGCCCTCTTGCAGACACTGATCGCCTCGGCCCTGTCCTTACCGTATACGATAAGCTTCGCTATCATAGAATCGTAATACGGCGCTATCGTGTAGTCCTGGTATGCGTGGGTATCGAGCCTTACTCCGCGGCCTCCGGGAAGGTTCAGTGTCACGATCCTCCCGGGACATGGCATAAAATCATTCTCCGGGTCTTCCGCATTTATGCGGCACTCGATCGCATGGCCATGGAATTTTATATCTTCCTGCTTATATTTTATCTTTTCGCCGGCGGCGATCCTGATCTGCTCCTTTACGAGGTCTATCCCGGTAACAGTCTCGGTTATAGGATGCTCCACCTGTATCCTCGTATTCATCTCCATAAAGTAGAAAGAGTTATCTTCATCCAGGAGGAACTCAACCGTCCCGGCATTCACGTAGCCTATCGATTTGGCGCACTTCACGGCCGCCTCCCCCATCCTTTTGCGCAGCTTGGCGTCGAGCACCGGTGAAGGCGTCTCTTCGATCAGCTTCTGGTGCCTTCTTTGTATTGTGCAGTCCCTCTCTCCCAGATGGACTACATGGCCGCGCGTATCGCCGAGGATCTGCACCTCTATGTGGCGAGGCTTCTCTATAAACTTTTCTATATAGACATTGGGATTGCCGAAAGCAGCTTCAGCCTCCCTCTGCGCGGTAAGGAACGCGCTTATGAGCCTAACGTCATTATGGCAGATGCGCATGCCTTTGCCGCCGCCGCCGGCCGATGCCTTTATGATGACGGGATATTTCATGTCCTTGGCGACTTTCATCGCCTCTTCCTTGCTCTTTATGCATGCCTTGGATCCCGGTATTGTGGGGACTCCGGCTTTCTTCGCCGTATCCTTGGCCGCCATCTTGTCACCCATCCTCCTGATATTTTCCGGAGTGGGGCCTATGAACTTTATCTTGCATGATTCGCATATCTCGGCGAAATGGGCGTCTTCCGCGAGAAATCCGTAGCCGGGATGTATCGCCTCCACGTCGGTGATCTCAGCGGCGCTTATTATGCTGGGAATATTTAGATAACTGTTTGCGCTTGCGGCGGATCCTATGCATATCGCCTCGTCCGCGTATTTAACGTGAAGGCTGTTTATGTCGGGCTGGGAATAAACGGCCACTGTCCTTATGCCGAGCTCCTTGCACGCCCGGATTATCCTGAGCGCTACCTCGCCCCTGTTTGCTATTAATATTTTTGAGAACATGTCTATCCGTCCTAAACCGGTTCTATAACGAAAAGCGCCTGCCCGAACTCCACAGGCTCCGCATTGTCTACCTGTATATCCACGATCTTGCCTTTTACATCTGCTTTTATTTCATTCATCAGTTTCATGGCTTCTATTATGCAGATCACCTGGCCCGGAGATATTGTATCTCCCATATTCACATAAGGCGGGGCTTCAGGTGATGGAGCGCGGTAGAATGTCCCGACCATAGGCGACTTTATATCTACCGTCTTTCGCGCCTCTTCCTTGCCGGCTGCCTCGGCTGATTTTACCTGTTGCGCAGGAACCTGCGGCGCAGGGACAAATTCTATCGCCTTCTCAACCCCTCCGCCGGCGCCCTTGCGTAATTTTATCCTTACGCCTTCCTTCTCTATCTCAAGCTCGGTCAGGCTGTTTTCGTTCATGAGATTGATCATGTCCTTGATCTCTTTTATATACATCTGTCTCCTCCGTATTAAATCTCTTCACAGCGGGCGCGGCTCAGCTTGTGAGTATCTCGCACCCGTCATCCGTAACAAGGACCATATCCTCCACCCTTACCCCTCCGAATCCGGGTATA
>JAFGRN010000017.1 GCA_016935115.1 Candidatus Omnitrophota bacterium | reverse complement strand
TACCACGCTCGACTAGTGTTACGCGCAAGGGTACGGGACACAGCCCTTCAAAGAAAAAGGCGAAGGAGCGGCAGGACCCGTAAAAATATGCCCGGTCGAAAAATCCTGAGCGATGACTAATCGGATCCGGTGGCGCCGGCTTCGCCGAAACGCGGACGCGAATAGGTCTGCTTCAGGCCGATAGGATAGTTCGGGAAGGCCTTCATGCGCATTATAAGCCAGAACGTGACATTATTGATATCTGTAACGTCCAGGGTAAAATCGGCTATCCAGCAGTGCAGGTCACGGGAAAGGGTATACTCCTGCTGCTCGAATTTCTTCGTTATGAGGTCAAAACGCTCATAAGCCCTCAATACCCACTTCTCATTGAACTTATACCTGATATCCATGGTAATCTGATAGCTCCTGCCGGTTGTCAGGTCATAGTACCTCTGCCCCATAGCCACCGACCACTTATCATCGCCGGTTGCCACAAAATCAATATTCGCTGTCTCGACGATGCATTTCTTGGTATTGACATGCATGTCGGAATTCACATATAACCATGAATAAGGGATGAGCTCCAGTTTGAAATCGATACCGTTAAATTTATTACTTTTGAAATCCAGCGACTGCTTCTCCAGCCTGAACAGATAGTCTGAACTCACTATGAATCTCAGGAGGTCCGCCGATTTCATATTTTCACCGTCGAATCTCTTGGTCTGCAGTTTATTCTCAAGCGATAAAAATACGCCGTTTTCCGTATCGAGCGCGTCGATGCTGTCAAATTGGGTAAGATTGTCGGGCGATATGGTAGGCTGATGCACATGGCGGTAATTTGCCGACGGTGATATTATGTGCCTGAGCTGATTTATATCGAGATCCAGGAAATTCGTCTTAACGTCGAATATCCTGTAGAACCTCATCGAAAGGTCGGCGCCCTCCCTGAATAAGGTCCTTACTTCATTTGTATTGCCCCATTTATTTCTGGAGTAATAAGTCTCCCGTATGCCCGCATACGGCGTCAGGCTGAATGTCCTGAAAAACCTCAGGGGATACGATAACTGATTATAGGTATCGAACCTTATGGCGCCGATGTCTTTAACCGTAGGAGTGGTCGTGCCCTTTTCATGGGTCTGGTTCAGGTATACGATGCTGGAATTGTCGCTGAAATAAAGGCCCGTATTGCCCACTTTCCAGTTCATGATATCCACTTTATATTCCGGCAATCTTTCGACCACCGAATAAAAATCATTAAAACGCTTCCGCACTAAAAATTCCGTAGTATAGTCGGGCTTTGACGTAATAAAAGAGAGGTAGGTATCAGGGTTCGCGCCCAATTCCTGATATTCATTATAAAAATAGTCCCTGATAAAATAGGGATCACTAAGGTAATTGAACTCCAATACCGCGGCAGTATCGGTATTCTTTATATCCCACTTATGACGGTACTGGTAACGATACCGCAGGTCCTGGGCGCCTGTCTTCTCAAATGCCAGGTTATCATTTTCCTGCGTGTAATATACTTTAAAAGCGCCTTTACCGGCATCTGTATCAAGATAATGGTTCACTCCGTAGCCCAGGCCCTTCTTCGACCGGTAATCCAGCAGTACATCGCCGCGGGACTTGTCATTAAAATAATACCTGTAAGCCGTTAGCGCGTAATATCCCCAGTCCTTATCCTGGCCCGGGATTACCGTGATGTGGCTCTTTTTCTCTTCCGTAAGAGGCTGGACATAGTAAGGTATATAAAATATCGGTACACTGCCGATATACGCCACTATATGCCTGGCGATTACCTTGTCGCCCGGATGTATCTCTACTTCTTTGGCCTGTATGCGATAGTGCGGTATGTCCAGGTCGCAAGTGGTTATATTGCCATCCTTAAGCAGATATACTTCCTTGCCGGGCACCTTGCTTATGTTCTCCGCCCTGCCGTAGAAAGGCTTCGCATTCAGGTATCCGGTATCTATGATAGCGGCGCGGCTCTCGAAATTGTAGATGATCTTATCACCCAGGAAATAAGCATCCTTCTGCACAATATTGACATTTCCTATGGCTTCGGCGTCGTGAGTATCCAGATTGACGGTGATCTTTTCGCAGGTGAGCGTTATATCTTTATAGGTTATGGAGATGTTGCCGGTGCCTATGACTTTTCTTTCCGCCTGGAGATATTCCACATGATCGCCGTTTACGACTATCGGCTCTTTGGAAGAAAGTTCTTCGGCATTTGCGGCGCACGCATATACCATGGCCAGAATAAATGCCGCGCGCGGGAGCGCTCTAAGCTTTTGGGACATTTTGCCAGTCTTTCAGGAATCTATCTATACCTATGTCGGTCAACGGATGTTTCACCAGGGCCATAAGAACACCGTATGGAATAGTGGCTATGTCGGCCCCGATCTTCGCGGCTTCGAGGACATGAATGGGATGCCTGATACTCGCTACGATTATCTGGGTCTTGAGTCCGTAATTGGAAAATATGGTGCGTATATCCCGCACCAGCTCCATGCCGGTATCGCTTATGTCGTCGAGCCTTCCGATAAACGGGCTGACGTATGAGGCGCCCGCCTTTGCGGCCAGGAGCGCCTGTGTCGGCGAGAAGCAGAGGGTGAGATTGGTCCTGATACCTTCGGAAGACAACACATTGGTCGCTTTTAAACCTTCGGGAGTAACGGGGATCTTTATAACAACATTCTTATGTATCCCGGAGAGAGACCTGGCCTCCGTTATCATGCCGTCTGATTTAAGGCTCACGACTTCGGCGCTGATAGGGCCGTCGACTATGGCGCATATCTCCTTTACCACGCCGACAAAATCCCTGCCTTCCCTCGCTATGAGAGTGGGGTTGGTAGTGACACCGTCAATTATGCCAAGAGCATTCGCTTCCCTTATCTCCTGGATATTGGCAGTATCAATAAATAATTTCATGGGGCATATTATACTATCTTTTATATTCGCGCACAACATTTTTACCAATTTTCTTCGCCTCGTAAAGCGCCGCATCCGCCCTTTCAGTCACTTCTTTCATATCCAGGGTATCGCCCTTCGATATGGTAAACCCCATGCTGACCGTCAGCTTCAGATTCTCATCGTACGCCCTGAAAGAGTTCTCCTCTATCTTCTTCCGGAGCCTCTCCGCGACCGCGAACGCGCTCTCCCGGCCTGTCTCGGGCAGCACTACCGAAAACTCCTCGCCGCCATATCTGGCCACTATATCGATCTCCCTGACGCTCTCTTTTATTATCCTGGCTATGTCCTTTATCACAACGTCACCCACAAGATGGCCGAAGGTATCATTGCATTTTTTAAAATCGTCTATGTCAATCATTATGAAAGCGAATTCAAATTTGTACCTTCCGGAGCGCTGTATCTCTTCTTCAAGCCTTTCGCAGAAATACCTCCTGACATAAAGCCCTGTCAGTGAATCCGTAATAGCAAGTTTTTCGACGGTCTCATATAAAAGCACCTTCTTAAGCTCGAGCGAAAACTGCACCGCCAGAATGGCGAATTTTTCAAGATCCGGTTTTGAAATATTCTCTATGGCCAGGATTCCCGAAACCTTGCGCTCATTAAGGAGCGAAAATGCCACGTATGTATCTACGTCACCGTCTATGCCGAGGCCTTCCAGTTCGCGTGCGTTCTTGTCTTTTGCCATAAATAACTCCTTACGGCCGTCGGCAAAGAGTTCTATCAATTTATCGTAATCTACGGGAACGGCCTCCTTTTTGCCGGCCGGCTCCTCATACCATACATGATAAGCCCTGTCGAGACGCGGCCCCTCATCGGATCTCTCCAGTATGAAGAGATCGCATTTCCTGAAACTTATATTTTCTTTCAGAAAAGAGCTGAACGACGCAAAAATATCCTCGAACTTCAGGTATTCGGACATTTTCCTGGTTATCTCATAGAGATTCACAAAAGAGAGCTCCTTGGCTCTCATCCCATTCTCAAACCTGACGGCCGCGTTTAGCTCATCGGACAGAACGGACTTTCTGTCATCAAGTGACTTGAGTGCCGACAAACGATATCGTTCCTCGCGATTCTCTATGACCCTGTACACAAAGTATCCGGCGAGAAGCGCGCTAAAGATGGCAAGTGAAAAAGCCACATTTATGAGATCGATGTGATATGCTATTATGAGGAGAGGAAATACCGCGAACCATGCTATAATTAAGACCGCGGCTGAAAAAAATCCGGAGAGAAGATACGCCGAAGGCGCTATAAGGGAAAGCAAAACATTTATCGTGGCGAAAGGCAATGCTCCGCGTTCATACATGACGCTGAAGAAAGCGACCATGACGATGACGATGATGGCACATATTACCTTTATGCGGAACACACCCTGTCCCTCCCCTCAGCCTTGGCTTTATACAACCTCTGGTCCGCAATCCTGATCATCTCCTCCTCTGACAGGGCATCTTCGGGAAATGTCGCGATACCTATCGATACTGTCACGCTCGCCACATTATCCTTCAGAATTACGGGGCTGTCCTTAACCAGCTTTCTTATCTTCTCCGCCTGCGCAATGGCATCTTTCTTCTTCTTTCTCCAGAGCAATATGGCTATCTCTTCTCCGCCGTAACGGCCCGCCACATCATCTTCTCCGAGGATGCCGGTGATCAATTGCGACAGATGCTGCAGAATATTGTCCCCCGCCGCATGCCCGTACTTGTCGTTATATTCTTTAAAATGGTCTATGTCCAGCATGAGGAGCGATAACTGCTCCCTTCTCCTCGCGGCCCTCTTCACTTCGCGCCTTAAGCTCTCCGTAAAAAAACGGCGCACCCGCAGCCCCGTAAGCCCGTCGCGTATCGCAAGTTCCTGCGTCCTGGCATAAAACATCGAATTCTGTATTGCTACGGCCGCGAGGTTTGAGATAATGTCCAGTAATCTCAGGTCATCCTGGGAAAAAGCAAGCTCCTGCGCGCTGTCGACCCTGAGGATCCCTATGACCTTGTTTTCGCTCATCAGGGGCGCGGCTATAAGCGAGTTGAATACGCCGGAAGCCGCCTCAGCCCCTTCCGCCGGGAATCTAAAATCCCTTTTGACGTCCTCAATTATTAAGGGCTTTCTGTGCCGCAGGATCCAGTGGTCAAAAACATCCCCCTTCTTAGCTTTTATTACAGCTTCATTCTTAACGCTGGAGGCCAGCAGCATAAGTTCCTGCCTGAGCGCGTCCACAAGAAACAGGAGTACCCTGCCGCTCTTGCCTAATATTTTCGGCGTCCTCTCCATAAAAAGGGAGCTTATGGCATCTGTTGACAACGTAGTGCTGAGCGATTCGGCAATATCCTTAAAGGCCGAGTACTTCATCAGCTTGCCTTCCAGCGCCTTTATGCCCTTGTTCTTCTCCTTGACTTCATTGGCCAGTATATTGATCTCTTCCTCGGTCCTCTCGGACTCCAGTATGTAGAGCTGGTCCGACCTGTTCTTTGACCGGGCAAAAAGATATCCTATTGCGGCGGTAACCAGGAATGTGATCGTAACGATCTGGTGCGCGGAATATCCCATGCGGAAGTCCAGCAGCAGGACAAAGAAGATGGTGCCGGCGGTGATTGCGGCGCCGCCGAGGACACCGAAACCTATCCAGCCGAACAGTATTGGAAGGTTAAAACTGGTTATGGCGGAGATGACCAGCGTAAGGTAGAAAGGTGACTGCGATATTGCCCTGGACGATAATGTCCAGGACGCGTACGAGGATAAAAGAAAGAATATCACAGAGAGAACAGCGAAGAGCGATCTGGCGCGGGAAGATATCGTCATACCATTCCGTTGCGGTTGTTAGATAATGGTCTTGTCAGTGTCTTTATCGAAGAGGTGGATCTTAGACATGTCCAATACGAGATCCATCTCGGAATTGATAGCGGGTCTGTTATGGCCGCCGACCTTGGCGATCAGCGGATTCTTGCCGGTGTTCAGATAAAGATATGCCTCCGACCCCATAGGCTCTATTACCTCGCATGTGGCTTTTATCGTATTCTCGACGGGCGCCTCCGATACGAATAATTTATCATATATATCTTCCGGCCGTATCCCGAAAATGACTTCTTTGTCGAGATACGCGGCAGCAGCATTTGTCATCGAATCTATTATCTTGACCTGGAACCTGCCCTCACTGAAATAGAACTTGCCTTCCTTCCTGATTATAGTGCCCCTTACAAAATTCATCGGAGGCGTACCTATAAAACCGGCTACAAATTTATTTACCGGCCTGTCGTAAAGAGTTATCGGATCCGCTATCTGCTGGATCTCGCCATCCTTCATCACGACGATCTTGTCCCCCATCGTCATGGCTTCCGTCTGGTCGTGCGTGACATAGATCATGGTGGTCTGGAGCCTGATATGCAGCTTCTTGATCTCTGTCCTCATCTGGACGCGCATCTTCGCGTCCAGGTTAGAGAGAGGCTCATCAAAGAGAAATACGAGCGGCTTCCTGACTATGGCCCGCCCGACAGCGACACGCTGCCTCTGCCCGCCGGAGAGCTCCCTCGGTTTCCTGTGCAGGAGCTGTTCTATCCCGAGGATCATTGCCGCGTCTTTTACCCTGTGATCGATCTCCGATTTTGGATATTTTCTCAGCTTCAGGCCGAATGCCATATTCTCATAAGCGCTCATGTGCGGATACAGGGCATAATTCTGGAAGACCATCGCTATATTTCTGTCTTTGGGAGGGACGTCGTTTACCAGCTGGTTGCCGATATAGACTTTGCCGGAGCTCGCATCTTCCAGGCCCGCGATGATCCTGAGGGTAGTCGACTTGCCGCATCCCGACGGGCCCACGAAGACCACGAACTCCCTGTTCTCTATCCCCAGATTGATATCCCGGATGGCCCAGACATTGCCGGGAAAACACTTGGATACATTGTTAAGGCTTACTTGTGCCATAGTTTTTTTATTTTACCATATCAAAGGCCGGATAGTAATCAAAAATAAGACAGGAGCTTCGAAAGAAACTCCTTCATGTTTTTTCTCTGCACTATCATGTCTATAAGGCCATGGTTCAGGAGAAACTCGGACCTCTGGAACCCCGGCGGAAGCTTCTGCCGTATGGTCTGCTCTATGACGCGCGGCCCGGTAAATCCTATGAGGGCCTTGGGTTCGGCTATTATGAAATCCCCTAACGACGCGAAGCTCGCCATAATCCCGGCCATTGTAGGATTTGTCAATACCGATATGAAGAGCCCGCCGGCGCGGTCGAGGCGGTTCAATGCCGCAGAGGTCTTGGCCATCTGCATCAGCGAGAACATTCCTTCATACATGCGCGCGCCGCCGCCGGAACCGGACACGATAATTAAAGGCTCTTTCTTCTCCGCGGCGGTCTCTATCGCCCTCGTGAGCTTCTCTCCGACTACCGACCCCATCGATCCCATTATGAAACGCGAATCCGTCACCCCCAGTATTATATTCCTGCCGTTTAACCTGCCTTCGCCGGTTATGACAGCGTCTTTCAGCCCTGTGAGTTCTTGGTCTTTTTTCAGTTTCTCCTTGTATGTCTTAGGGCCGGAAAACTCGAGAGGATCCAGGGCTTCGATACCGGCATCCATCTCCCTGAATGTCCCCTCATCCATAAGAAGCTTCACCCTCTCGTGCGCGCCGAGCGTAAAATGGAAATTGCACTTATGGCATACCCTCAGATTCTCATCCAGTTTCTTATTGTATATCAACTCATTACAGTCTCCGCACCTCGTCCAGAGGTCTTCGGGTATATTCCCTCTCTTCTTGGCGATCTTGACTATCGTATATTTAGGTTTTCTCGGGAATAATGCCATGAGCCGTTACCTCTTTAAAAGCTCTTTTGCCTTATCTACCGCGGTCGCCGCGTCTTTGGCAAAACCGTCCGCTCCGATCGAGTCCGCAAATTCCTGCGTAACGGGCGCTCCTCCCACCATGATCTTTACTTTGTCACGAAGGCCGGCCGCGCCGAGACCGTTGATCGTATCGCGCATCGCGTTCATCGATGTGGTCAAAAGCGACGACATCGCTATTATGTCGATATCCTTGCTCTTTGCCGCGTCTATGAACTTTTGCGGGCTCACATCTATGCCGAGGTCGTCTATTTCGAAGCAGGCGCCGCGCAGCATCATGCTGACTATATTCTTTCCTATATCATGCAGGTCACCTTTTACAGTGCCTATCAATACCTTCCCCAGCGGTTTTATGCCGCTCTTGGTAAAATGGGGCTCGAGTATGGCTATGCCCGCGTGCATGGCTTTGGCCGCTATAAGCACCTCGGGAATGAATATCTCATTTGCCTTGAACCTCTTCCCGATAGCTTCCATGCCAGCTATGAGGCCGGAATCCATTATGTCTTTCACGGGCATGCCCTGATCGAATGCCTGCCCGGTCAGTCCGGCTACAGCGGCGCGGTCGCCTCTCGTCAATGCTTCCCTTATGTCTTTCAGGATATTACCATCCATCTGGTATGCCCCGCCTATTTTATCCACTTATCATACCATAACTCGAACATAAATAGTGCCCAAATTTCTCTGCGGATGTCATTTCTGTCCGCAAGAAACTCTTTTACCATATTATCCACATGGCCGCAATCGAAGATGCCCTCCCTTCCTATCTTCTTCCTGTCTAACGTCTCGAGAAGAAAAGGCTTCAGGTCTTTCTTAAGCCACTGCGCCACAGGGACGGCAAATCCCTGCTTCGACTTGTTCAGTATCTCCGCGGGAAGCCGTCCTTTAAGCGCGTCTTTCAATATCGATTTCGTCCTGAAGTTCCTCAATTTCGACGAAGAAGGTATGGAAGCGGCATATTCGGTAAAGCCTGTATCAAGAAAAGGGGCGCGCACCTCTAGGGAGTTGGCCATGCTCGCCCTGTCGACCTTGGCGAGAATATCGTCGGTCATGTATGTTTTGACATAGATATAAATAGCCCTGTCGAGCGGATCGAGGCGCTCCGCTTCACGGAAAGAGTTTATGGTCGGCCCGTATATATCCGCCATCTCCCCGGCTCCTCCCGCCAGAAGCAGGCCCTTCTGTTCCGTCGGCGTCAATGAACCCATCCAGACCTGCTGGCGAACTTCTTTCGGAAAATCGAGCCCCCTCAGGAACCGTTTCGCTTTGAAATTCAAGCTCATATAATCATTTGAGGGAGGCACGCATTTTAACAAAAGTTGAAACGGTATTTTCTTCAAAAAATTCGGCGCGAAAGATATAAGGCTGTCCAGTTTAAGCGCTATGAATGACGGATATCCCATGAAGAATTCGTCCCCTCCATCCCCGCCGAGGGCGACCTTGACGTGTTTCCGCGTGAACCTGGAGACGAGATATGTCGGGATTATCGAGGAGTCCGCGAAAGGCTCGTCGAGAATATCCACTATGGCCGGAAAGACATCAAGCATCACCTTCGGATCCAATATCTCTTCCCTGTGGTCCGTCCCGAAATGCGCCGCAACGCGCCTGGCATCGCCTGACTCGTCATAAGAGCGCTCTTTGAAACCTATTGAGAATGTCTTTATATCTTTCGGGTCCATAAGCTCCGCCATCATGGCAACCACCGCCGATGAATCGATGCCGCCGCTTAAGAAGACTCCGAGAGGCACATCGCTTATGAGGCGTTTCCTGACGGATTCCCTGAACAGGTCGAGAAGGCGCAGCCTGGCCTCATTCTCGTCGAAATCTTTACTGGTATTGAACTTAAGGTCCCAGTACCGTCTCGTAGTAACTTTACCGCTTTTCACCGTCATACTGAAACCCGGTTCTAATTTATATATATTCCTGAATATCGAACGCGGAGACGGGATGTATTCATAGGAGAGGTACTGGCTTAGGGCGGCAGGATCGATATCTCTTCTGGCTGACGGGTGCTTGAGGACAGCCTTCAGCTCGGAACCGAAGATGAACTGATTGTCGAAGACCGCATAGTAGAGAGGCTTTTTCCCGAACCTGTCTCTGGCGAGAAAGAGGCTTCCTCTTTTGGAATCAAATATGGCAAAGGCGAACATGCCGTTGAAATGCTTGATGCAATCTTCGCCGTACTCTTCATACGCGCGCAGGACGACCTCTGTATCGGAACTGGTCCTGAATTTATGGCCCCTGCCCAGAAGGGCCGTCTTTATCTCGGAGAAATTGTAGACTTCGCCGTTATAGACTATCACAATCGAGCCGTCTTCGCTCGACATCGGCTGGTGGCCGGTCTTAAGGTCAATTATCGACAGCCTTCTGTGGCCTAGCGCCGCCGGGCCATTCAGGCACATTCCCCGGTCGTCGGGGCCGCGATGCGCTATGCTATCCATCATCGACTTCAGGATATCTTCCGATGACCGCCTCGCTCCGTCAAAATGCATGTAACCGCATATGCCGCACATAAATCAGAACTTATTGACGACTATGCCGGAGAGGGGTTTGGGGTAGAAATAGGTGGCCTTTCTCGGCATCTTCTCGCCGAGCTTAGCTATGCGTTTTATCTGGTCAACCCTGGTGGGATTCAGGAAGAATGCCGCCTTAAAATCTCCCCGGTCGACAAATTTTGCGGTCTCGGCGGGGCTCTTCACGAATTCAACATTGTCGTCTTCATCGCGGATACCAAGCACATGCTGGAATATAAAGAGATGGAGTATCGCCACGTCCAGCTTCTTCCAGTCCCCGGGCTTATCCTTTATGGCATTCTCGACGGGGCGCATACTCTTAAGTTTCAATATGTAGAATTGACCGTGGCCGAAGTAGGCGCCGAAAACGTGGGCCTTGTTCAATTTACCCAGCTTCGACATCATGGCATTAAGGCTCGGCGCTTTTTCAATCGTGAAGAACTTCTCGAGGCGCCCGAGCATCTCGTCCTTCTTAAGGCCACCGATATCTTTAGGCAGTCTGTGGGCCGGCAGGACGGTCAGCATGTCTTCTTTCGACTCGACAAAATAGACCATCGCATGTCTTGAGGATTCTTTGAGCGCCTGCGGGACATCTTTGCCTTCCAGCTCCCTCGAATACATTCGCGTGACTTCAAAGCGGTGATGGCCGTCGGCTATAAAGGTATTGGCGCCGCGCATGACTTTCTGGATCCGTTTTATAGCCACGGGGCTGTCTATCCTCCAGGCACGGTTGCGTATTCCTTCGATCATTATGTCGATATAGGGATTTTTCTGCGAGCAAACTTTCTTCAATATCTTGAGTATGGCATGGGATTTGTCGTCGTACAATACGTAGATTGGGCTCAGGTTGGCATTTATACTGCGCATGAGGTCGAGCCTGTCTACTTTCGGCGCCATCAGGGTGTTTTCATGCGGCAGGACTTTCTTCTTCCCTTCTTCGAGGCTCATAAGGGCAATGAACCCTATCCTGTCGATCGTCTTTCCGTCCGTCTTATATTTCTGGGAATATATGTAGATCGATTCTTTGTCATCCTTCGTCAGGATATTATCCTTAAGCCATTCGTCCATGAACTTCTTCGCGCGCGTGTAACGGTTATCCGCGACATTATCCGAGGGCTCTATTTTGCCGAGCTCGAGACGAACAAAATTATTCGGATGGGCCCGGTAGAGCTCTTCCTGCATCTCTTTTGGGATTATATCATACGGCGGCGAAACGACTTTCGAGAGATTCCCGACTTTCTTCTTATTATAAACCACTCCCCTGAACGGTTTTATGTAAGGCAAAATGACCTCCTCTTTGTAGGATATGCTTATTGAAGGATATAATTATATCTTAATTATATATTTTTGCAAGGGCGAAATTCTCTCGCATATCGGGATTTTTCGCTCCTCAGTCCGGCATTTACTTTCGGCACAGGGGGTGAAGTATGTTACCTTGCGACCTACTTCCGCAGTCAGCCCTGATCCTCGTTATGTGAGCACTGAAAATATTCCCCTTCGGGTCGGTCTTTTGTTCAGGATAAAAAGGGGAACCTGCGGAACT
>JAFGRN010000016.1 GCA_016935115.1 Candidatus Omnitrophota bacterium | reverse complement strand
GCTAGCGGAGGGAATCGAACCCCCGACCTGAGGTTTACAAAACCCCTGCTCTGCCTGCTGAGCTACGCTAGCATTTTTAATACTTCCGGAAGTTTATTTAAAAGATCCGTAGCGAGAAGGCTCAAGAGGCCCTTCTCCTTAGCCGCGAGATCGCCCGCTGCGCCGTGAAGATGGACGCCGAGCGCCGCCGCGGTGAACGGCTCTACGCCCTGGCCTATGAAACTCGCTATCATTCCCGTCAGGATATCGCCCGTGCCGCCGGTCGCCATGCCGGCATTGCCCGTGTCGTTCACGTAAATATCGCCTCCCGGCGCGGCAACGACCGTATTTTTGCCTTTCAAAACCAGGACGGTATTATACTCACCCGCGAACTTCAGCGCAACTTCTTTTCTGTGCTCATCGACATCCTTCGCTTCTATCCCTATAAGGCGCGCCATCTCTCCGGAATGCGGAGTAAGCACAAGGCCCGATTTAGCCTGCTTCAGCGCGTCGAGATGCCCGGCAAAGGCATTGATGCCGTCGGCATCGAGCACGACCGGCTTGGCCGACTTTGCGACAATATTTCTCACCAGGTGCTGTGTCTCTTTATTCCGTGATATTCCGGGGCCTATCGCAAGGACATCGCACTTCTCGCTGAAAGCAATGAGTTCTTTCTCCGCGAGAAGGCTGAGCGACCAGTCCTTCGTCTCAAAGAACGGCTTCACCATGACTTCGGTCAATTTTATGGCCATTATGTTAAAAAGGCTCCTGCCCGCGGCGAGCGTAACCAGGCCGCTTCCCGAGCGCGCCGCCGCCTGGGACGTAAGATAGGCCGCGCCGGTATAACCGGCCGAGCCGGCGATCACGAGCACATGGCCGAAATCGTTCTTATGCGCCGTTAAGGCTCTTTTGGGAAAACTCTTTACCGCGTCGCCTATATTCATTCCGCGCCTTTCACCAGTATGACATTCGCTATGGCGTATTCTTTCGAATGCGACATGCTCACAACTACATCGCCCACCCTCTTCTTCTTTTTTAATTTCAGCGCATCGTCACGGAACTCTATGACCGGCTTGCCCTCCCTGTCATTAAGGATCTCTATCTCCGTCCATCTCATCGGGTGCTTGCTGGGCTCGCCGAAGGCCTTAACCACGGCCTCCTTGGCCGCGAAACGCGCCGCGAAATGCTGGTGTGAAAGCCTCTTCGAGACGGAATATTTTATCTCCCGCGCCGTAAATATCTTCGTCAGGAAGGTATCGCCCCACTTCTTTATGGCGTCTTTCATCCTGTCTATCTCCACTATGTCGACGCCTATGCCAAGTATCATCTTATCAATCCTATCATATCCCTCACCGCGGCGCGTATTCCGGTAAATACGGCCCTGGAGATTATGGAATGGCCTATATTAAGTTCATTGATCCCTTTTATGCGCGCTACGGCCCTCACATTATCGTAATTCAACCCGTGGCCGGCATTGACTTCGAGCCCCCTATCGAGAGCGTAAGCCGTAACGCTCATCAATATGTCCAGCCGGCGTCTCCGCGCCGAAACGGAAGGCGCGTTAGCGTATTCTCCCGTATGAAACTCCACTATCGTCGCGCCGGCGGCTACGGAGGCATCCACCTGTCTCTTCGACGGGTCTATGAAGAGGCTCACCGCGATACCGCTATCGTGCAGTCTCGACACGACGCGCGTTATCGCGGAACGTCTTCCCGCCACATCGAGCCCGCCCTCAGTCGTGACCTCACGGCGCTTCTCCGGAACGAGCGTCGCCTGATCCGGTTTCACTCCGCACGCAAAGTCCACTATCTCCTCGGCGGCCGACATCTCGAGATTTAATTTATTGATTGCCCTGCGGAGCGCTATGACATCGCGGTCGTTTATATGCCTCCTGTCTTCGCGCAGATGACAGACTATGGAATCGCACCCCGCCTTGACGCATTCGCGCGCGGCCTCCAGCGGGCTCGGCTCATAGGCCATCCGCGCCTGCCTGATAGTAGCAACATGGTCTATGTTGACTCCCAGCTTGACCATATATTCCTATTGTTTCTCCACCGGTACCGTGACCTGGACAAGAGTCTCTTCCATGAATACACCCGGAGCAATAGGATTAAGTGGGACCGATTTGGTAAAAGGTTTCGAGGCGCTGGTAACGTCTATGGGAGTGGTATAAGCAAAACGTATCTTTGACAGGAGGTCTTTTGTTCCCACTACTATGCAATAGTCGGGAACTATCACGGCCTTTCTCGGGTCCACGGTATATCCCCATCTCGGCCTTCCCACTAAAAGCGCTTTGATCGTGAGCTTCTTGGCTACGACGCTGTCTGATGGGAGGATCTTATTTAAAAACTGCCTGTCCGCCTCGCTTCCCTTATTCAGTTCATTGACAATATAAAACCACATGATAAGAGCAAGAAGGAGCGAACCTACCTTCAGCCAGATATTACGGGTAAAGAACCTTTTCAGAAACAGAAGTATATTTATCATTTCTTCTTTCTGTTTTTAAAGAACATGAAGCTTGCGTTCTTTTTGGGCGAGCTGTAAAACAGGTTTTTGAGCGTCTTTATAAGCGCCTCTTCGTCGAGGCCGTGCGTGAGCTTGCCGGCATGGGCGACCGATACGGCGCCGGTCTCTTCACTTACCACTATACAGACAGCATCCGTCTCCTCGCTTATGCCTATCGCAGCCCTATGGCGCATACCATATGCCTTGGGGGAAGCTTTTTCGTCCTCGGTAAGAGGAAGCACACATCCGGCCGCAATAAGCCTGCCGCGCTCTATTATAACGGCTCCATCGTGAAGCGGCGACTGCGGCATGAATACCGAAGTTAGCAGATAGTTAGTAACCTTTGCGTCAACGGGAGTGCCGCTCTCTATATAGCTCTTCAACCCCACTTCCCGCTCCACCACCATGAGAGCTCCCGTCTTGCGCCTCGAAAGGTTAGCGGCAGCGCCCGCTATCTCCTCGATCAGCTCTACGCTCGCCTGGTGCTTCCCGAACTGGCCAAGCTGCGTGAGGCCGCGCCTTATCTCCGGCTGGAATATGATTACGAGCGACAGGATCGATATGGGAACCAGCCTCGTCAGCACCCAGTTAATGGCGTCAAGGCCGAGCTGCTGCGTGATAAAAAATATCACGCCTATTACTACCAGGCCCTTCATCAACTGCCATGCCCTAGTACCTTTCACAAAAAGAAATACCATATAAACGACATACCAGAGTATGACGATCTCGAGGACTATCTTCCAGTATGAGATCGCATGCATCATCTAAAGCCCCCTTCCTACTATGGCATCGGCAACGCGCGAGGCCTGCACCGCTTCCCTGACGTCATGCACCCTTATCATATACGCGCCCTTAAGTATGGCTATCGCGCACGCCGCGATAGTGCCCGGCAATCTATCGGACGGATCCTGGGCTCCCGCTATCTTCCCTATGAACGACTTGCGGGATACCCCCGCGCATACCGGCAGTCCCAGGGCGCCGAACTCCTCGAACCTGTTCAATATCTCAAGATTATGCTCGAGAGTTTTACCGAAACCTATCCCGGGATCGACCATTATCGCTTCTTCCCGGATACCCGACAAGCGCGCTATACCTACGGAAGACTGCAGGTCCTCTATTACGTCCTCGACCACGTCATCATAACGCGGATGGCGCTGCATATCCTTGGGAGCGCCCCTTGAATGCATTATAATGACCCGTACGCCGCGTTTCGCCGCAAGAGGCGCCATCTCCCTGTCGTATCTCAATCCCGACACATCATTGACTATTACAGCTCCCGCCGCGACCGCGGCATCGGCAACTTCGGCCTTACGGGTATCTATCGATATGGGAACTCTCGTCCTCTTCGATAACGCGCGTATCACACCGACGACCCGGGATATCTCCTCGGCTGAACCGACGGTATCCGCTCCGGGGCGCGTCGACTCGCCGCCCACATCTATGATATCGGCTCCGTCACGGACCATTGAAAGCGCGTGCCTCACGGCCCTATCTTTGCCTGCAAAAAGCCCTCCGTCCGAAAATGAATCGGGCGTAACATTCAGTATCCCCATCACGCGGGTACGGCCTAGGGCATTACGCCTGCGCGGCAGGCTTTTCGCTCCCGGTAAATCCAAGCAGAAGGCGTATCTCTTCGACATCCATTACCTCTTTTTCAAGAAGCTTTTCGGCAAGCATCTTCAATTTATCCTTATGCTTCATGAGCTCGTCCTTAGCCCTATTATAACAATCATCGACGATCTTCCTTATCTCCTGGTCTATAATGAGAGCTGTCTGGTCGCTGTAGTTACGCTGTTCGGTAATATCACGGCCCAGAAATATCTGCTCTTCCCTGTGCCCGAATGTAAGGTGCCCCAGCTTCTCGCT
>JAFGRN010000003.1 GCA_016935115.1 Candidatus Omnitrophota bacterium | reverse complement strand
GCTGCTAACGGTAGGAAACGGCAAAGATTAGAGAGAGAGAGAGAGAGAGAGAGAGAGAGAGTACGAACGAATTTATTCCGCATAATTCCTCCTATGTTTTTAAAAATACAAAAAACAAGAAACCGACTTATTTTATTGTACATCTTCCCGTCATCCAACGTCAACTGAATTTTAGGCTACCCCGTTAAATCAAAGCGGTTGTGACTGATTATCTGCTACTTTAAAGTATAACTTTAAATTGTCAAGAGCTTTCTCTTAAATCTATAGGCCAAAATATTGGGGCCGGATCCCAAAGGAACCCGGCCCCAAGAACACTCGTCATTGCAAGGCGACTCTTATCCGACTCATATCACCGCTTTCGTCATTGCGAGGAGGCTCTCGCCTCACTCTTGCCGACGCGGCAATCTCGCTTTTAGATTGCTTCGTCAGAAAAAACTCATGCAATATCTTCCTCGCAATGACGGACGGGGTCAACCGTCAACCGTTAACTATACTCAGTCTGCTCCTAGTACATCCCTCCCATGCCGCCCATTCCGCCCGGAGGCATACCGCCCGGCATTCCGGCGGGAGCTTTCTCCTCTTCCGGTATATCGGTTATGAGAGTCTCGGTAGTTATCATGAGGGACGCGATACTGGCAGCGTTCTGCAGGGCCGAACGCGTTACCTTTTTCGGATCGATGATGCCGGCCGCGATCATATCCCCGTAAGTATCCTTGTCGGCATCATAGCCCTCTACGGACTTCATATCCTTTACCTTATTGACGACCACGGAACCTTCCATACCGGCGTTATTGGCGATCGTCCTTATCGGCTCTTCGAGAGCCCTTCGAACGATATCGACGCCGATCTGCTCATCTCCGCTTATCTTCATCTTATCGAGGACATTTACGGACCTTAAGAGCGCCACTCCGCCGCCAGGAACTATACCTTCCTCTACCGCGGCCCTCGTCGCGTGGAGAGCATCCTCGACCCTGGCCTTCTTCTCCTTCATCTCGGTCTCGGTAGCCGCGCCCACGTTTATCACCGCTACTCCGCCGGCCAGTTTGGCGAGCCTCTCCTGCAGTTTCTCCTTGTCATAGTCTGAATCCGTATCCTCGATCTGCTTCTTTATCTGCGCTATCCTCGCCTGGATATCGGCTGACTTTCCGGCCCCTTCTACTATAGTCGTATTGTCCTTATCTATCCTTACTCTCTTGGCCCTGCCGAGATCCTCTATCTTCAGGTTCTCAAGCTTTATGCCAAGCTCTTCGGTAATGGCCTTGCCGCCTGTAAGCACGGCTATATCTTCAAGCATCGCCTTGCGCCTGTCCCCGTATCCCGGAGCCTTAACCGCAACGCAGGAAAGAGTGCCGCGGATCTTGTTGACTACAAGCGTAGCGAGAACCTCTCCCTCGGTCTCTTCCGAGATTATCATGAGCGGCTTCCCGGCCCTGGCAATCTTCTCCAGGAGCGGCAGTATATCCTTCATGCTGGATATCTTCTTTTCATGTATCAATATGAAGGGATCTTCGAGAGAGCACTCCATCTTCTCGGCATCGGTAACAAAATAAGGGGAAAGATAACCCTGGTCGAACTCCATTCCCTCGACAAGCTCGAGCTCCGTCTTTGAAGCCTTGCCTTCCTCTACTGTGATAACGCCGTCTTTACCGACCTTCATCATCGCGTCCGCGATCAATTCGCCTATTTCGCGGTCGCCGTTCGCGGCTATCGATGCTACCTGCGACACTTCTTTCTTGTCCTTCACATTGATCGGCTTCGCGATCTTACCCAGCTCATCGACTACTTTCTCTACTGCCTTTTCGATGCCTCTCTTAAGCGCCATGGGATTGGCGCCGGCTGTAACGTTCTTCATCCCTTCCCTGAATATAGCTTCGGCAAGTACCGTAGCGGTAGTCGTACCGTCGCCGGCTGTGTCGGATGTCTTGGAAGCCACTTCCTTTACAAGCTCGGCCCCCATGTTCTCGTAAGGCTCCTTGAGTTCTATCTCTTTTGCTACCGTAACACCGTCCTTAGTTATAGTCGGCGCTCCGAATTTCTTGTCTATTACCACATTGCGGCCTTTGGGGCCAAGTGTCACCTTTACCGCTCTGGCGAGTTGTTCGACGCCTCTCAAGATAGCCCTGCGCGCCTCCTCGCTGTATAGTAGTTGTTTTGCCATTTTATTCTCCTATCGGGATTTTAATTACTTCACTATGGCGAGGATATCTTCCTCTTTTAATATAAGGTACTCCTTGCCATCCATCTTTATCTCGGTGCCGGAATATTTTCCGAACAGCACCTTATCGCCCACCTTCACTTCCGGGGAGATCACCTTTCCTTCATCGGAAACCTTACCCTTGCCAACAGCTATTACCTCCGCCTCCTGCGGCTTCTCCTGAGCTGAATCAGGAAGGACAATACCGCCCTTTGTCACCTCTTCGGCTTTTAGGACTTTTACCACTATCCTGTCAGCCAATGGTTGGATCTTCATATTCACCTACCTCCTTTTTTTATTTTGATTGTTAGCACTCAACTTAATGGAGTGCTAACAAAATGTCATTATACTCAATCGTGAAATCTTGTCAACAATTTTTTTTAATGCCGCGGCGTCATTACGAGCGAAGCGAAGCAATCTCGCTTTTAGATTGCTTCAGGCGCCTCGCGCCTTCGCAATGACGAAGAGGGCCTCATCCACCAAGCTCCATGCAGTACAGGTCCCCGTGCGTGCCGGTGACCCACATGTACTCGCCGTCCCATGCTATTCCTGTAGTCTTATCGACGGGCGAGCGGAAGGATCCTGCCAACTCCCATTTACTGGTATTTATCTTGTAGATCCGATTGCTGTACCAGCTCGAAATCCAGAGGTCTGTGCCGTCCCATGCAAGCTGGTCCGGTTCATGTATGCCTTTGATCTCCATCCTGCCGATCTCATTAAGATCCCTATCCATCTCGACAAGATAATATCTGGTCCCCGCTCCCCTCGTCCAGATAACCACAAATATGCGGCCGTTCGCTGAAATCAGCCCGGCAGGATGCCCCGGCGCAAATGAAGCCTCCTTTTCAGATATGAGTTTCGAGCCTTCCATGCGCACACGGTATATCTTTTTATCGCTCCACTCGGTAGTATACAGAGCTCCGTCATCCGCCCTGACAAGCGCTTCCGCAAAATCGGAAACCGGTTGTATGGAAGATATGACATTACCGGCCCCGGGATCGATCGTCCATATCGGGCCATTATCACCGTTCACGAGCCAGAGAGAACTGCCATCAAAAAAAATCCCTTCGTGATAACTTTTCGGGATAGGGATTTTTCTTACGATGTTTGCCGGTATATGCCGGAGATCTTTGGCTGGCGAGATCTCTTCGGCCGATACAAACGCCGCGGCCGCCATAAATATCAAAAGCGCCAGCTGAAGGGCCCTGGCCAGGATGCGCCGCGGCACTTTAGTCATTACATAACTACAGAAGAAACAGTGATTACCGGTCCTGCCCGGAAAGCGCACGCCGAGAGACTCCAGCCTCCTGCGTATATGGCTTAATCCTTTCCCGAATATCGTGCGCACAAAAGCGTTCCTGCGCGCGGAAGCCAGTATCTTACCGGCTCGATCTTTTTTTATATTCCCGATCGCAAGCTTCTTATTTTCGTTGGCATAACCGCAGCATGGCCTGACACTGCCATTGCTCATCACAAAGAATACATTTCCCGGGCCCTTACAATAATCTTCACTGAACCACCTGCCGTCCCATGGATCCTTAAGCCCCCGGGCCCTCCCGACCGGTGAAAGCTCTATAGCAAACTTTTTCAGGAATATTCCCCTGTCCGACCTCTTTACAAGCGATTCAACGGCCCGGATCTTCGCGCGGGTTTGAATATCTTTCGCGCCGGCGGTATAAGCTATCGAAATAATATCGGGCCTTTCCCATATCCGCGCCGCAAGCGTTATGAACCGCGCGACTTTCTTAATGCTCTGCTTATGGAAGGCGTCTACACTAACACATATCGAACCGTCATACCCGGAATTGTATAATTTTATGAGCGCTACCTTAAGCTTATTCTCATCGGACCACCAGACGGCATTGGTCATTATCCTGTCAAAAAGAAACCCCGCGGCAACCGCGCGCCGTGAGACCTCGCACAGAAACTCGAGCCTTAAGAAAGGCTCTCCTCCGGTAAAGCCGATCCTCTTCACGCCCAGTTTTTTGCACTCCAGCATGAAACGCACGGCATCATCCGCTGAAATAGCCCCTGGCATTCTCTTAACATCGCAATGGCCGCAGGAAAGATTGCAGGCGGATGTCGGCGAAAACAGGATCTCGTTCGGATAAAAACTCATTCTACTCATTTAAAATATGCTCTCTCCATCCATTATAAAACTCTTTTTCGGATACCAAAAACTCGTCATCTATTGCATTTACGGCATGCTGCCCGCCCGCGATACGCTTCAAAACGGCATTCAGGCCTTTCATGCCCCACCTATCCACTATATAGTCCACTGCCGTAAATGCCAAAAGATACGAGTCGGCTATGGCGGGGCCATACTTATGATGTTCGGTAAATTCCGCATCGAGAGCTTGAAATGACAATCGTCCCTCCCGGTCAATATCTTTCTTCAGGGAAATATGCGCTCCGGGCCTTGTCCATTTTATCTCTTCAAATACGGCAATACCCTCATTGAGCCATACAGGACAACTATTACGGGTGACCGCCGAGATCACCGCATGAGTGTATTCGTGATAAAGATAACTGCTTAACTCATTGCCAATAAGCGGCGTCTCGGGATATGGAACCCTTATATTGCCATCGTAAAACGCCCTTACAACGACAGGTAATCTGAAGATACGCCTGAAACTACCCTCAGAATAGAAGAATACCACGGTCCTGTCAGCCGGAAAATAATCCAGGTCCCCTCCAACGTCCGAATAAGCCCTCTGCAATATCCGTCCGACAAGATCGATATCAATGACCAACCCTTCCTCGTGCCTTATATCGAAGTTCGGCAGGATAACCGGCTTATGCTCAAGCGCCAATCGTCCGGACTCTTCCGCCTTTTCAAGCTTTTCACGGGCCCTGCTATTATCAGGGCCTATCCTGTAAGCCCGGTCATAATACGCTCGGGCCTCATCCGGATTATTTTTTTCGTAATATATATCGCCCAGAAGCTCATATATGTAGGCATTCTCCCTGGCAGCCGCGGCCGCTTCAAGCAGCATTATGGCGGTATTATGCCTTTTTACTTTATATTCACCCACAGCGCTGTTATATAGTAATATACTCAGGTTTCTCTTGGCATTGACAGAATCCTCCGCTGTCTCTAACGCAGCCTCCAGATCCTTCACCGCCTTTTCCTGCCGGCCCGACTGAGCTTCATAAAGCGCTCGCTTACCGTACATTAGCGCCAGGTTCTGCATCGTGTAGCGGTTCCGGACCAGGTCATGCGCTTTCGCGAGATACTCCACGCCTGTATCGTAATTTCCTCCGTCGGCCGCTATAGCCGCATAACGTGAATAAGCATTCACCAGATGGCTTTTGATAAGGTCACTTTCGGGAGACGCTTCGCGGGCCTTTTCATAGTACTTTATCGCCTCGGGATATTTGTCTTTATCAAAGAGCTTTTCGCCTTTATTTATGTATTCAAAAGAGCCCGGAGTGACTCGGTCTGCGATTTTAAAATAGGCAAAAATCGCCGCAACGATCAGCAGGATTACTACAAGATATGTATATTTAGGAATACTATTATTCGGATTTGTCATTGCGGGAAGTCTTTCACTGTCATTGCGAGCGAAGCGAAGCAATCTCGCTTTTAGATTGCTTCGTCGGCCTTCCCTCGACTTCGCTCGGGACAGGCCGGCCTCCTCGCAATGACGGACGGATCCGGTTTCTCCTGGAGATCCGTAGCAGAGCCTATATTCTTCACTTCGAGTTTCGGATCGATCTTCCTTGCGAGCCCCTTGAGGACCTGGCCCGGCCCGACCTCGAGGAACATCTTTACTCCGGAAAGGGCGACGAGCTTCATGGATTCTTCCCACATGGTCTTTGAATTCACCTGCGCGATAAGGTTCTCCTTGATCTTCGCGGGATCCGTCTGGACCTTGGCGTCGACATTGCTTATGAATGGTATTCTGGGCGGCAGGACCTGTATCTTATCTATGTAATCTTTCAGCTTATCACGCGCCGGCGTCATCAACGACGAATGGAATGGCCCGCTCACGTCCAGCATCAAGACGCGTTTGGCGCCCTTGTCTTTGGCCAGGCCCGAAAAGAGCTCAATGTTATTTGTCTTGCCGGAGACGACTATCTGGCCGGGGCAGTTCAGGTTTGCTATCTCACAACCAATCCCCTTGCATAGCTCTTCGACCGCCTTTATATCCATGCCTATAACGCATGCCATCTTGCCGGGGTTCTTTCTGGACGCGTCTTCCATGTATTCTCCGCGCTTTCTGACAAGCACGAGCGCGTCCTCAAACAATATGCTGCCGGCGGCTACAAGCGCCGTGTATTCACCCAGCGACAGGCCCAGGCTGAATTTCGGAGTAAACTGGCTGTATACAGGAGACTGTTCCAGGGCCGCCAGGGCGGCGATGCTGGCTGTCAATATTGCGGGTTGGCTGTTGCTCGTCGTGGATAGCTCTTCCTGCGGGCCTTCGAAGCAGAGCTTCTTAAGGTCGAACTTCAATATGCTATTGGCCTTGTCGAAGATTTCCCTGGCGCGCGGAAAATTTTCGTAAAGATCCCTGCCCATGCCCACCGACTGGGCGCCCTGTCCCGGAAATATAAGCGCGGAATCTACCATTCTATTACCATCGCCCCCCATGTCAACCCGCCGCCGAATGCGTCGAGCAGTATCTTATCGCCCCTCTTTATCCTTCCCGACTCCACTGCCTCCACTAGCGCAACGGCGCTCGAGGCCGCGGACATATTACCGTACTTGTCTATGTTGAGGTATATCTTATCTTCGCTAAGCCCCATGCGTTTTGCCGCCGCGTTAAGTATCCTGATATTGGCCTGGTGCGGTATTACCATCTTTATGTCTTCGGCCTTGACCCCTATAGGCTGTGTCGCGTCCAGCGCGGCGTCGGCCATTATACGCACCGCGTGCTTAAAGAGCTCTGAACCGTTCATCTTTATAAAATGCAGCTTATCATCTATGCTCTTCTTCGTCGCCGGTATCCTGGATCCCCCTGCGGGCAATTTAATAAGATCTCCCTGTTTTCCGTCTGCGCCAAGGCTGATCGAGAGTATGCCCCCGTGCTCTACCGGGCCCAGGACAGCGGCTCCCGCGCCGTCGCCGAAAAGCACGCATGTCGAACGGTCGCTCCAGTCCGTTATCGATGACAGCTTCTCACTGGCAATGATAAGCGCATGTTTGTAAACGCCTGAAGCTATGAACTGCTTAGCTATCGCCATGCCATAAATAAATCCGGAGCATGCCACGCTGATATCAAATGCCGGCACTGTCCTTGCTCCTATCTTTTGCTGGACCAGGCAGGCCGTGGCCGGAAAAAACATATCCGGTGTTATAGTAGCTACTATTATAAGGTCTATATCCTGCGCGCTGAGCTTCGCAGCCGCCAGGGCTCTTTTTGCGGCCTCTGTAGCCATATCGCTGGTTGCCTCATCCTCGCGGGCTATCCTGCGCTCCCGTATGCCGCTCCTGCTGACTATCCATTCATCAGTAGTATCGACCATCTTCTCAAGATCCTTGTTCGTAAGGATCTTCTCCGGAAGATATTTACCCAATCCCAGTATACCGACTTTTATGGTTTCACACATATATCAAACTGTCTCCAGCTCCTCAAGTATATGCCTGTTAACATTCTGTGTCTTGAACTCGGCCGCCACCCTTATGGCATTTTTGATCGCTTTCGCTGTAGATGAGCCATGACTTATTATCACCCTGCCGTCTATACCGAGAAGCGGCGCGCCGCCGTATTCGGCATAATCCATCTTCTTCTTAAGGGACGCGAAAGCGGAGCCTGCCAGCGCCGCCCCTATCGTCGCTATCACGCTCGACTGTATCTCATTCTTTATCATCTTCACTAAAGTATCGACCACACTCTCCGAAACTTTCAATATTACGTTTCCCACAAAGCCGTCGCAGAGCACTATGTCGGCGTTACCTACATAGATATCCCGGCCCTCTATATTGCCTATAAAATTCAGCTTCGATTCGCTAAGCAGGGTGTGCGCTTCCTTGATAAATTCCGTACCCTTGGACTCTTCTTCCCCGACATTCAGCAATCCTATTTTGGGGCTTGGCTTATGTAATATATACCGGCAGTAAGCATCCGCCATAACGGCATACTGGAACATGTGGATGGGCTTGGGGTCTATATTGGCGCCAACATCGATTATTACTGTAGTACCTTTCATGGTAGGTATCGCTATCGCTATTCCTGGCCGTTCTATACCAGGCAGCATTCTTAGCGAAAGAGTCGCGGCGCATACCACGGCGCCGGTATTCCCCGCGCTTATAAAACTGTCCGCTTTATCATGCTTGATCAGGTCGAGCCCGAGTACGATCGAGGATTTGCGCTTCCGCCTCACGGATAACGCCGCCGGCTCATGCATCTCTATCTTCTCCGGCGCGTGCACCACGGTTATCTTGTCATTCGCTCCGCCGTGCTTATCGAGCTCTCTCTTTACGGCAACCTCGTCCCCGACCAGGATCACTTCGTGATCATATTCCTGCGCAGCCTGCAACGCCCCTTCGACTTCCACCTCGGGGGCATTATCGCTCCCCATGGCATCTACAACTATCCTCATCAGTTCCTACCTCCGAAAAGTTAGAAACATCTTTTATCTCTTCTTCTCAGCAACCGTCTCCACGATCACCACAGGCTTGCCTTTGTAATAACCGCAGAACGGGCAGACCCTGTGAGGCAAAATCGCTTTTTTACAATTTGAACAGATGGATAAACTGGCGGCGCACATCCTGCTGTTGGCGCTCCTGCGCTTATCGCGCCTTGACTTCGAATGCTTACGTTTCGGATTGGGCATTTCAATTGCTCCTTTTAGTTTTTATTATGTTATATGTATCCCTGGCTATCAAAAGTTCTTCGTTCGTCGGTATAACGAGAAACTTCACTCTTGGCGGCACTACATTCTTCAGGTCCCTCTCGATCCGCTTCACGAGCCACGGGCTATTCTCGCCTATGCCGGCGGTGAATATGACCGCGTCGAGGCCGTTCATCACAGCCTGATAGGCTCCGATATATTTTTCGACCCTGTGTATAAATATCTCCAGCGCCATCTTCGAGCGCCTGGCTGAAACGCCCTGCTTCTTCGATGCCCCGATGATATCGCGCATGTCATTGCTTACGCCCGAAACGCCCAGAAGCCCGCTCTCTTTATTCAATATATCGCTTATGCGTTCCGGAGAGACCCTCTCTTTCTCCATGATAAAGAATACTACGGCCGGATCGAGATCCCCCGAACGCGTTCCCATCAACAGCCCCTCGAGCGGCGTAAATCCCATGGTGGTATCAATCGATTTCCCGTGCTTCACTGCGGCCATGCTGCAGCCATTGCCCAGATGGCACGTTATAAGCTTCAGTTTTCCAGGATGTTTCCCGAGCACTTCTGCCGCTCTCTCGGCAACAAACCTGTGGCTCGTGCCGTGAAAACCGTATTTGCGTATGCCGTACTTTTTATATAATTTGAACGGCAGCCCGTACAGGAAAGCCTTTGGCGGCATAGTCTGGTGGAAAGATGTATCGAACACTGCCACCTGCTCTATCCCTCTCAATATCCTGGAACAAGCCCTGATACCAAGAAGCGCCGGTGGATTATGGAGCGGCGCAAGCTCACTAAACTTCTCTATCGACCTTATGACCTTGGGCGTGATCCTGGTAGAGACTTTGAACTCTTCACCGCCATGCACGACCCTGTGGCCTATGCCGCCTATCTCGTCTTTCGACCTAATGATGCCGTGATCGGGATCGGTTAGAATATTCACGATTATCCTGATCGCCACATCATGGTCACGACAGGCCACGCCCCTGACCATTTTGCAGCCATTGACTTCATACTTCAGGCCGGAGTGCGCACTGCCTATCCGTTCCACTATGCCGCGCGCCAGGCACTTGTATCTCTTGACATCAAAGAGCTGGTACTTCGCGGAGGAACTTCCGCAATTTATAACTAATATCTTCATCTTGCCATCACCGATATTACCGCGACGGCATCAATGATATCATCAACGCTGCAGCCCCTCGAAAGGTCGCTACACGGCTCCGTGAAGCCCATGAGAATGGGACCCACCGCACGCGCGTTCGCGAGCCTCTGGGTAAGTTTATAAGAGATATTCCCCGAATTAAGATCCGGGAATATCAAGACATTCGCCTTGCCGGCTACATCACTCTCAGCGCACTTTATTCTCGCCACCTCGGGAACAAGGGCGCTGTCCACCTGGAACTCGCCATCAATAGAGAGGTTCGGCGCCTTATCCTTTGCCCTTGATATGGCTTCTTTTATCTTATCTACAAGAGGACCCTCAGCGCTACCCTTGGAGGAATAACTTAAAAATGCCACGCGCGCCGGCTTGCCGACCAGCTGTTCAAATAGCCTTGCCGAGAGCACGCCTATGCCTCCCAGCTGCCTGGCATTAGGTTCGGGATTGACTCCGCAATCTGCGAATACAAATACCCCCTTCTCTCCGTATTGTGAACCGGGGACCTCGATAAGAAACGCTCCCGCGGCCACCCCTATCTCCTTATCGATCTTCAGGCATCTGAGCGCTGAACGCACGGTAGCCGCCGTAGTATGATTAGCGCCCGCGACAAAGCCGTCGGCCGCATCACGCCTGACCAGCATCGCGCCGAAGGATATCCAGTCTTCGCGCATCGTCGCTGAAGCCTCTTCTATCGTCATGCCCTTGGCTTTCCTGAGCTCGTAATACTCATTGGCCATGACACCGGTATCTTTATATTTTTCGGGATCAATTATTTCCAGGCAAGAGGTATTCTTCGATTTAACTTTGGCCCTAACATCATCCTTCCCTATCAATATTATCTTAGCGATGCCTTTATCCAAAATATAATTGAGCGCGTCCATAGTCCTGGGATCATCGCTCTCCGGTAAGACTATCCTCTTCTTATTCCCGGCCGCCCGCGCCCTTATCTCATCGATAAAACTCAATTTACACCCCTCATGATTTTAATTTTTTCTTAAGAGCGGCCGCGCATTCCGCCGGAATAAATTTTGACAGGTCTGCCCCGAGAGCGCTCGCTTCCTTTATCAGTTTCGATGATATGTATGAATATTCTTCATGGGGCATCATAAATATCGTCTCTATGTTACCGGCGAGCTTTCTGTTGGTGAGGGCCATCTGGAACTCATATTCGAAATCGGAGAGCATCCTTAAACCCCTGATCATGACCGCCGCGCCGCGTGACCTGACATAATTGACAACAAGGCCGTCGAAATCTTCTATGACGACATTCGGCATGCCCTTCACAACGCTCTTCAGCATATTGACACGCTCCTCCACGCTGAAAAGGACGCCCTTTGATTTACTATGAGCTACCGCGACGATCACTTTATCAAATATCTTCGAAGCCCGTTTTATAAGGTCTATGTGGCCATAGGTAACGGGGTCAAATGTTCCCGGATAAACCGCTATTTTGGTCTTTGTCATGTCTACCGTATATCGTCACCATGGCATCGCCATACCTTCTCTCTTGACTGAAGGCAAGCGTCTTAAGATCCGAGGCGAGCGAATCCTTCTTGAAATGTTCGACGAACACCAAACCAATGGGCGCTAATATATCATAAGCATCTATATTTATCAAGCAATTTTTGGCAATATCATGATAATAAGGCGGGTCGAGAAATATTACATCAAACTTCCGGCCTGATTTATTCAGCCTGGCCGGTATGGAAACAGCGTCCGCTTTTATAATATCATATCTGGCGGCATCCACTCCCAGCGAACAAAGGTTATCTCTTATGGTATTTATACATCTGGGGTTATTATCTACAAAAGTTACATGTCCGGCACCCCTGGATATAGCCTCTATCCCGATCGCCCCCGAGCCTGCGAATAACTCCAGCACATTTCTGCCGCTTATATCACCGAGAATATTGAATATTGCCTCGCGCACTTTATCCTGAGTCGGACGTATATCCACACCCTTCGGCGCCGAGATGAGCCTGCTGCGAAACTCTCCGCCTATTATCCTCATGTCCTACCCCATTGATCTCGTCATTGCGAGCGAATGAAAACACCCTACCTTGTCATTGCGAGCGAATGAAATGAGCGAAGCAATCTAAAGCATAGATTGCTTCGTCGGCAAGAATAAGGCTATAGCCTCCTCGCAATGACAGACTGATTCATGCTACATTTACGAGGTCCAATTTATCTTTGAACCTAGCCATAAGCGCCGCTTTAAGCAGCCTGTGATGATCCTCTTTCAGCGCGGGATCGCGCTTTACAATCTCAAAGGCTTCTTTCCTTGCGAGTTCCATTATATCAAAATCCTTCAGTATATTGCCGAACCTGATCTCCGGCAGCCCGTGCTGGCGGGTCCCGAAGAATTCTCCGGGGCCGCGTATCTCGAGGTCGGCCTCCGCTATCCGGAACCCGTCGAGAGTCTCCTCCATCGCCTTGAGCCGGCGGACAGCCTCGGCGCCCTGAGGATCCGCCAGAAGTATGCAGTATGACTCGTGCTCGCCCCTGCCGACCCTTCCGCGCAGCTGATGAAGCTGGGAGAGCCCGAACCTTTCGGCATTTTCTATCAACATCACGGTCGCGTTTGGTATATCGATCCCCACCTCGATGACTATCGTCGAAACGAGCACTTTTATCTTTCCCTTCCTGAAATCCTTCATCACCTTTTCTTTTTCTGCGGACGACATTCTGCCGTGCAATAACCCGACTTCAAAACCGGTAAAGATCCTGCTCTTCAGCTCTTCGAATGTCGCCGTGACATTCTTCGTCCTGCTGCCGGGAAACGATTCCTCTATCCTCGGGCAGATCACATATGCCTGCCTTCCTTTGCCAAGCTCCTCTCTGGTAAAATCGTAGACCTTCCGCCGCTTGGATTCCTCGACCCAGTATGTCACTATAGGCTTCCGGCCTTTCGGGAGCTCTTTTATCACAGATATGTCCAGGTCACCGTATACCGTAAGCGCCAGCGTTCTCGGGATCGGCGTCGCCGTCATGACAAGTATGTGCGGATTATAGCCTTTCTCTTTCAACACCGCCCTCTGCGTAACTCCGAATTTATGCTGTTCGTCCACAACCGCGAGGCCGAGTTTCCTGAACTCCACCGCCTCCTGGATCATGGCATGCGTGCCGACGACAATGTCGACCTTGCCCTCTTTTATACAGGCAAGCAACTCCTTTTTCGCGCGTGGATCTATCCCGCCTATAAGCAGCGCGATATTTATGCCGAGCGGCATGAGAAGCTCGCTAAGGGCTATGAAATGCTGGCGCGCGAGTACCTCTGTCGGCGCCATGAGGCACCCCTGAAACCCATTCTGCACGGTAAGTACAAGAGAATGCGCCGCTACCACGGTCTTGCCGCTCCCTACATCGCCTTCAAGCAGCCTGCTCATGGGCTTCTCCGACGCCATATCCCGTTCGATCTCTGTAATGGCCTTTTTCTGACCGGCTGTGAGCTCAAAGGGCAGAGCGCCGCTTAACTGCCCGATAAGCTCTCCCGAAACCGCATGCGCCAGCCCGCCTGCCTCCGCCGCGGCGGAACGCTTCTTTATGGCGAGCGCCAGCTGCAGCATAAAGAACTCCTCAAAAACTATCCGCCTGTAAGCTTTCTCCAGATTTTCAAGATCGATCGGAAAGTGTATATTCCTAACTGCAAACTTTATATCGACCAGGCGCTGGCGGGCTATGATATAAGTGGGCAGCCTCTCCACAAGAAACCTGCAATGATTCGCCGTAGCCTGGAATATCAGGCCCCGGAGGTATTTCTGTGAAAGCTCGTTCGTCGCCGGGTAGATGGGCACGATCCTCTTCATGTGGATCGATTCGTCCGGAGTGTCTTTTATTATCTCGTATTCGGGGTTTATTATCTGCACCCTGTCATAAAGTTCCACCCTGCCATAGAGCGTCACCTTCGCGCCTTTCAGCAGATAATCTTTAAGGTACGGCTGGTTAAACCATACCGCGTGAATAAATCCGGTATCATCGGCTAAAGTTATATCGAACATGGACAGGCCGCGCGCCGTGCGTTTATTCGAAACAGCCGCTATTTCGCCCTCAACAGTATTGGCCTCTCCGACCTTTAATTCTCTTATTTTAACGACTTTCGAGCGGTCCTCATATCTTGAAGGAAGATAAAAAAGAATGTCCTCTACGGTACGCACTCCTACTTTAGCGAGATCTTCGCTGCGCTTGGGGCCTACGCCTTTCAGAAAACGTACTTCTGTTATTTTCTCTTGCATTTAAGATTTACCTGTGTTAGCATAGCGACCCTAACAACGGAGAAATTAAAATATGTCAAAAATATGTTCCATATGCGGCAAAAAACCTGTTGCAGGCAGAACTATCGTCCGGCGCGGATTGGCCAAGGCTAAAGGCGGAGTCGGCGTAAAGATAACCGGAATCACTGCCCGCAGGTTCCTCCCTAACCTGAAAAAAGTCCACGCGATCGTCGACGGCACCCCACGAAGAATTATCGTCTGCGTCAAATGCCTGAAGGCGGGCAAGGTCAGGAAAGCGGTTTGATTTTAACATAAAAACCGGCCAGTATCAACCTTGAACGGAATGCGATGAATATCGGCAGAATAATCCATAAAATCAGGAAAGAGAAGAAAATGACTCTTTTTGAGCTATCAGAGGCCTCCGGCGTGGCTGTGGCTACCTTAAGCCGCATGGAAAACGGAAAGATGACCGGCACTCTCGATTCTCACATGCGCATCTGCAAAGCGCTCCAGGTGGCGCTCCCGGACATTTATAGGGACCTGGTCGACTCCTCCAGGCAGGTCGAAACCCGCTCCAAAAAACCTGTGCACAATATCCTGGCACATGACAAACGTTATTCCGTAGAAATGCTTGTCACGAACCCTTCCGGCAAGAAGATGCTGCCTGCTATCATAAAGATAGCCAAAGGCGGCAGCACACAGCCTGAAGAGACAAAGATAGGCATGGAAAAATTTATCTATATTATTGACGGTAAAATAGAAGCGGCTATAGGCAGGGAAAAGTTTAATCTGACAAAAAACGATACTCTGTATTTCGAATCATCCGCGACACACTGTTTCAAAAACATGGGCAATTCCGAAGCGCTCCTTATCTCAGTCGCTTCAGGATCCGGTCAATAACTATATCCGTTAGAGTACTGTTTCCCGTTACCCAGGATATAACCCTTCTCATAAGCCAGCAGGAACGCGCTAACTATAACCGGATCAAACTGGGTCCCGGAACAACGCTTTAGTTCCTGTATCGCTTCTTCAGCTGTCCTGCCTTTTCTGTATGACCTGTTGGTCGTCATGGCATCGAAGGCATCCGCCACGCCTATTATCCTCGCGATGAGAGGAATCCCCGGGCCCTTCAATCCATCCGGATATCCGGATCCGTCGAAACACTCCTGATGGGCGCGTACCTCTTTTGAGACATCACGCAATTCCTTGATAGGGTTCAATATCGTGGCTCCTATAATGGAATGTTTCTTTATCTCTTCATACTCCTCAGGCGTAAGTTTGCTGTGTTTGTTCAGTATATGGTCCGGAATGCCTATCTTCCCTATATCATGCAGAAGCGCCGATATCTGCAGGGTCTCCCTGAAGTTGCTGTAAGCCATCATCTCCGGGATACCTTCAAGTTGGCGCGCTATGGCAAGCGCATAGTTAGTCACACGCTCCGTATGGCCGTGAGTATAAGGGTCTCTCGCGTCGATGGCTGCCGCAAGCGCTATGGCAGTATGTATGAATATACGATGTTCCTTAAGATAAAGGTCCTTTATCTCATCAACCTTCTGGTGCAGGTTTTCGATGAGCTGGGCATTGGCTATGGCCATAGCGGCATTATTGGCGAGCGTCACGAAGAATCCCATCTCTTCACGGCTGAATGGCTCTAAACTCACCTTCTCGCCAAGCACCAGTATGCCGAGAAGCTCTCTTTTAAAATAGCAAGGCACACAGAGCGAAGCCCTGAGAAGATCCATCTGCCGCTTTATGACAAGCATTTTATCGTACAGGTCGGGCTGTTTTTCCAGGATGTCCCTGCTTCTCAGGGATGTTATCAGGTCTTCATACCTCAGTATGCCCGTCTCTGATATCAGATAGCTCTGCTTTTCGGTGAATACACTTATAAGCGCATTGTTGACCGGCAGCTTCACAAAGCCCACCGGTATCTTCAACCCTTCCGAACCTTTAGAATCTATAAGTATATATGATTTCTTGTCCGCTTTATATAATAGCACCGCCGTGTGGCTGACCTTCAACTGTTCGTCAATCGTCTTCACGATCATCTTGATAAGGTGTTCCGGTTTCTTGAACCTTATCATCGTGCGCGAGGCATTCTCCAGGAATATCTGGTAGTCGGCCCTCTGCGGCATATGCAGTTCGTCAAACTCAGGTATGACTACCTGCTGCTGTTCGGCATCCTTTGCGCCCGATGCGACGGCATTATCATGCACTGCCGCCTTCCCCACGAACCATTCATGCAGCTTGGCCCAGCTCGGAGCCTTCTTATTCGCCGTCATACATCACATATCCTTCCCCAGGTTCTTCTCCACTGCGCTCTCGAGATGATCGAGCACAAGCGGCTTTGTAATATAATCGCATGCTCCGAGGCGCGACGCTTCATTCATCTTATCCTGGTCCTCGAGAGCGGTCACCATAATAACTTTCTGCTTCCTGTCTATCTCCTTCAGATGTTTTAACGTGGCTATTCCGTCGATGCCTTTCATTTTTATATCGAGCAGTACAAGATCGGGTTTGTCCTTTTTGGCGAGCTCTATTGCCTCTTCGCCGCTGCGCGCGACACTCACGCCATAACCCCGCTCCTGAAAAAAGTTCCTTACGAAATCGCAGATATCGTTTTCGTCATCTACTACCAATATCTTACGCATAATGGCCTCTTTTCTTTAATTGCCCGACGCCCTGTTTATAGTATCCTCCAGCTCTTTAAGTGAAGTTATCGGTTTATCGAAATACGCGTACGCGCCCAGCTTTAAAAGCCTGGCCTTGGTCTTCCCGCCATCGTCGTATGCGGTCACAAATATCAATTTTGGCGACGGCTGCATGTTCTTCAGAAGTTTAAGGACCTCGTCTCCATCAATCCCCGGCATCTTTAGGTCGCAAAGGACAACATCCGGCGCCTTCTCTTTTATTATCTCTATGCCTCTGGCTCCACGCAGGGAGACATCAATATCATAGCCGCGCGGCTCAAAGTAATCCTGCAGCATGTTAATAAACTCCGCCTCGTCATCTATTGCTACTATTCTCGGCTTTGCCATAGCCTATGCCCTGGCCTCCTGAAGATTCGATACCGGAAACTCTATGGTAAATGTGGTACCCCCATCTACTTTGGTATTCTTAAGGAATATCCGGCCTCCATTCTTCTCCACGACCTGGCGTACGATGAAGAGGCCGAGCCCCGTGCCCTTGCCCGGACCCTTTGTAGTAAAAAAGGGGTTGAACAATTCTTTTATCTTATCTTCGCCGATGCCCGAGCCAGTATCCTGTATATCTATTATAATCCTGCCTCTCATGTTCCTGGCTTTTACTGTGATCCTGCCTTCTTTCTCTATCGCCTGGCCGGCATTGCGAATAAGATTAAAGAGAACTTCCTGAAATTGTTTCCTGTCCGCAAGTATCCGCGGCAGGTCTTTTTCGACTTCCCTTACTATCTCGATCTTGTCAAGCTTAAGCTCATATCCGACCAACCCTATCACTTCATCCAATTCCCTGCCTATATCTATAAGCTCGGCCTCTCCCTTCGCGGGTTTGGCAAAACTGGAAAGCTTCTTTGTAATAGTCGTAGCCCTGTCAGTCTCTTTTATAACTTTAGCCATTATCTCCTTGGCCTTTGCGAGAAGTTCTTCCGTAGTCTTTGATTTGTACAGGCCGTCTTTGACATTGAGAAGAAAAGCTTCGCATTGCCCGCGCGCTATTCCCAGCGGATTGCATATCTCATGATTGATACCTGCTGACAACGTGCCGATAACCGCCATCTTCTCTTTCTGCGCGGCCTCAGCCTGGGTCTTGCCCAATTCCTCGAAGAGCTCGGCATTCGATATAGCGATAGCCAGCGTTCTGGCCAGCGGCATGAATATATCCAGGTCATCCTGCGTATATGGCTCATCCGACTTCTTATTTCCCAGCGAGAGCATGCCTATCAATTTTTCGTGAAGCACCAGAGGAATAACAAGCTCCGCGTTCAGTTTATCCATGACCATAACTATGTCATCCGGCATGCTTATCTTCTTATCCACCATCTCTTTTTTCAACAGGTACCCATGAGTATGCTCCAGGAATGAAACAAACCTGTCGGGCCTTATCAGTGTAATGGAGGAATCCTTAATATTGGAAGAAGACATCACCTGAAACTCCTCTTTTTCATCATCAAAAAGGAGCACCGCGCAGGATGACAGTTTAATGATATCCTTCAGCTTATCAACTGTAAGATGGAGGAGCCTGTCTAGATTCAACACAGTCAAAACCTCTGAAGTGAACGTCTTAAGAAGCTCTTTGTAATCGTATTTCTTCTGGAAAAGATACCTATCCGTTACATTGATAAGAAAGTCCTCTATCTTGCGTATAGTAACGATCATCAATATGCCGCTTATAGTCAATCCTATGAGGCGCGCATTAAATCCCGCGCCTCTCAGGAGATATTCCTGGATAATCAGCGTCGGAAGCACCAGCATCATAAGCACCGAAGCCAAAAGCCCCGCAAACACGAGGGTCTTCTTTATAATTATCTCTATGTCAAGGAGCTGATGACGGATAATAGCGTAAGCGACAAATGCCACGTAAACAGAAACTAATATATTCGACACGGGCGGAATCGGAATTCTGTACCAGCAAAGATAGTTGGCTATGCCGCCAAAATACCCGATGATAGTGCCGATAAAAACGTACATTATCTGTTTTTTAATGATGGGGCTATCGGTCCTATTTATGGCAACTATCATCAGATAGTGCGAGTAAATAATGTTTATAAAAAAGTGTGCCAAATGCAACGGAAATATTATTCCTGCCTTGCCCCAGCAAGGAAATACTAAAAATGGCTTAAAATCAGTCGCATATAATGGGCTGTATATTGTTCCAGCAATGATAACACCCACCAGATAATTTAAGTAAAGAATTTTCTTGTTGATCTTGTGATTCAACAGACACAGAATGAAATGGGTAAATACGACGGGCATGAATACAACCCCTATCATGCACGTCCTGAGACAAAACTTTGCCACGCCTATATCTTTAACGCTTAACCATATGAAGTAGCACAATGACCATTGCGCAACAGTAAGGCAGAAAAAAGCAAATGTTTTATTAACACGCGCCATCGTATTTTTAGAGTAGATAAAAAAACCTAAACAGGCGCTTGTTAAAAAATTTACAAGGCCAGTTATGGCGTAATACGAAAGAGGTATGCTATAAACAAAATCGAGCATTCTAATGTTTCGTTATGGTTATAAAGAATATCTGCCCACTTATTTCACGTTTTATATCGTATGAAAAATTTTCTAAACCCGCGTCATTAACTATCTTCAACATATCTCTTTCATTCCTGCTTATAAAAACCCAATCACAAAACCATTCTGGCGGCAGATGCGAAAAGGCTATCTCTTTATCTTTATGGGCTATGATAAAATTTCCATTCTTTTTGAGACCCTTGAATGAATTTTTTATCATATTCTTAAGGATCCTATCAGGCAGATAGTCGGCCAATCCTATACTGTAGATCAGATCCTGTTCTCCGTTAGTTTCGAAATACTCCGTGCCACGCACGAATTTCATGACATCTTCTTTGATAAAGTTCATCTTTACGTTGCTCGGAAGATTCTTTAAGCTTTCTTTCGAAAAATTTAAAGCATGCTCATCCCAATCTAAACATGAAAAAGTTACGCTCTTCCCTAACAAAACATCTTTATCATATTTATATAGTTCTACCAGTTCACGACATGAGCCGCATGCTAAATTCAGAACTTTAGTATCGTCTTTCTTATGTTTTAAAAGATCGAGAAGTATGCCACGTAGTGTATCTTTTCTGTTCCTTACGGCCTCGGCATACGGATTATCGAGAAAATAGCCATCAAAATAATACCCCAGCTCGGTTTCGGGTGAGAATGTTTTTTTGTCATATATCACTTCGAGCGTTTCGTAATCTCCCGGATAACCCCTTGGTTTATCAAAACCCCTCTTCATTATCTGACTCTTATACGCCCAGCAACTAACTAACAACCTAAACTCATGCTTTATCTTATTAAATATCAGTTTGTTATTAATATCTTCTCTGAGTTTTTCACCTTTGGTCACTATGTTGTTATTGAGTATTGTTATCTTTTTTTGTAATTCCTCTTTCTCAATTCTCCTTTCGGATAATAATACCGATAGATCTATCAATTTAAATAGATAATCCCTAAACACCTTTGCAAACCCAAGCACATGCTTTCGTGTGAGTCGATTTTTTATATCCTTGATCACAAACTTGAACTGCTTTGAAATCATATATTTTCGGATTATGGTCAGCGTTTTATTATCGGTGTCAATCAGGGACGCACCATATAAAAATTCGTTATTATTTTCGGATTTTTTGCCCCATTTAATCTGGATGTGGATTTTAACCGGTTCGGATGGAAAATCAATCGTTAAATAACATGTCTTTAACGCTAAGGATTTTTCGGTTGAAAAACAGATTCCCCCATCGTTTACATTGACCAACTGAGCTCCCATATCTCCAGATATTCCGATCGGAGGATTTGCCGTTATGCGTGGAGTGCATCGCCTGTCTATATCCGCTATTTTTAAGCTAGCCATGTTTGACCCCCTATTAGTCAATCTATTGATCTTCCTGATCAGAGATCCAACGGTCAATAGTGGACTTCTTGAACCGCCAATTGGCGCCCACCTTAAAACATGGCAGTTTGCCTGCCTTGGCATGCTTATAGATAGTGACAGGCTTCATCCTTAAATAAGCGGCCACTTCCTGCACAGTAAATACAGTATCTTCAGCCATGTGCAACACCATCCTTTATGGATTTATACGAATTATACTCTTTTGCTATAGAATAATATGCCCTTACACTGGTTAGTACAAGGACACACGCACTCCACTACAGTGCTCCAAAGTATACACTATTATTTGTGGTTGTCAAGAGACGGAGGGATTAATTACTGCTTCTATTGCGGATCTGTTTTGAAGACGACCTTATTTTTGCTTCGTCAGGTCCCAACAAACCCTATTATTCCTCAAAACAAGATCCGCGCTTACCAAATGAGCTTCGTCGTGGCGCACTTCACGTTCAATCTTCCCCTTCACTATGGCTGTAACCATAGCCTGTGAATTGTTACGCGTGGCAAGATATTTATTAACCTCACGGACTAACTCCTTAGTGTGCAACTTGATGAGATAGCCGTCTTTCGTATTGTTCGAAAGCAAGACCAGAACACGCATTGTAAACACCTCCTTGATATATTACACTCTATTACGTACGCTACAGTGTTTGGCATACCGCCAATCCCTATAGCAACCCGTTTGGACGACCCTATGCCTACCACCACACTCCGAGCAAAGCACTTGCTCCGGTGAAGCTGTATAGCCGATGCTGCCGCACTTAACGCATATGACCATTTTCATATTACTCACCTCTCTTTCTTGCTACAATACAAGCATATCATATAGTTGCGTTTTGTCAATAGCAAATATAATAAAAACGCAATATTACATGCCTATCAAATTATATAACTTATTATATACCAATTAGTTATATAAAAATATTAAAATATAAAACAGTTAGCTATATTGCGTTAACTATTAAAAAAATAGTTAGATTCCGCAATCTATCTATTGACAAAATACCGTTTGTATGATAGACT
>JAFGRN010000001.1 GCA_016935115.1 Candidatus Omnitrophota bacterium | reverse complement strand
GCCGCCGCATTTCATGCTTGGCGGGATCCCGCCGAAGCTTTAAGCAAAGGCGGGATAAACCCCATACGAGCGCCAAGACGAAAGGGCGCCTCGCGGCAGGACCCGGAGGATATTTTTGCCTGGGGAAGCCCCTATAGGAGTCAGCCCCGCGGGCTTAAGAGCCTGCGGGGCTGAACCTGCCCTACAGCTGCTGTCAACCGTCAACCGTTAACTGTCAACTAATTACGCCGCGGTCCAGAACTCCTTCATCAGCCTGAGGTCCCTTGCGAGTATATCGGTAAGGCGTACTATCCTATTCAGGAAACCCATAATCCTGAGCGTTATCTTGGCTGTATCCGAAACCTCATCATCTGATTCAGGGAGGCCGTTTATGAAATCCCTGACATCCACTTCTCCGACACCCACGCAACCGGTAAGCATGTCCTTTAGCAGAGCCTCTACCGCTGGAGTCTTATCTTTCTCAAATAACCGGGCCAGTATAGCTATATTCAACATCTTCGCCTGATAGATGTTCTTCTCATCGGCCTTCATCTTATCGTAACCGTGAGGAAGCGCAACATTATATAATCGGACGCCGAGGAACAGATTAGGGTTCTCCGCGATGATACCGATGATCCATGAGTCCATGGCCTCCTCCGATATAACTATCCTCTTCACGCCGTTGGGAGCCTGCTGGCTGAGCAGCGTCTTCAGATTATCCTCGCTGGAGAACTCCCTGCACTTGATAACATCTCTACCCTCTCTCTTTCTTATATCCGCCAGAACTTTCTTCATCGTCCCGGTGAGCTTTACATTCTGGGGGATGAATATCTCGATCGAACTCTCATGAAGCAGTGAAACGGATTTATAAATGTTCTCCATATCGCCTAACACAAGCCTTCCGGGGCCTTTCTTCTTATCCACACGCGCGATATAATCGTCAATAACGACAATAAGGCCTTCCGACTCTATAAATTGAGTATCCGATACCTTACGGGGCTGAATGGATAATGCCTCATACGGCTCTGTATTCATCGCCACCCAATTCCTGTTGGCCATTGCTGCAGTAATGGCGGCTCTCTTCCCGCTCTTCGTCAATTTGAACTGCCGTGCGTCATTCACTCCGCGTTTGGGTAATTCCTCGACCAGTTTTGCATTAAGCAGTGAATCTTTGGATTTATAAAGGTTTCGCTCCTCGGTGCGAAGCACGAAATTATGTTCTTTAGCCGGCTCTTCAAAGCCTAACTCCTTCCAATGGTCTATGTAGAGATCACGCAGTACCGGCGCGGTGATTATATCGTCGGCATTCATATACAGCGCGGCGAGCGTCAGTGCGTCAGCCGGGCTCTTGCCTGCCATGAGCGGAGCCGAAGGGCCCGGGCGCGTTTCATCGGGAATGAGCGCCGCGACAGCTACTTCGGCGCCGGGTTTGAATATTCCATATCCCGGTATATGATCAATCTTGCGCGCGAAGACCATAAGTTCTTTATGCTCCGGCAAGTCGCATGCGACCTTGTGGGCGAGCTCGGCAAATTCGTTGTATTTCATCACGCGCTTGTGGAGCTGAAAGAGGACCATCTCTTCCTTGTAAGACATCTCTGTCCCGACTTCAACAGGCCTGAGGGCGCCTTTCCGCCATAGACGGTAATTATCAATATTCCCCCAGAAGGTACTGTTTATCACCCACTTGTGAATAGCCCTCTCGAGCCTTACATGGGCTAGTATGGCGCGAATATGCCTGTGATATCCTCCCATCAAGTAGATATTACCCTCTTCCACACCGAAATGCTCGATCTGGAGAGCCAGGCGCTCTTCGAGCTTCTTCACAAAAGTCTCGTTTATACTATGGCGGGAAGCGACCTCATGCTGATAACCGGCGTGCCTTACCAGCGCATTACAAACGGCTATCTTATCTTCCGTGCCCGGGTTTTTCCTGCCGGCGCGCATCGCGTGGACCCGCACCAATTTATTGAAGATATCGAGGAAGCTTGTGTTATCGCTGAACCTGCCGCCAATAAGGTATAATCTACTTGCCGGATAGCGCTTCAAGAAATTCTCCGGATCCTCCAGCCCTTCCCTGGTCTTAGAATAATCTATGATCATACTAAGAAGAGCATCCACTATCGGATGCGGGGCAAGGTCCGATAGACGCGCGTTGCGTTTCGATGAGCTCGCCACCGGTGGCTCCTCCAGTACCATATCGGACGCCGCTGCGCTGTCCAGGTATGCGGTCACATTTCCGTTTAACCTGATAAATGATGCCGGCCATTTACCGGTCATCTCGCCATAAAACACATGGTTTGCCGCATTAGATTTGCTGGCGCCGGGAATGAGGCCAACCATCATATTAGATCTTTTTATAAGCCAATGAAGCCCCATCGTTACCGCCAGTTTCGGAACATGGCTCTCTTTAGCAAACATCCCATCAGAGACTTGCTGGGCCGGATGGACTTTCACGGGCGCGAGCATATCAGTATTATTTATATCCGTCGTAGGGCTATCAGGTTCATTAAACGCTATATGGCCGTTTTCATCACCGATTCCGAATATAACTATATCGAAATTGCCATCCTGGCCTATAACATTCCTGACTTCGGCAGCGTATCTTTCACATTCCTCTTTCGCCGCGGCTTCAAGAGCTTCACCGGATAAACCTTTGCCGACCGAATTTATGGAATGGAAATTACCCTTTATCACCTCACGCGCTTCCGGCACAAGATGATCGAAGAATAGCGGCGAAAGCATCTTCGCAAAATCGCACTCTTGCTCATAGTTTCTATTGCCATCGGGCCTATTCTCAAGCGCCGCATACTGATCAAGATGGAACGTGTGTATCCTGCGGAGATCGTCTACGCTGACATTGCCTTTCCTGAAATCCTCATTTATCATGTCGGCAAAATGCGCGAGCGCTTCTCTTTGCGACGGCGCAGAGGCTAGCACCATCGATACAGGACCTTTTTTGGACTTTAATAAACGGGTAACATTAGCCCAAACTTTACGCGCCGCGGCAAGACCCATTATATCGCGATCAGGGGCCACGCATACTCCGACGCCATTGACCAAATACTCTTTGACCCCTTTGCTTGAAGCGTCGCTTGTTTCTTTTACGGATTCCAAAGCTTCTATCGACGCCTTAATATCAGTCATCTCCATCACAAGCAATCTGGCTTCCGATAGAAGCATGCTTAGCGTGGATAACCAATCCGCCGTAAGTCTCATAAGCTCCATCGGGGCGCCTTTTTCGGCCATGTATTTTATACTGTCATCTTCCCAACTTCTCTTCGTATTAGAGATATTCATAGAGCCGTCCGCGGTCACCATGGCGCCATCGATTTCACCCGTATCCAACGTCGCTGAAGTCATAAAATACTTGCGCTCTTTATCTCCAGGAGTGATAACAACCCTTATATCTCCCGTCTTTATATCCACCGCTGAACTAAAAGGCTGGAGCATATTTACCAATGCCTTGTATACAACGGCCGACGCATACATCTTCTCAAGTTCAGCGTACAAAGTTCCGCCGAATTTTCCGAACCTGCCGGTGATATCCGCCAATCTGTCTTTAAGCACGGTTTCGCTGATGGTACTATTATCCAAACGAGAAACATAATCTTTAGCGGCAATCTCAAACCAGCTGATACGGTCAATAAGCTGCGCCAACGCCGCAGTAGCGCCTCTCGCCGTTAGTATGAATCTTCTCTCGCCGTTTTGGCCGCGCCACAGCAATTCCGATACCAATCCTTGATTAAGAAGAGAATTCTCGCTTTCATAAAGATCGCGCTCAACAGTCCTCAAGTGGTTCTCCGAAAGTTTTTCGAAACCAAATTCCTGCCAATGATCATTATAAATACCACTTAAAAGCGGCGCCGTGATGATATCGCCTTCCTTAATATAGTTCGCGATAAGTCTCAGCATCGCTATCGGACTCTTGCCTGCCCTGTGCCGGAACCCTCTGTCTTTCTGCGGAGCGATTGGCGCGGGGCTCGCGTGCGCGGCAATCCGAGGATCTCTTCCGGCATTCAGCAATGCCTGCAACTGATTTTCCAGCCTCAAATACTCTCCATCGCGCGTCCATTCATCCGCGCTCTCCACATCGCCTACCTCTATCCTATAATCTCCGGTCGGCATATGCATAAAATTGGCGTGATAGTTCGCGTCGAGCGTCATGGCAAAGCTCTCACCCGTCTTTATATTGGCGCATTTGATAGGGACTGCCGGCGTACGCCCTAATTCCGTCGGATGGCAGCTTATAAATATGTTTAACTTCTTGTTATCAACCTCACCATTCTTCATATCAAACCTGGATATTATGTCAATATCGGCATAAATACCCTGCTTAAAAAAAGGTTCCGCGTCGGGTGTAACCATAATGCCGCTCAGGGCATCCTTTATTTCTTTCTCGTATTCAGGCCAGCGGAATTTTTCAGTCCTTATCTTTGCCATCATGCCGGCAATCCTAAAAGCCTCTGTACCATTTTTTGTCATTATATACATGCCCCTACCGCCGGGCACTCTTTCGATAATCCCCGCGCCACAGAGTATGGCAAGATCGCGCTTTATAGTCCGTATAGCCGAGTATCGTTTTTTAGCCGGCGCTTCAAATCCAAACTGAACATAGCGCTTTTCATATTCGTCGAGAAGCACTGAAGCGGTAAAAGCTTTGAACTGCCCGCTATGGCTCCAGATAATCATTAAAAGATCTATCGGGCTCTTGCCGGGGTGAGCGGTAAACTTGCCGTCAGAGTCACGAAGCTGCGGTTCGGAAGTAGAGGACACAGCACCAGCGCTTGATTGCGACTGAACAGAATAATACCCTGGATAAACAGCTGTCAGGGCATTTTCAAATTCCGCCAACATAAGCTCCTTCAATTCTACGAGGCTGTCAGGATCTTCATATCGGAATTTCCTTCCATAAACTTTCATATATTTATTCTCGATGATTCCTTCTATATCTACATTAGCGATAACATCAGGATCTGAATATCTCAGGAGATGTATAAAATCGTCTACGTCAATATTCCGTAATCTTTCAGGAATATCAACTATGTCGCCGCGCGATCCAAGGGTCTTTTTGGCTGTCGCATAAGCTTGCACAAGGCGGTCTATATAATAAGCTTTATTAGCCGCCGCGACCATCTTTTCCACGGCGTTTTCGAACGCTAATTTGTCAAGAAATGACTTTATCGCTTTCCGGGCCTCATTTATATTAAACGATTCCGGAGATGCCGAATACAGATGCTCCCTTGCGTACCCCGGCCATTCTCCTCTACTATACTTGTAGGACACATTCAAGGTCTTCAGATTTTCGTCATACCATAGCTCGATAAGGTCGTAAACATCTATATAGTCGTAATACCCCACATCCTGATACATTATATACAAAACGGGGATATTACTTTCCTCTGCAACAGATACGGCAAAATAGTTTTGTTCCTGCAGAAGATCCAAGCGGCACTTAATACCATGTTCCAAACGGTGGCCCCCGCGGTGATCTCTTCTTCCATATAAGGGATATGTATTACGACGCCACCGCAAATGGTCCCTGGCGCCCTCTTTCAGCTTCCCAAGAGCCTGCCTGATCTTTTCGTGGTAAGGCGCAGCTATATTGCGCATTACGGATTCGATTTCGGGAAGGAGATGGGATATTTTCGTGGGAGGGGCGATCAGCGTTTGCGGCGCCATCGCGATGGGTTCTTGCGCCTCTATGCGCGCGGCATCGGCCATCCCGATATCGAGATGCAAGGTCTCGGCAAGCTGGACCGTCGTAACTTTGCCAAGCCGCGCCCCGGCAAGGGCGTTCTTTATCTCATCCGTATCGCCATATTTCTCGGCCAGAATGTCGATATAATCCCTGTCGGCATCTTTAGGCAACACCGAGTAATGGTCTGTTACCGCGGATGCTTCCGCCGGGCTCTTACCTTCATGCCTGGCGGACTTGCCGTCAGCGCCGCGTTGCTGCGGCTTGGCAATACTACCGTTATTGGCAGCTTCTATTATATGCCGAGCGTCGGGATGATCTGAAGAGATGAAAACAACCTTTATCTCTTCCGGATAATACATGAAATTTTCTCTCTTCTGCGTCACTTCGACGGAGCCATTAATAAGAGCCTTCTCTCTTCCTTCAGCCTTCAGGACACCTTTTTCGGCCATGCCATTAAGCAGTTTATGGAAGACGGATGAATCCACTACCCATACAGTCTTACCTTCGCCCTGCGCAAGCGAGAAGTCAATTCCGATAAGAGCGCGGCCGGGCACCTCTACCTTTTCCGGAGCAAAGTACGTCGGATCAAATTCAAATATAGTGGAGCCGGCGCCGTTCAGCGCTTCCGGCGAGAATTTCACCGCGAAGAGATCTCCCTGATACTGGTTCCATCCTCTGAAAGGGGGGTACCATAAAGATCCTAATTTAATTTCAAAAGAACCATGATCATCTCTACTCTGGACCGATGCGATAACTTTCTTGCCCCACCATCTCTTCCGAATATCCCGACTATTGTTAATAGCGCCGAGCCCCGTGGCGGCGAGAAATTCCCCGGTCTCTCTGTAGTTTTTCGCGCGGGCAAAAAACTCATCCCATTCCACACTTATGCCGTCCTTTTCCGCATCCATTATCCATTTTATCCCGGCGGAAGTCTCTACAGCATAACCGAGCCTTAACGCCTCAAACATACCCCGGCCCTTATTTGTAAGCCTGAACTGCCGCCGTATATTCCCAGGGTGTTCGTCTATAATGTGCTCATCCAATTCTTCAACCATCCCTTGGGCGCGTAATGATTTGTCCGACCCATAAAGATTATTTTTTATAATATCGAGCTGATCTTCAGAGGGTGCTTCGAAAAAAAGACCCGGCCAATTATGGTATCTCATCTCATCCCACAACTTGCTGTAGTGGTCTGCCAGCATGGGCGCAGTTACTATGTGTCTACTATAACAATCTCCGATGAACATGAGCAGTCCTGCGGGAGTCTTGCCAAAGTGCTTTGTAAAACCATACACATCATCTCTGCTTCGTGGCGCAGCCTGAGCCTGCTCCACGGACTTCTCTTCGTCTTTTCCTGTCGCAGGAATAACTGTAGAAATATGCGGCTTGCGTATATTATATTCTTCCATGAGTCTCTGACGTTTGGCAAGATCCTGGGCCGAAACGGGTGTCTTCCTATATTTAGTGTAAAATTGGCCGTTGATTGCGAGGGCTAGATTTATAACAGCTTCTCTTTTACTTGGAAAAGCGTCAAGCTCTGGAAATTCCGAAGCGAGGCCCGATTCATCCGAGAAGAACCATTGAAGCCTCTTTTTCAATGTATCATTATCATATTGCGTCGTCTCACCGAAACAGTAGGATCCAAGGAACCATAGCCATGCCGCGTCATTAATGGTAGCATAGCGGCCATCTATGAAATTCGCGAGATTTTCATCGGAACGCACTGTTAAACCGTCGAAAGACGTCAGTTTCGCGTGCCCGCCGCCTTTGGCATGCAAAAACGGATCCTTGTAATTGGGCTTTTTCAGATCCATCATTTCATGTTTCGCGACGCGATAGAAGATTGCCCATGCCAGACTGGCCGTTCTGGTCTGGCCATCCTCAAACACGTACTCAAACCACACATCGTTCTGCTTGATATCATTCCACATCTGGACAAAATCGGTATGGATAGCCAGATGCTGGTATTCGTCATTGGCACGGCCAACGATATTTTCTATGCGCGCCAGAGGGATCTCTCCGGCGTTCTTGCCGTTAAGATCATAGTAGGCTTCACTTATTGGAAGCTTTGAACTATCTATGAGGGCTTCTTTTTCTCTAAATAACTTAAACTCTGAAACAAGATCGAGTTGACCGTGTAAGATAGGATTTAGCTCCCATCCATTAGGCAATTTATCATAATTTACCGGAACGAATTTAAGTCCGGGAATCTCCGGCACGGCACCGGAGAATTTAGTCGGTTTGTAATCGCCGAAATTGATCGCTCCCGGTCCACGATTCGCGGCAAATAATTTCTGGGCTCCGGCATACATAGCCTCTTTCACGCCGTTCCCATTCGAGCGCAATCCTCCCGACACAATGCCGGGGCTTAATCCGTAGGCAATATTATTGACGAAGAATGTGCAGGCTATTACTAAACTCAGGATCTTCTTGAAATTTTTCATTACTCCTCCGAGATTTTTATGATTTTAATAACTTAACTATATTGCGTTAATATACCATAAATCTTGATATTGTCAATTAACTTTTTGAATTCTTAACTTAGCGAAAATATCCCAAGTCCATCCCATCAGCAAGCCATAATCCTTGTTATGTGAGCACTGAAAATATTCCCCTTTGGGTCGGTCTTTTATTCATCGAAAAAGGGGAACCTGCGGAACTCGGCCACTTGGAAGTGGCCTCATCCTCCTACGCCTTCAACACTTAGATTGCATAAGGCTTCGGAGGACGCCTACAGTAATACTATTGCGACATCCTCGGTTCTTTTTAACCTTTTTCTCTTCACAAAAGACCTAATATTTTCAATGTGCTCACTTATAACTTCGGATCATGGCTTACTGCATACCAAGTAGCCCTTATTTAAGCGCAGGCTACTTGCTATTCTTCCCGCAGAGGCGAAAATATTTTGGTGGCTGGTAGATTTTTACGGGTGACGCGACTTGAGCCTTTTTCGCAAAAATGGCGGTACGGGGTGGGGCTTGCCACGCTCGACTGGTGTTACGCGACTGTCCTGGGACACAGCCCTTCAAAGAAAAAGGCGAAGGAGCGGCAGGACCCGTAAAAAT
>JAFGRN010000015.1 GCA_016935115.1 Candidatus Omnitrophota bacterium | reverse complement strand
TTTGAGGCCGCCTCCGGCGGCCGAGTTCCGCAGGTTCCCCTTTTTATCCTGAACAAAAGACCGACCCTGTGGATTTGAGTACAGGGGAAATATTTTCAGTGCGAACATAACTTTGGATCAGGGCTTAATTGACAAAGGGGCCCGGAGGATATTTTTGCAATATATCCACCCAAATGAAAACCCCCGTGCTTCAGCATGGGGGTTTGTATATATCTGCCTTTCCCCACGCTGGCATTACCCAGATCGGGTGATATGGGTCTCTCGCTTGTTACGCGAAACTCTCAGGCCGCTTCACGGCCTCCCCTGTCTTCTAACTTGCGATCAAGTCTTCGCACTCTCTTTCTGCTTGCGAAGCTCATCTTTAAAATACCTTACCGTGGCCGTTATGTCAAGAGATTCGGTAATCGCCCTTATCATGGCTATATTTTTCGCGCCGGCCGCCAAGACCGTTGAAAGCGTCGAGGAATCTATTCCGCCTATGAAGAAGACCGGGCGCCTCGACGCCTCCTGAACCGCCCTGATGCATCCGGTGCCGACACAGTAATTCTTTACCGTCGTGCGGAATATCGGCCCGAAAGCGACATAATCCGCGTCTTCAGCGTTTGTCTTTTCGAGTTGCGCGGCCGAATCGGTTGATATCCCGATTATGCGTTCCGGCCCAAGCATATCCCGCGCCTTCCTTATAGAAAAACGGCTCAAATCATCCTGGCCCAGATGAACTCCGTCGGCATTGACCTCCCTGGCCAGAAGCGGGTCGTCATTGACAATAAAAGTGATGCCGCTATCCCTGCATAATTTTCTCAGGCTCCTGCCGAGCGAAACAAGCTCGTTGCGCGGCCTCGCCTTCTCCCTCATCTGTATAATATCCACTCCGCCAGCTATCGCGCGCTCTGCTACCTCCGGAGCCCCCCTGCCTGAGCAGAGTTCTTCGGTGATCACAAGGTATAAACTATAGTCTTCTATTATGCGTGTGTTTTTAGTCATTGCCTTATATCCTTAACTTATCCGCTTCTTCCATCGATGCCGCTTTAACAACAAGAACCCTGGCATCGCTTGAGCCTGGCCGCCAGCATAGCACATCCAGGGACCTTTCGCTCCTGTATTTTGTATGCCGGGCCATTATCTCGGCCGCGCGCATTATAATCTTCTCATCGGATGTCCCGCGAAGTATGGCGAGCGGCCCGCCATGGTCTTTTAACCTGAAACATACATCGCCTTCCCTTATCAAGGGCTCGAGAGCGTCATTTTCCGTGCCATCCCTGCTCACAATAAGTTTTACGTACTTACTGAACCGAAAATGCCTGCCTATCTTAAGCAGTCTGAGGCCCTCCACAGTAAGCCCTTCATGGATGATTAAATCTTTAACGCGTTTCGTAAAACCGGGGTCTGTCAGGAGGCAGCCTCCGGACGGATTGGGGTATTCTTTGATTCCGAATTTTTTTGCCAATTCAAGCTGCGGCTTCCTCCCGCGGCCCTGAATATCAAGAAGCTTCTCCCTGTCGACAATACCCTCTGTCTCCGGCAGCGTCGGAGGAAGAAGTTTCGCGCTGAGCGGCCTCAGTAGTATGCCGCGGACGCCTGCGTTCTTCTCTATTATATTCAGGGCGTCCCTGCGCTGCGACATCGGCCTCTCACCCAGCACTTCACCGGTCACAAGAAACGACGCTCCGGTTTCTTCCATATATGCTTTCGCTTTCTTAAGCATTAATATCTTACAATCTATGCATGGATTTATATTCGCGCCATAGCCGTGTTCCGGCTTCTTGAGCATATCCACATACTCTGCCGTTATATCAACTGCCTTGAGGGGAACTCCCAGCGCTTCCGCCGCGCTTGAGGCGGCCATGAGTCCTCCTCCGCACATGGCGAACTCGATTATATAGGTCACGCACGCTATATCGATGCCAAGTTCCAGCATTAGCTTCGCGGCAAGTATACTGTCAAGCCCTCCTGATAATAATACCACCGCTTTTTTGTTCACTTTTTGCTGTCCCGCAATTTTTCGAGCCATTCTTTTATCCTGGCTTCATATCCCATTGCCGTCGGCATATAATACTGTTTGGCTGAGGGCTTATATTCCTGTTTTACATAATGACCTTCGAAGTCATGGGCGTATTTATATCCTTTGCCGTGGCCGAGCAGATCACCGTCGAGAGTGGCATCTTTAAGGTGATCCGGCACGTCAAGGGTCTTGCCCTCCTCCACATCCTTGAGCGCGGCCTCTATTCCCAGATACGCCGCGTTTGATTTTGGCGCGCACGCTACATATACGGCCGCCTGTGCCAGAGGTATCCTCGCCTCCGGCATCCCGATAAACTCGGAGACCTGGAGCGCGGCATTCGCCACCATTATCGCCTGCGGATCGGCATTGCCCACATCTTCCGACGCGCATATAACTATCCTGCGGGCAATGAACCTCGGGTCCTCGCCGGCATAGATCATTTTTGCCAGCCAGTAAAGCGCGGCGTCGGGATCGGATCCCCGCATCGATTTTATGAACGCTGATATGGTGTCATAATGCTCATCCTCATCCTTATCATAAACAACCGCCTTCTTCTGTATGGACTCCTCCGCGACTTTGAGCGTGAAATGTATTCTCTTGTCTTTGAGCGCGCGCGTTGAAAGAGCTCCGACCTCGAACGCGCCGAGCGCCCGCCTGGCGTCTCCCTCGCTCGTCCTGGCAATATGCTTCAACGCATTTTCGTCCATATCTATCGGCATTTTACCGAGTCCCGCTTCTTTATCTCTCAGGGCGCGCTTAAGTATCGCGGCGATATCAGCATCTCCCAATTTCTTGAACTCAAACACCTGTGACCGGGAAAGAAGGGCTGAGTTGACATAGAAGAACGGATTATGCGTGGTAGTGCCTATAAGGACCGGATTACCGGCTTCGACATCCGGCATAAGTACGTCCTGCTGGGCTTTGTTGAACCTGTGTATCTCGTCGATAAGGAGCATGGTCCGCCCGCCGCGGGCCAATTCACGCCTCTTCGCGGCGTCGATTATGCGACGGATATCGGCTACATTGTTCGAAGCGGCGTTGATACGCTCAAAATGCGACTTTGTCCTCTCGCTTATAATTAGGGCAAGTGTTGTCTTGCCGCAACCGGGCGGGCCGTACAATATAAGCGAGGAGATCTTATCGCTCTCTATGAGACGCCGTAGCAGCTTGTCTTTTCCGAGAATAGCATCCTGCCCGACAAAATCGTCAAGCGTCTTCGGCCTCAGCCTCACAGCCAGCGGCTCGTACGCTTTATCTTTGGGTTTGTCTTGTTCGAATAAGTCCACTATTCTTTCCTATCTAAACAGGCAAAAATATCCTAAGGCCCTGCATACATCCCCGGAAGTTACGGGTCCTGTCCGAGGTCAGCCTTTCGGTGCTCCGCGGCCTTGCGGGGTTTACAATATCGTGATCAATAAGACGGGTATCTGTACTGCCCCATCCCGCATCGGCCTTGTGCGCGCCTTAAGGCTGACCTCGGCCACCCGTAACTTCCCGAAGTCTAATTGCACGCGTCACCCATGCGATATTTTTGCCCCTCTCCCTCACCAGGGGGATTTTTCGGCAGACTTCAAATGGCAGAACTTTTGGCACCTTGCTGGAGCGAATCTCTAAAATTTCGATACCTATAGGCGATACAGGCTTTACCATCGAAATTTTAGCG